>CAYNDK010000032.1:0-19167 GCA_964395965.1 uncultured Flavobacterium sp.
ATCTACCCTGGTCGCAGACCTGAATAACGCCTCAGAACTTTATAAAAAATATTTTCAAGTTTTTGAGAATTTGAATTAAAACAAGTCAAGAAAAAAAACATCAATAAAATTTTATTCATTAAGCTGTATTTGAATTAATTTTCATTTGTTGGAGAAAAAGCTTGCCACCAACTCGTTTATACCCCTGAAGAATTCATACTATGACCCTAAAATTTCGGCGGATAAGTACAAATCAATCAGAAAGTATAAATGTAGTACTTTTTTATAAATCATCAAACGGACTCTTGATATTTTGGATACTTTTCGTACTCACATGTGTGTAAATCTCTGTCGTCTTACTGCTATTGTGCCCCAACAACTCCTGTATGTACCGCAAATCCGTACCGTTCTCCAACAAATGCGTAGCATAACTGTGCCGCAACCAATGCAATGTCACCGGTTTCTGAATGTTTGTCTTCGCCAACGATTGCTTTAAAACACTTTGTAAACTGCGATCCGAATAGGGCTCACCTGGCGTTTGCCCCTCAAACAAATAGACCTTCGGCTTGTAATACCGGTAGTACTCGCGCAACAATTCTAATATTCGCGGACTCAACGGCACAATCCGGTCCTTTTTCCCCTTCGCCTGCTGAATAAAAATTACATTCCGCTGCGAATCAATATGCACCGGTTGCAACTTCAACACTTCCCCACACCGCAACCCGCATGAATAAATCAAACTCAAAATCACCCGATGCTTCATATTCGTTGAAGCCTCCAACAACTGCTTTACCTCCTCCTTACTCAACACATTGGGCAACTTCTTCTCCCGCTTCGGCCGATGGATCTTCTCAATATCCAACGCCATCCCCCGCTCAATCTCATAAAACAACTTGATCGCATTCACCATCTGATTCTGGTACGACGCCGATAACTTTTGCGCCAAAATATAATCGTTGTTGAACTGAATCACATCATCGTTGGAAATCGCGAGAACCGACTTCTCCCGAAAAAACACAAAAAAAACCCGCATGGCATCAAAATAAGTCGAGACCGTACTCGCACTGTACCGCTTCGATTGCAAATACCGCTTGTACCGCTCCAAATAATGCTGCGCCTCCGCATTGGGTAAACGAACAGGATCTAGAGCCACATTAAAATACATCCGATTCTCAAAAGTATCCGGCACATGCCAACACCCAAAACTCGCACTCCAACGTGCGTCAGGGATCGACTTCATTTCCGCAATCAATTCAGGATTTTTCTCAAAATAAATACCCAATCGGGCTGTCCCTTTGTGGACAATTTTCTTGGCGTTCCATTTCATAAACGTGGCGTATAAAAACCCAAAACTACAAAACATTACGCTAACCCGCAAGCAATCAAGGTATTATGACTGCTTTTGACGCCTATTGACCGGATTTGACGTAAATTGACGTCTCCTGACATAATTTTCCCGAAGAAGAAGGGGTTTTGTTTTGGTTTTGTTCGGACTTTCTTCGATAGCGCTTCGGTAAACAGGGGCAATTACGCAACAGCTTCCGAACAACTTCCGAACAACTTCCGAACAAACTCCGAACAAAATAGTTACTGAATTGATAATGAGTCAATGTGTCAATGTGTCAATGTGCCAATGAGGCAATAAGCCAATGAGTCAATAACACAGCGCCTTTATATACTTAAAACTTCGCGAACTTTGCGCTCACTTTGCTCCTTTGCGGTTAAAAAAGAGTTAAGAAAAAAGAAGCAAGAAAAAAGAAATACATCTTACAATCACTGCATGTTCTAAACTCTTAAACCTATTACACTTCTACACCCTCTGCTCACTGCGACTGCGACTGAAAACTGCGTCAGCACTTCCGGCGTTCAACAACTTTAAACTTGAAACCTGAAACCTGAAACTTTTATAAGCTCCTGAGATTCTAAGCCACTAAGCTTCTGAGAAATTCCAAACATGATTGTACTAGAATTCAACTTGATCCCGAAATTTCGGGAGAAACTTGAAACCTGAAACTTGAAACCTGAAACCTGAAACAAAAAAAAATTCCGTAAATTCGCATCCGGATAATAAAACGTCCCACACAAATAGAAATACCTTTTTTACAATGAAATACGATATTATTGTTTTAGGAAGTGGACCCGGCGGTTATGTAACAGCCATTCGTGCTTCACAATTAGGCTTCAAAGTAGCCGTAGTAGAAAAAGAAAACTTAGGCGGAATCTGCTTAAACTGGGGATGTATCCCAACCAAAGCCTTATTAAAATCAGCCCAAGTATTCGACTATTTAAAACATGCTTCAGATTACGGTCTCACCGTAAAGGAATTTGATAAAGACTTCAATGCTGTAATCGCCCGCTCGCGCTCCGTAGCCGAAGGCATGAGCAAAGGGGTACAATTCCTGATGAAGAAAAATAAAATCGATATCATCGACGGATTTGGTAAAATCAAACCCGGTAAAAAGGTAGATGTAACTGCAGCCGACGGTAAAGTGACTGAATATAGCGCAGATCACATCATCATCGCAACAGGAGCACGTTCCCGTGAATTACCCAATTTGCCACAAGACGGTAAAAAAATCATCGGGTACCGCCAAGCGATGACGCTTCCAGAACAACCGAAGAAAATGATCGTTGTAGGTTCAGGAGCTATCGGAGTAGAATTTGCGCATTTCTACAACGCTATGGGAACAGAAGTGACCATCGTGGAGTTCATGCCGAATATCGTTCCTGTGGAAGACGAGGATATCTCCAAACAATTCGAGCGTTCCTTGAAAAAATCAGGCATCAACATCATGACCAATGCGTCGGTTGAACGTGTTGATACTACAGGAAATGGCGTAAAAGCCTTCGTAAAAACCGCAAAAGGCGAAGAAGTGTTGGAAGCCGATATCGTATTGTCAGCAGTCGGAATCAAAACCAATATCGAAAACATCGGATTAGAAGAGACCGGTATCGCTACCGATCGTGATAAAATCTTAGTGAATAGCTACTACCAAACCAACGTACCCGGCTACTATGCCATCGGTGACGTAACACCAGGTCAAGCCCTTGCACACGTAGCATCTGCAGAAGGTATCTTGTGTGTAGAGAAAATCGCAGGTATGCACGTAGAACCGTTGGATTATGGAAATATCCCTGGTTGTACCTATGCTACGCCAGAGATTGCGTCTGTGGGACTTACCGAAAAAGCAGCCAAAGAAAAAGGCTACGAAATCAAAGTAGGGAAATTCCCGTTCACCGCTTCTGGTAAAGCCAAAGCGGCTGGAACACCCGACGGATTCGTAAAAGTAATCTTCGATGCCAAATACGGCGAATGGTTAGGCTGCCACATGATTGGTGCTGGCGTAACCGACATGATTGCTGAGGCCGTTGTAGCGCGCAAACTAGAAACCACCGGACACGAAATCCTAAAAGCCGTTCACCCTCACCCAACGATGAGTGAAGCGGTAATGGAAGCCGTTGCCGATGCCTATGGCGAAGTGATTCACATGTAAAAAGCGGCTAAGACACCGAGCCCCTGAGCTCCAAAGTCTTACCCAACTGATCACTGTTTACTGAATACTGATCACTATTTACTGAAAAACTGTATACTAAAAAACCGTTCACCCGAACGGTTTTTTTTATGCGGCTACTCCTGCTGTCCGTTGCAAGTCCTCGGGTTAGGCTCTGTTTTTTGGGCACGGTACAGGCTCCCAAGGTCGCCCTACCGTACCTCAAAAAAACAACGGCCCTTCCCCTCCGGGCTTTCCACTGCCATCAGGGCCGATTCGTGTATCCATCACCTAGTGATTACTTCAAGGTAATTCGTACCTTTAACGCAACCCTTTACCTTAAAACAAATCCGGCACCATGTCCATTTTTGCAACACGACCCATCACCCGCCCCATTCACTACATCAACATCGCCTTGTTCCTTTGCTTTCAATGCTGCGGTATCGTCTGGAAAAATGAAATTCTAAGCATCCCACAACTGGAATACACCATTTTCAGTACAGGAAAATCATGGATAGATAGTCTGTCCCATCCACTCATCCTCACGGGTTTAATCGGACAAGTCTTGCTGCTCATGCATGCCTTTAACCGCCGCTGGAACCGAAAAATAAATACGCTTACGGTGAGTTTGCTCGCTGTTCTCGTGCTCTTTCTAGGGTTTGTAGGAGCGATCAGCCATCAAGGAAAAATGGTGGTGATGCAAATTCCTTTTCTTATAGCCACACTGATTTATTTCAAAATCGCCTATAAAAAAACCGGAGTGTAAATTACTCCGGTTTTTTTTTATATTCCTTTCAACGCATCGAGCAAGGCATCGATATCGGCTTTGGTATTGAACCGACTAAACGATATCCGCAGCGCTGGCCGTTTTAAATCTTCTTCAGCAACAAATTGGGCTAAGACATGTGAGGGCTTCGAACTCCCACTTTGACATGCACTACCGCGCGATACAGCTATGCCTTTCATATCTAAATTAAACAAAATCATGGCCGCTTTTTCCTCACTCATCGGTAAGGTCACGTTCAAAATATTGTAAAACGTATGTTCGCCATTGGTTTTTATCCCCGGAAATGCCAATTGCAATTGCTCCCAGCAATAGTCTTTCAAGCAAGCAATGTAGTTTTGGTCGTGCTCGAGATCGATAGCATCCAACTCCAACGCCTTGGCCATACCTGCAATTTGATGTACTGCTTCCGTACCGGCACGCAAGCCTTTCTCTTGCTCACCGCCCACAATTATAGGCTTAATCACCACATTTTTGGAAATGTACGCAAACCCAACGCCCTTCGGACCATGGAACTTATGCGCACTGGCTACGGCAAAGTCAACGGGTAAGTCGTGCAACGGCAACGCCCATTTCCCCACCGATTGTACAGTATCACAATGAAACAACGCCTTGTGTGCGCGACAAATTGTGCCCACTTTCACGATATCCAACAAAGCACCGGTTTCATTATTCACATGCATTAAAGTCACCAAAGTAGGTTTTCCATCCGCCAACAGTGTATCAAGTTCAGAAACATCAACTGTTCCATCGGCATTAGCAGGCAAATAGACGGCTTCTACGCCTTTATCTTGCACCAACTTCGCTACGGTATACAAAGTCGCATGATGCTCCATCCGTGACGTGATAATGCGTTGCACACCCAAATCGCATACCGCACTCGTCAAGATTAAATTTGTCGCTTCCGTAGCATTAGAGGTGAAGATTAACTCGCGGGCTTCACAACCCATAATCTTAGCAATCGATTTGCGAGCGGTTTCTAAAATGGTTTTTGCACTACGTCCATAACTATGGGTGGAAGACGCATTGCCATATTCGGCTTGCATCACCTGCACCATATGATCGATTACCTCGGGTCGCATGGGGGTGGTAGCCGCATTGTCTAAATAAACTCTATTCATGATTATTGTTCAGCGTCACAAAAGTACGATTATTTTGAGTTTTGTTGAAAATAGATTTCCGTGGCACCCATGCCGTATTTCTGATAATTGGCTTCTTGAAAAGTTACCTGAGGATATTTGCGCAACAAAAACTCCAATTCCGTTTTCAAAATACCTTCACCCACACCATGAATCAAAACGATTTTTGGAATGCGATTTTTAAGGGCAAACTCGACATGCCGTTGGGCCGTTTCAAGTTGGATGGTAAGGATATCAAAATTGGACATTCCTCGAAAATTCTTCACCAATTTTTCAATATGCAAATCAAATTCGGGAGCGCCTTTATCGCGTTTATCCGACTTAAATGTGAAGTTTTTTTGTGCACGAGTGGGTGTTGTGTCAATTTTTATCTTATGTGACGCATCACTTTTACTAAAGTAATCCAAGTCGTTGGTATTGTTTTCTTTAACCAATTCGTTGACAAAAAATGTCATCATAAAATCATCATCCGTTTGGATCGAAATTTGATCATTTTTCACTTGAACGACCACACCAGAAATCGCATCGTCAAGTACCGCTACTCTATCCCCTATTTCAAATTTATTCATTGCCATCGTCTTCTTTTTTTGGTGGAATTTTAGCTGATAATTTAGCCATACAATACACAAAAATCACTCCCGCCGCACCCATCAAATAATAATTGGGATGGGCCAAACTTTGCTCATACAAAGCTATTCCAGCCGAAACCAAAAGCAAGGGTAATAATCCTTTTTTCATCTTTTTTTGATTAAGCTTCCAAAAATAAAAAAACACCCTTACCCATCGTGTTGATAACCGATATTTTGTAAAATTGCAAAAACTATTCGCCGTGGAAGAACATATGTTACCTTGTTTATTTAAACAAACTTTTGGTTTTGATTGCATGGGATGTGGACTCCAACGCTCCATTTACCTACTCAGTCAAGGCCGATTTATTGATGCTTTTATGATGTATCCCGCTATTTACAGCCTAATACTCTTAGCAGCAGTAGTGATAAAATTTACCTTTAAACCCACATCAAAAAACGGGCGTTATGTAATCATGACAGCTCTAGCCAATGCAGCCATCATTCTGATTGCCTATCTAATTAAAATGAAAGATCTCTTTTTTTAAACCTTATCCCTATGGAAAAACAACAATTACCCAATGCCACCGTCTCCCTTGTTTTGGGGATTTTAGCCTTCCTTACCTTTTGCTGCTATGGCATTTTCGCCATGCTCTTTGGAGTTGTCGGCTTAATCCTAAGTCTCAAAGACGCAAAACGCCTACGCGAAAACCCTGAGGTTTACGACAACGTTACGACACACAAAATCGGAAAAGTGTTGTCAATTATCGGACTCGTATTAGGGGTTATCTCCCTGATATTTTATATCTGGATTATCATTAAAATCGGTCCCGAAAACATGCAGAACGAAGAGATGATTCAACGACGTATACAAGCCATTTTTGGCAACCGTTAACCACAAAAAAAGCCGTCTATCACTAGACGGCTTTTTTTTGATAACCAGTTATTTATTCAAATTCTCTTAAAGTTTTAATTATAATTGCTACACAGTCGCGCAATTGCTCCTCAGTCATCACCAAAGGTGGAGCAAAACGGATGATGTTTCCATGAGTAGGCTTGGCCAACAATCCGTTTTCAGCCAACCGTACACAAATGTTCCAAGCAGTTTCACTTTCTTCCGTGTCATTGATCACAATCGCATTCAATAACCCTTTCCCACGTACAAGTGTCACAACGTTACTTTGAGCCACATAATCGTTTAGCAGGTCACGGAACAACTGACCCAAACGACGGGCATTAACCGACAACCCTTCTTCTTCCACAACTTCTAAAGCCGCAATAGCTGTTGCAGCAGCTACAGGATTGCCACCAAAGGTCGAACCGTGTTGTCCAGGACGAATCACATGCATAATAGCATCATTGGCCAAAACCGCCGACACGGGATATGCCCCACCCGACAAGGCTTTTCCTAAAATTAATATATCCGGTTGAACATAGGTCGGTTGCTTTTCACACGACTTCTCGCAGGTGCAATTACCACAAACCGCCAACAACGAACCTGTGCGTGCGATTCCGGTTTGCACTTCATCAGCAATAAAGAGTACGTTGTGCGCGGTACACAAAGCCCGTGCTTTGGCTAAGAAATCTTCTGAAGGAACATAAACTCCTGCTTCCCCTTGTATAGGCTCCACAAGAAAACCAGCGATATTTTTAGACGATTTAAGCGCATTTTCCAAAGCTTCGGTGTCATCGTAAGGTATTTTTATAAATCCTGCTGTATACGGCCCGAAATTCTTTCGCGCATTCTCATCATTGGAAAACGAGATAATAGTGGTGGTTCTTCCGTGAAAATTTCCTTCACAAACAATGATTTGCGCTTCATTTTCAGCAATACCCTTTTCCTCATACGCCCATTTACGGCAAAGTTTTAAAGCCGTTTCTACAGCTTCAGCCCCTGTATTCATTGGAAGCACTTTATCAAATCCAAAATAACGGGTAATGTACTGTTCATAAACCCCTAATTGGTCGTTATAAAAAGCTCGGGAAGTTAACGTCAATGTTTGCGCTTGATTAACCATAGCACCCACAATTTTAGGATGACAATGCCCTTGGTTTACTGCTGAATAAGCCGATAGAAAATCATAGTATTGCTTCCCTTCAGCATCCCATACATACACCCCTTCACCACGGCTCAACACCACAGGCAAAGGGTGATAATTATGTGCACCGTATTTATCCTCCAGTTCGATAGCCTCCTGAGAGCGTAATTTTTCGCTAATCATGTTTGAAATTTTAATAAAAAAAGAAACTCCTTAATTCCTTCTTATGGAGAGAAATCATCCGTAAACTTCCACAAAACTACACAATTCAGCGAATTAAAAAACAGTACGCAATAAAATTCTCAATCGATTGCGTTACCCTTTACTCCCACAATAAATAGTCATTATAAAATAGCAGTAAAAAAATGTAAACCAATACAATAAAACAAATGACTTGCAGTAATCTTTGAATAATTATTGCTTTCCTTGTTCGCGAAGTAATTGTTCCATCAAATGCAATTGCTGTTGCTGTATTGCCATCAATTCTTCGTGTTGGTGTTTGAGAATATGATCTAATTTTTGCTGCAACACGCGAATTTCCTGTTCGGCTTTTAAGTTTATCACAAAATCTTTTTTGGCCCGTTCACGGTCTTTTTCCTCCTGACGGTTTTGACTCATCATGATAATGGGTGCTTGTAAAGCCGCAATACACGATAAGATCAAATTCAATAAAATAAAGGGATATGGATCAAACCCTTTGTTGTTCAGCCAAAACACATTGAAGGCAATCCACAACAATAGAAATACCATAAAAGAAATGATGAAGGTCCAACTCCCACCAAAATCAGCAACTTTATCCGCTACACGTTGCCCAAAGGTGCGGTTGTCATTCGTTTCTTCTAACTCAAGAATACTCTCAATTTCGTGGTGTTTTTTCATAACATTGAATTTATACTCAAAGTTACGTATTCCAACTTTCAAAGCGGTAAATTCGACCTTAAAATAAACCTAAAAGCTTCGTGACGGTATTCCAATTGCGAGTAGTCGAAACTACATTCATGCTTTTTTCAATCCATTTGTTGTCCAATTTGGTTTGAGCAGGCGAACTGTGGTACTTTAAATAAATCCGACGACCATCGAGTTGGATCTTGTCGGGCTCGATGAAATTCAGGTTCAGTTGGGTAATCATTTGATCGGGAACTTCCGTAGAAATGAACGACACGTATAACTTTTTCAAGTCCACTCCTTCTTCCTGCAAAAACAAATTCCGCTCCACACAGGCTTCTAAATCGTCTTTACCAATAACAAAAACGGGGACATCAAAGCCAAACGAGTTCAATATTGCATTGCGAATTTGCCCTGCTACAACTCCAGGATCCGTTTCAGGCGTTTGCACAAACACATTCCCTGATTGGATGTAGGTGCGCACATTTCCAAATCCAACACCTTCCAAACAGCGCTTTAAATCGTCCATTTTAATGAGTTTTTGTCCCGAGACATTTATTCCGCGTAATAATGCCAAATGAATCATGTGTACGTTGGATTTAATTTGATTTTGCTAAATCTGTTTTAAAAATAAACATTTTTTCGTCCAATCCCATGCAATACTGTATTTTTGCGCCATGGGAAAACGTAGAAATGACCGCGTTGTTTTTGAAAACGTGGAAGTCTTAGATGCCGGAGCCAAAGGAGTTTCGGTGGCCAAAGCGCCAGATGGAAAAGTAATCTTTTTACCCAATGTGGTACCCGGTGATGTGGTAGATGTGCAAACCTTCCGCAAGCGCAAAGCCTATTACGAAGGAAAAGCCATTCGCTTTCACCAGTATTCGGAACACCGTGTCGAACCCGTGTGCCAACATTTTGGTGTGTGTGGGGGATGTAAATGGCAAAACATGAGTTACAGCCAGCAATTGGTGTACAAACACAATGAAGTTTACAACAACCTAAAACGCATTGGTAAAATTGAACTCCCAGAATTTGAACCTATTTTAGGATCCAAAGAACAGTTCTTCTACCGCAATAAAATGGAATTTGGTTTCTCCAATGCCCGTTGGTTGACCGAAGCAGAAATCCAATCGGATGCTACTTTTGACAACCAAAACGCACTAGGTTTCCACATCCCTAAAATGTGGGACAAAATTCTTGATATCGAAAAATGTTGGTTACAAGCCGATCCGTCCAATGCCATTCGCAACGGAATTAAAGAATTTGCGAACGCCAACAACTTATCGTTCTTTGATGCCCGCAACCACGGTGGCTTGTTGCGAACGTTGATGATTCGTACTGCTTCAACTGGAGAAATCATGGTGTTGATTCAGTTTTTTGACGACAACAAAGAAGAACGCGAATTGGTGATGAACTATTTAGCGGAGACCTTTCCTCAAATCACCTCGTTGCAATACGTCATCAACCAAAAAGCCAACGACACCTTGTACGATCAAGACATTGTTCTATTCAAAGGCCGTGATTACATTTTGGAAGAGATGGAAGGACTTCACTTTAGCATTAATGCCAAATCCTTTTACCAAACCAATTCAGAACAAGCTTATGAATTGTATGCCATTACCCGTGATTTTGCTGAATTAACTGGAAATGAAGTGGTCTACGATTTATATACAGGAACAGGAACCATTGCCCAATTTGTTTCGAAAAAAGCAAAAAAAGTAATTGGTGTAGAAGCCGTTCCTGAAGCCATTGCTGACGCTAAAGAAAATGCCAAACGCAACAACATCACCAATTGTGAGTTCTTTGTTGGTGATATGAAAAATGTGTTTAATGAAGCGTTTATCGCTCAACACGGCACTCCGGATGTGATCATCACCGACCCACCACGCGACGGAATGCATAAAGATGTGGTAGAACAAATTTTACGTATTGCGCCCCAAAGAGTTGTGTATGTGAGTTGCAACTCGGCTACACAAGCCCGTGATTTAGCCTTAATGGACGAGAAATATAAAGTAACCCGTGTGCGTCCTGTGGACATGTTCCCACAAACGCATCATGTGGAAAATGTTGTACTTTTGGAATTGCGATAATTGAAAACCATGCGTTTAATCAAATTAAGTTTACTGGCTGTTGTTTTGGCACTCTCGGGCTGCGAGAAAGACGACATTTGTAGTGGCGAAACCACCACAACACCTCGATTAGTTATCGAATGTTATGATGCAGCCGATCCAACAACTACTAAAAATGTGAGCAATCTATTATTGAGAGCTACCGGAATGTCGGGAACCATTACCTTTAATGCTGTGAGCAAAATCTACGTTCCAATAGACACGAGTGGTGAGTTTACTCAATTTGAATTCATACAAAACGGTGCCGATACAGATAGTACAAATGACAACATTGATATCCTTACGCTCAATTATACACGTACTACACAATACGTTTCTAGAGCCTGTGGTTATAAAATGAATTTTGTATTAAACACTACCAACGGCGCAACCATTGGCGATACTACACCTGCAGATACACCTTGGGTTAGCAGCTATACTATTGAACAAAATGAAATAACCAACGAAAATGAAGTCCATCTTAAACTCTATTTTTAGTGGCGCTTTGTGCCTCATTTTCTTGGGAAAGGCACAAGCACAAATCACCACAAAAGACACCCTAACAGTCAAAAAAGATACTGTTGCGCCCAAAAAAGTCCCCTTTGGATTACGGGTAGGCGTTGATTTATTTAAGTTAAGTCGCTCAGCATTTGATAGCAACTACCGCGGACTAGAAATCGTCGGGGATTTTCCGGTTACACGAAAACATTATGTTGCGGTTGAATTAGGGAATGAGAAGAAAACGGTACAAGAGGATAAGTTGAACTTCACTACCAACGGAAGTTACTTGCGTCTAGGGTTTGATTTTAACGGCTATGAAAACTGGACGGGGATGAACAATCAAATCTACATCGGATTGCGCTATGGATTCAGTACCTACAGCCAAACCTTAAATTCGTATACGATTTATTACCCAAACAGTTATTTCCCAACACCAGTTATTGCAAAAAACTTGGAATTCAATGGACTAACTGCTCATTGGACTGAAGTTGTTGCAGGTGTTAAAGCTGAAATGTTTAAAAATTTTTACATGGGATTCAGCCTCCGCCTCAACTACTTGATTACACAATCCAAATTGAGTGCGCCAAATGAGACGCCAAATAGTTTTGAAAGTCTATACATCCCAGGATTCAATCGAACCTATGGAGGTAAATTTGGTGTAGGTTTCAATTACACCCTCTCCTACACAATTCCCCTTTTTAAAGTTACTGTAAAAGATCCTAAACAAGTGGAGGCCGAAAAAATAGCCAAACAAGAGGCGAAGATGAAAAAAGAAATGGAGAAAGAACAAGCTAAGGCGAACAAAAAGAAAGTCTAATTACTTGATTTCCTTCACGCCTTTTAAGAATAACCAACTCACAAATAACTTTTCGCCTTGCGCTGTTTTAACAGCTTGAAATTTTGGAGATAGTAATAAAGTAATTACAAAGGCTGCTAAGGATACCCATATCCCTTGGTACCAAAAATAACGATCGACCAAATAGCGCGCACCAATAAAGAGTACGGCAAAACAAATCAAATTAAAAAGTAAGGCTTTTGTTTTCTTATTCATGATCATTAGTGTTTTGGAATTTGGTTCGTCGACTTCCCGCATACAATTCATATTTCACGAGACGGGATTCCAAACTACCGTTAAACAATTTTATTTTACGCGAAGGCTTTAACCCGACATGCTTTAATCCCTCCAAATTAGCCGTAATAAACCACGCATCGGTTCCGGGATAACTTTGTTTTAGGGTGTCCCCCAACTCGCGGTAAAAACGCTCCAATTGAATTTCGAGACGCTCCCCATACGGCGGATTGAAAACCATGTGAAGTGGCCCCTGTGTTTCTTTTTCAGTTTCAAAAAAGTTGGCTTGCTCAATGCGCACATAGTCATCCAAATTGGCGTTCTGCACATTCTCACGTGCTTTGGCTACCGCACTGGGCGCTTTATCAAATCCTTTGATGGTATAATGAAACTCGCGCGTTTTTTTCATCAAACTGTCGATAATGGTGTCGAACAAATCATTGTCCCAATCCGACCATTTTTCAAAAGCAAATTCTTTACGGTTGATATTCGCCGGAATATTACAGGCAATCATCGCGGCTTCTACTAAGAGTGTCCCCGAACCACACATAGGGTCCATAAAATCGGATTCGCCTTTCCAACCGGATAACAACAACATACCCGCTGCCAAGACCTCATTGATCGGAGCAATATTCGTCACTCTTCGGTAGCCACGATGGTGTAATGAAGCCCCAGAAGTGTCTAAGGCAACCGATACTTGTTCGCGATCAATATGCACATTGATGCGCAAATCCGGATGATCTTTGTCAATACTCGGGCGTGCACCTCCTTGTTCGCGAAACTGATCCACAATGGCATCTTTGGTTTTTAACGCCACAAATTGCGAATGCTTGAAGTTCTCAGAATGCAAGGTCACATCCACAACAAACGTTTGATTGGTATTTAAGTACTGACTCCAATTGACTTGTCGGATTCCTTGATACAACGCCTGCTCGTTAAAAGCACGAAACTGATGAATGGGTTTTAGAATTTTAAGCGCTGTACGCAAAGCCAAATTGGCTTTATACATAAATCCCTTATCACCGGCAAAACTAACGGCACGCGTACCTATTTGAACATCTTGAGCTCCTAAATCACGTAATTCTTTGGCAAGAAGTTCTTCAAACCCAAACAGGGTTTTGGCAATCATTTTAAAATTTTCCATACGGATAAACAACCGTTTTAAATTTGGGCGGACTGGTAAAAACAAGTAAGACCTCCCAAAAAAGGGTTAATTTGATTTTGATGGGCAAAAATACACTAAATTTGCACGTCGAAATTGATTTGAAGCGAATAAATGTCCGATTTGAATACACAATCCCACCCAACAGCAGACGAGCAATGGTATGCTTCCTGGTTTGATACTCCTTATTATCATATCTTGTATAAAGAACGAAATTACCGTGAAGCGCAATTGTTCATGGATAATTTGACACAGTATTTAAATTTACCAGAGAAAGCAACAGTATTGGACCTCGCCTGTGGACGCGGTCGCCATTCCATTTATTTAAGTCAGTTGGGCTATGATGTAACGGGAGCTGACCTTTCGGCCAATAGTATCGCTGAGGCATCAAAAAACGAAAACCTTCACCTACGGTTTGAAGTACATGATATGCGTGAACCCTTTGAAGCAAAGTTTGATGCGGTGTTCAACTTGTTCACGAGTTTTGGGTATTTTGACGAAGACGAAGACAATTACAAGACACTCGTCGCCATCCATGACAGTTTAAGTGAATTTGGTTTTGGTGTCATCGACTTTATGAATGTCGAACAAGTCATTGATGATTTGGTGCCGGAAGAAGAAAAAACTGTTGACGGCATCACCTTCCACATCAAGCGCTACACCGATGAAAAATACATTATCAAGGAAATTCGTTTTCACGATCAAGGTCAAGATTTTTGTTATTATGAAAAGGTTAGAGCCCTTCGCCTTGAAGATTTCCAAGCGATGATGGAACGCGCCGGCATTTATTTATTGGATATCTTTGGTGATTATAAATTAAAAAAGTTCTATAAAAAAACCAGTGAGCGTTTGATTATGATTTTTAAATAGTTCTGAGAAGAAAGAAGCAAGAAAAAAGAGGAAAGAAGAAAGAGGAAAGAGAAAAGAAAAAATGGGTTTAAACCAATAAACTGCTACACCCAATACACTATAATACTTCCTAAACACTTACACTTTTTTTAAACGCTTCCACCAACTTTAAACCTGAAACCTGAAACTTTAAACTAAAAAATGGACTACATCCTCCCCTTACTTTCTGTGTTACTTGGCTTTGGAACAGCGCTATGGCTGCAACCCAAGGAAAAGAAACAATTGAAGTTGTTATTGGCGTTTAGTGGTTCGTTTTTACTATCGTTGACGGTAATCAATTTATTACCCGAAGTGTATGAACACAACGAGGTGAAACATATTGGTGTCTATATCATGTTGGGAATTATTTTCCAAATTGTCTTAGAGTTTTTCTCCCAAGGTGCCGAACACGGTCATGTACACGGTCACGGACATATTCATAAAATGCCCTGGTCCTTGTTTATCAGTTTGTGTTTGCATGCGTTATTGGAAGGATTCCCCGTTGGACATCATCACGATTTAGCGTTGGGCATTGCGGTGCACCACTTCCCTATCGCCATAATCCTAACCGTATTTTTTAGTAAGGCCGGACTCTCCAAAAATACCCTAGCCGTTTTTATGGTGGGCTTTGCGCTCATGACGCCACTGGGTACTTGGTTGGCAGCTTCTTTACCCCATTTAGGTGCTTATTACAGCGAAATTACCGCCGTTGTCATCGGTATTCTTTTCCACATTTCTTCGACCATAATCTTTGAAAGTAGCGAAGGACATAAATTTAATATCGCCAAAATTACGGTCATCATTCTGGGGATCGTTTTGGCCTTGTTTTTATAAAAAAAATCAACTGCATTCGTGAATAAGTTTCCTTGAAATCGGCTTGGGTTTCAGGGTAGATTCTGTATTTTTATACTTTCTATAAAAACAAATACAATGGGTCTATTTTCAGCCTTACTAGGCAATGCTGGAGAAGCAAGTTTAGAAAGCTTACAACAAGAATACGGCAAACTAATGGTCGATGGCGAAAGCATCGAAATCGGGTTCAAACTCATCCGCGATACCTTCTTGTTCACCAACAAACGAATCATTCTTGTAGAAAAACAAGGAATAACTGGCAGTAAAGTGGAATACAAGTCCATTCCCTATAAAAGTATTGCCCGTTTTAGTATTGAAAGCGCCGGAACGTTTGACTTGGATGCCGAATTGAAAATTTGGGTTTCCAGTGAGGCAAATCCCAGTATTGTGAAACAATTCAACAAATCGGTAAACGTGTATGATGTTCAAAAAATCATCACTTACCATACGTGCAAATAACATGAGTTTTACCAAAACTACAGAGCAATCTTCGCGCTACGAACAGTTGGAAAACATGTCCGTGCACGAATTGCTTACGAATATCAATAACGAAGATAAAACCGTGCCTTTAGCCGTAGAAAAAGCCTTGCCGCAAATTGAGGCTTTGGTAACGCAAACGGTTGTCCAACTCAAAAAAGGCGGTCGGTTGTTCTACATCGGTGCGGGAACTTCGGGTCGTTTGGGAATCGTCGATGCCTCTGAATGTCCGCCCACCTTTGGCGTACCCCATGAATTAGTCAACGGTATAATCGCAGGCGGCGACCAAGCTATTCGTCGGGCAGTAGAAAATGCCGAAGACAGCACGACCCAAGCCTGGCTAGATCTCGAAGCCGCCGGAATTGGCTTGGATGATTTAGTGGTAGGCATTGCTGCCTCGGGAACTACACCCTATGTCATTTCAGGATTGGAAGCCTGTAATGCTAAAGGAATCGTAACGGGAAGCATCACCTGCAATGCCGGGAGTCCGCTCTCCAAGGTGGCGCAATTCCCTGTGGAAGTGGTGGTCGGACCCGAATTTGTCACTGGAAGCAGTCGCATGAAAGCGGGTACCGCTCAAAAGTTGGTGCTCAACATGCTCTCCACCGCCACCATGATCCAGCTCGGACGTGTCAAAGGCAACAAAATGGTCGATATGCAATTGAGCAACGCCAAACTCGTTGACCGCGGCACGCGCATGATTATGGACGAAATTGGGGTGGACTATGAAACCGCCAACCAATTGCTATTAACCCACGGCAGCGTGCGAAAGGCTGTTGAGAATTTTAAATAATAAATTTTAAATGTTGAGTTCCCTAACTCATAATTCCTAACTCATAACTTTTAAAAATGAGTACCAACAAAAACCTCTTAGCCAAAGGCCTCAAATACCTCTTCGGGGCATTGCCACTCATGTTCATCGGTCCGAGTGTGATATACAATGCCTTCATGAACAAACACACCAACTGGCATTATTTGGTGTTAGTCATCGGTTGTGGAATATGCATCACGTCCGTGTTTTTGGCGTTTAAAGGATTACAAACGATGATGAAAGCGCTTTTCGATGGCAATCTCTAACAATTATTTGGAAAGTATACGCAAGCAATTTGCGTATTACCGCCAGTTGGGCGAAAAAGCCATGGCGCAACTCGAACCCGAGCAACTCTTTCAGCAAGTGAATGACGACAGCAATTCGATTGCAATTATCGTGAAACACTTGTCGGGCAATATGCTGTCCCGTTGGACTGATTTCTTAACCACTGACGGCGAAAAATCGTGGCGGAACCGCGATAGCGAATTTGAAAACGACTTAACCACCGCAACGGAAGTCCGCGATGCCTGGAATGCAGGTTGGGCCTGTTTTGAAAACGCCTTGCAGCAGCTCGAGCCCGAACAGTTGGACACCCTCATTTACATCCGAAACGAAGGCCATACCGTTTTGGAAGCCATCAACCGGCAATTGGCGCATTATCCGTATCATGTGGGGCAAATCGTTTTTGCAGCCAAAATGTTGAAATCCACGGCTTGGGACAGTCTGTCAATACCCAAGAATCAATCCGGGCAATACAATGCCGATAAATTTGCTCAAGAGAAACAACGCCGTCATTTCACGGATGGCGAAATGAATCGATAACCCCTAGCCCTGACCTGCCTGCCGGCAGGCAGGTGGAAGCGGCATCCTCACGGAGTTTACGAAGTGAGACCTACCTCAACCGGTAGGCAAGTCCGCGGACAGCAGGAATACCTGCCTGCCGATAGGCAGGGCTCAATAAAAAAATACTATGAAAAAAATAACTAGTTTCTTTTTAATCCTTCTCACCGTTTCGGCCTGTCAAAAAATGCCGGAATGCAACTGTACCGACTTTACAACGGGTTCGTTTGAATTTGTACAAACCATCAACGGTAAAACCGACACGACACGTTTTGTGCGCACCGCCGAGCATCAGATTGAAACGTACCACGGTCGCACCGACACCGCTAACGTGCGTTGGGTAAACGACTGCGAACTCATCATTCAGAAAAAACATCCGCGCAACCAGGACGAAAAAAAAGCCATCAGTATGCGCATAGTCGAAACCAAAGACAATCAGTACATTATGGAATATTCGTTTGTGGGCGACATCAAAAAACAGACGGGAACTGTAACAAAATTGGACCAATAACCGTTAAACCGACTTTAAACTATACGACAAATTACCATGGAAGTTTTATTTTCAACCAATGCGCTCGTCGCTTTATTAACTTTAACCTTTTTAGAAATCATCTTGGGGATTGACAACATTGTCTTTCTTTCCATCGTTTCGGGCAAACTGAAAGCCGAAGAACAACCCAAAGCCCGTCGCATCGGATTGCTGTTGGCCATGTTGTTCCGCATCATACTGTTGTTCGGAATCACTTGGGTTATGGGCTTGAAAAAAAGTATCTACGACTTTGACTGGGGCTTTTTGTCGGGACATGTGACCGGACAGAGCTTGATTATTTTCGGGGGTGGTTTGTTCCTTTTGTACAAATCGGTGACCGAAATTCACCACAAACTCGAAGGTGCTGAAGATGGCGAAACAGGGAAAGCCTCCAACAGTTTGTCGGCTGCAATCATCCAAATTGCCTTGTTGAATATCGTATTCTCGTTTGACAGTATCTTGACGGCTGTGGGATTGGTAAGTAGCGAACCCGCACCCAAAGGTTTTGGCGAAGCGGCTTTGATCATTATGATTCTCTCCGTAGTGATTTCGATTATTATTATGATGATTTTCGCCGGACCCGTATCCAAGTTCGTTAACGAGCATCCTACGATTCAAATCCTCGGCTTATCCTTCCTCATCTTGATCGGCGTTATGTTGTTGGCCGAAGGATCACACCTCGCCGGATTCAAATTTTTGGGAGAAAACGAAGTCCACAGCATCCCCAAAGGCTATTTGTACTTCTCGATTTTCTTCTCCTTGTTTGTGGAATTCCTGAACTTAAAAATGAAGAAATCCAGCAAACCCGTCCAGTTGCACAACAACAAAATTCAAGACGAAAAACTCAAAGATACCGACATCACCAATTAATACAGAAGCACCTTTCGGGGTGCTTTTTTTTTGGGCGTTGCGGTTCCCGCCGGGCTGTCCGCGGTACCGGCCTTGCCTCACGGCTGCGGCAGGGTACCTTGCTCCCATCCCTAACGCGGAGGAAGTGCAAACCTCAAATTTTATTGGGAATATCCATCCTTTCATGCAAAACACGGA
>CAYNDK010000033.1:0-19115 GCA_964395965.1 uncultured Flavobacterium sp.
AATTTATTTAACTTCGACAATTAGGAACTAACTGGGGTGTATCGTTGATAAGCAGAAATTTTCTTCAGAATTTGATAGGTACTTTTGAGTAGTCGAAAAGATTTTTAATCGTATAAAATAAACCGATACTTCACTTTATCGGTTCTTGGTTTTGAATTCATATACAAAAAAATATAGGCTAGGTTTTGAGGATTTCAATTTATTTAATGTACAACCAAATCAGCTATTCTTTATCAGTTTTTTAGCGATATTGTAAAGTTCTTCTTGATTTTGTTCTACAAATTGTAAACCTGCCTGTATGAGTTCGTATAAATTACTAGTGGTTGTATCATCCATCGCTTCTGATGCATTTCGAAGAGATGGCATAAGACGATAATAGTTTTGTTGGTTGCGTGAACCCAGTGTTTCATACATTTTTTTTAATGTATAATCAACAGTTTCTGCATTAGATGAGAGTAAGATGTCAATTAGGGGAGCAATCCATCTAATTTTCCCTGCATTTTCAAACTCCTTAAACTGGTAAGGTTTGAGAACAGTTCCTGTACCAACAGAAACAATTATCATGTCATTTACAGAGGGATAATCGGGTTTTTCAGGATCATTAAGAACCTTTGAAAAAGGAATTTTTCGCGCTTCTGAATAGGCGCAAAGAGCAGGATTATTCGCATAAACCCCACCATCGATTAAAGTAAATTCTTGACCGTAACGCGATCGAATCCTAGCGGGTTCAAAAAAGGTTGGGGCTGCAGAAGTTGCTCTACAAACCTCTTTCACAAAAAAGTTTTCAAGCTCTCCTTTTGAAGCTTCATGGCTAGTAAATAGTTTTGCCCGTCGATTTTGAATATCATACGAGGTAATCAAACAAGGTTTAATAAATTGTTTGAGTTCTAGATTTCCAAAAACTTCTTCGAGTTGTTTTTCTAAATTTTTTTGAGATATTTTTTCATTAAAAAGTCCAAAAGGATTGGTTATTTGCTCCCAAAAGGAGACGTTAAAAATGTCACCTCCTTTTTTAGCATAAAGATCCAATGCTTCTTGTACTGAAAATTTAGCTCGGTTACTGTTGTCTGGACAAAGTATTATGGAGGCGAGAAGTCCTCCAGTACTACTTCCAGCTACTAAGTCAAAATAATCTCCAATACGAGCGTTTGGATTATCAATTTTTTGTAATTGTTCTTCGATGTATTTAAGAATTACAGCGGTAATAATTCCACGAATACCGCCACCATCAAGGGCTAAGATGCGTATTTTTTTTGCCATAATATTAAATTTTTACATAACCGTTAGAGTCTCGCTCTAGTAAAGCTAGTTTTCTCCAATTGCTAAATTTTTGTTTTTCAAAATGAGGAAAGTCTTTAAAAGTTTTCCAGTTACCACCCCAATTCCAACCATATTTAGCAAATATTTCAACACACTCAATCCAGTCTGCTTTACGGTCATTGTCCCAGTCTTTATCGATGTCCCATGAGGCCTCTTTTTGATTTATTATTAGGCAAATGTCAACTGCAAAACCGTAATTATGTATACTTTCACCTGCTTTGGCGTTTGTAACTTTTTTGCCTGGTTTTGTTCGTCCTCGTTGATACAATGCATCTTGCGCTTCAAATGTGCGTAAACTTTGAGTAATTCTTATTTTTGCTCTACCATTGAGAGCTTTATCACATTCGTTGATAATTTTCTTCATTTCTTCACGTACAAAAGGATGGAGTAGTGCAATTAGTTTTTCAGTATTTGTGTCCATTGTATTATTTTTATACCACAAACATAAGAAAATAATCTTCAAAATAATATATGTAGTAAGAAAATAATAATATGTTTTTAAATAACTTTATTCGAATTATACCTTGAATTGGTTTGTTTTCCATTGAAATCGTTAGAATACTATGTTTAAAAAAATAAGCGGAGGAAGTCAGACGCAGTTGTAGTTAACTGATTTTTAAAATTGTATTACAGAGAAACTCTACTACACAGTAGCATTCAATGGGGACATGTACTATAAAATTTTAATAAAAATTCCGCAAAGTCAGGAGTCATTTGCGGAGCTTTTTGTAGCACTCTTTGCGGAGTTGGAGGTATAGGGGAATCAGGATAATGAGGTTGAGCTGTATAGTTGGGTTTGGATTTAACCGTGTGTATGTATACCAAATTATGGAATAATACCCTGTTAATTACCTCAAAAAGAGGGCGATGCTTAGTTACTCCTTAGATAAAGCATAGATAAAGCATGGATAGTGTATGAGAAAGGCATGAAAAGGGTTTCCAAAATCCTAGCCGAAAATCAGCGAAAATTAGCGAAAAGTATAAAAAATGACCACCCGCTTTGGGTTTGAGTACTCCAAAAGCGTAGCTATACTTTTTTTGCAAAAGTGGCTAACAATGCGCTTTTCCATCCCTGTCTTCACACCCAGAACCTGAAACCTGAAACCTGAAACCTGAAACCTGAAACCTGAAACCTGAAACAAAAAACCCGCAGCGTGACACTACGGGTTAGATGCATTTTTTTGATATTTAAAACAGGGTTGCTCAGTAGCTCAGTGGCTCAGCTTCTCAGGAGCTTACTTTTCAAATTTATTATTATTCCCCTTCACATCCGCCATCAGTCCTGCCGGGTCGATAACGATGCTCTTGATTGTGCTGAGTGGTTTCGCGATGCGGAATTGGTAGTTTGGGTTGCCCCACGCCCAATCGGGGAGGACTACGCGCGCTAATTCCGGGTCGGGGTTGGGTTTTTCAAAGTTCATTAATCGCAATGGAATGTAGAAATTCTCTTTGCTGCCGTCAGTATAGGTCACTTGTAAATCGATGGGCATCGGCATGCGGCCAATGCGTTCCAAGTTCACTACTGTGGCGCCGTCTTTTTCTTCGACCGCACCGAAACCGTAATCAATCGTGTTGGTGGTTTTGGTGAAATCGGTCAGGTACCAATCCAAGGTTGCCCCCGAAACGCGTTCGGCGGTGCGCTTGATATCGTTGGGATTCGGGTGTTTGAACTTGAAATCGTCGTAGTATTTACGCAAGATTTTGTCCATGTTGGTACGGCCTAGCAAGTATTCAAACTGCGCCAAAAACACTTCGCCTTTGCTGTAAGACGCAATGCTGTAACTGCGGTTTTCGTCGTAGCGATCGGCGTGGGTTGACAACGGTTGTTCTTTGCCGCTGTTGGCCAAATTGATATAGCCTTTAAACGCGCCCGCATACGGGTTGGCCACGGGTTGTGCCGCCAAGGCATTCATGGCTTTGTCTTCGATGTAAGAAGTAAATCCTTCGTCCATCCACGGGTGTTTACTTTCGTTGGTTGCCAAGATGTGTTGGAACCACGAGTGCCCCATTTCGTGTGCGATGAGTCCGGTGAGTCCGTCCAACTTGCCTTCGCCCAAAATCAAAGTACACATGGCGTATTCCATACCGCCGTCACCTCCCTGAATGACAGAATATTGCTTGTAGGGATAGGGTCCGACCCAGTGGTTGTACAAGTCCATAATGGTGGCCACTTTGGGTTCGACCGCTTTCCAGGTCAGCTCGATTTCAGGTTTGTTTTTGTATAAAAAATGTAGGGTTACACCGTTCGGTCCTGGATAGGTATCGTGGATATAATCGGGATCGGCGGCCCAGGTAAAGTCGTGTACATCTGGAGCAACAAAATGCCACGTTAAGGTTTTTTGTTTCTTCGGAATCGACACTTTCACTCCGGCGTCTTGGTAGTTGTACCCAATTTCGTTACCGTTTTGCAAGTAGCCTGTTCCGCCTACGATGTAGTTTTTGTCCAAGGTAATTTTCACGTCAAAGCTTCCCCAAACACCGTGAAATTCACGAGCGAGGTAGGGATCAGCATGCCAACCCTCAAAATCAAATTCGGCCATTTTGGGATACCATTGCGCCATGGAAAGCGCGATACCTTCACGGTTGTTGCGTCCTGAGCGGCGAATTTGCACGGGTACTTGGCCTTCAAAGTTGAGCGTCAATACGGTGGATTTTCCCGGGAGTAATGGCAGAGCCAACGGCACTTCGAGGATGGTTTCTACTTCTTTTACGGTAAGGAGCGCGCCGTCTTGTCGCACGTCATTCACGTGCAAGAAACCCACTTCTTCGGGTTTGAGTTTGGCGATGCGACTCTGTTTGATTTCTTTGTCGCCTTCTTTGATTTTATCCACCATGCGGCTGTCCGGATCTTTGATGTGTTGGATGCGCATGTCCATTTCACTACCCGGTTGAAACGCGTTGTTGTACAAGTGGTAGTACACTTTGCGTAGGGTATCTTGGGAATTGTTGGTATAGGTCAATTCTTGTTTCCCCGAATAGCGGTAGGTTTTTACGTCGAGCGTAACGTCCATTTTGTAATCGGCGCGTTGTTGCCAATAGCCAGTTTGTGCATGAAGGAAAAAGGAGCACAATAAGGTTCCGAAAAACAGGATTTTTTTCATAATGGGAATATTGAGTAGGAGCGAGTTCCTTTTTTAAAACAATGCCACAAATTGCGAGAACTTGTGGCATGTAGAGTTATTGTTTTGATACACGAGTAGCGTTCAACAGCCAGCGAATGGGCGTTGAGGTTCGTGCAGTGGATTTAGTTTTTAGCGGCGTTAACCATTTTATCAGCCATTAACAAGGCGTTGTAGGCATTCACAATTTTGCCTGAAACGCAAGTGTTGCTGAATGGGATTTGTGTTTTTTCTTCACCAACTTTTACATTGCCAGGGATGGCTACACCCGAGTCCATCAAGATATGTTTTACTTGGGATGCGGTTAACGTTGGATAGTAAGAACGAATTAAGGCCGCAACGCCCGCCGCATTAGGAGAGGCCATGGAAGTTCCTTGTTCGTATTTGTATTTGTTGTTGGGAACAGTAGCATAGATTTTTACTCCTGGAGCAAATACATCCACGTTTTTCTGACCGTAGTTAGAGAAATCAGCCACCATTTTTGTCCCTGTATCGGTATTCAAAGCACCGATGGTTAATAGGTTATCGGCAATTTCTTTACCGTTTACTTCGTCAGTTGGGAAGTTGGGTTCCACATCGATGTTTTTGCTGTCGTTACCAGCTGCGTGAACAATCAATACGTCTTTGCTTTCAGCATATTTGATAGCATCCCATACCCATTCTTTGTGAGGCGAGTAGTCTTTGCCAAAACTTCCGTTGATCACTTTGGCGCCGTTGTCTACTGCATAGCGAATGGCTAAAGCGATGTCTTTGTCAAATTCGTCTCCATTAGGCACGGCGCGTACGGCCATGATTTCCACATTTTTCGCTACCACACCATCACCTCCAATGCCGTTGCCGCGCACTTGGGCGATGATACCCGCAACGTGCGTACCGTGTAAAGCATCCTCTACATCGGGTCCTTTCACGTTACCGTCACCGTATTTTTTGTCGTTGATATCTTCAGGGTTGTCACCCACTACTTTGCGGCCATCAAAGTCAACGTTGAGGTTGTAGTTTAATTGGTCGTTGATGTAGTCGATATACGATTTGATTTCTTCTTGGAATCCATCACCTGCTTGTGCTGCGATTGACATCATAATCATTTTACTACGATTGATAGTGTTATCGGTAGTGGTGATGCCTTTCAGGTCTTCTTTGGTGTAGGTTTCTTTTTTCAAAAATCCACGAATGTCTTTATCGGCTTTAGCGATCATATCGATTTGTGGCTTTTGTTGTTTGATTTCCAGGATTTTTTTATCCAATTCAGCTTTAGCGTTTTTGTAAGCTTCTGTACCATCATCGCCCTTTTTAACGATACGGGTAAGTTCCAAGGTCATGTTGGTAGCATCACCCAAGAAATTCCACCCGTGAACATCATCTACAAATCCGTTGTTGTCATCGTCAATTTTATTTCCAGGAATCTCTTTGGTATTGGTCCAAATGTGCCCTTGCAAATCCGGGTGGTCGATATCCAATCCCGAGTCAATAACACCCACGATGATTTTGGTTCCTTTACGTTTTTTAAGCAATTCGGCATAGGCGCGATCCACGCTCATTCCAGGAACAGTATCTTTGATTAAATCCAAGTGACTCCAACGCTTTAAATCATTTTCTTTTAAAGGGGTAGTTTTAAGAATTGTTTTGTCGATTTTGGCGGGATCGGTACTCACAAAAGGAGCATTGGAAGAACCACAACCAGTTAATAGAGAGGCGCTAAAGGCAGCAACCCAAAACGATTTTTCAAAATTCAAGTGCAACATATGTCTTCGTTTCTGTGCCGTATTCGGCAATTTCGGTTTAAAAATATTGGCTTTTTAACAAATAGCCGTGTCGATTAACATTAGATTAAGATATCCTCCAAGCGGAAAACTTCTTTTAGTCGAATCCCTTTTTCGGTGTGTTCTACCGTTATGATGGGGTTGTGTGCATCGTGTTCGAGCCACAAGTAGTAGTTGTGGTCGGCGGCGGCGTTGAGGAATTTCGTTTTTTCGCCCATAGTCAACAGCGGACGGGTGTCGTAGCCCATTACGTAGGGAATTGGGATATGTCCGGCTGTCGCCAAAAGATCGGCACAAAACACGATGGTTTTATCGCCGTATTGGATATGAGGGAGCATTTGCTTTTCGGTATGGCCGTCGGCATAGAAAATGTTGAATCCCATTTCGTTGGAAAAACCAAAATCGGTATCGGGTCGTTGGATAAAATGGAGTTGGCCGCTTTCTTGCATGGGGATAATGTTTTCATGCAAGAACGACGCTTTTTCACGTGCATTCGGTTGGGTGGCCCATTGCCAATGGTTTTCGTTGGTCCAGAAATTGGCGTTTTTAAAAGCTACTTCAAATCCTTCGCCATCGGCCGTGCGGTTGACACTACCGCCGCAATGGTCAAAATGCAAATGCGTCATGAACACATCGGTGATATCGTCACGGTGAAAACCGTATTGGGCCAAGGATTTATCGAGCGAATGATCGCCCCAAAGGGAATAATAGCTAAAGAATTTTTCCGACTGTTTAGTACCCATTCCCGTGTCGATCAGGGTGAGTCGGTTGCCGTCTTCGATCAGCATACAGCGCGCCGCGATATCGATGAGGTTGTTGGCATCAGCGGGATTGGTTTTGCTCCAAATGGTTTTAGGCACGACACCAAACATGGCGCCACCATCAAGCTTAAAATTGCCGGCTTCAATGGGGTAAATTTTCATAGTATGGATTATTTTTTTGGGTTTCGAAGGCGAAGAAGTGACGTGGGATTTCCAATATCAGGCTTCTTTTTTTCGAAAGAAATTTAAAAATGAAGTCGCAATTTAAGAAATCATCATTTCGTTTTGGGTAAAAATCAATAAAAACTATGAAGTTATCAATCCAAAAAATGAGTTAAAACCTTGAAAAAACACTTTTATGGCGTATCTTTGCCTTTAATTTAGACAAAATCAAAATAAGCTATGATTAAAGTGTCCGAATCTGCGAGTAAAAAAATCATCGAAATGATGAAAGACGACGGTTTTGATGCCGCCCAAGACTACGTTCGTGTAGGGGTAAAAAGCGGCGGTTGTTCCGGTTTGTCGTATGAATTGAAGTTTGATAAAGCCATCGGTGAAAACGACAAAGTGTTTGAAGACAACCAGGTACGTATCGCGGTTGAGAAGAAATCCTTCTTGTACTTGGCGGGTACCATTTTGGAATATTCAGGAGGTTTGAACGGAAAAGGATTTGTGTTTAACAATCCGAATGCGTCACGAACTTGTGGATGTGGAGAGAGTTTTTCGCTGTAAAAAAGGGCAACAGTTACCGTTGTACTCCTTAAATTTTTAAATCTAAACCATGGCAAAATACACCGAAGACGACTTAAAGGTCGAACTCGAGAATAAAGAATACGAATACGGTTTTTACACCGATATCGAAAGTGAGACGTTCCCTGCCGGATTGAATGAAGACATTGTGCGTGCGATTTCCAAAAAGAAAGGCGAGCCCGAGTGGATGACCGATTGGCGTTTGGAAGCGTTTCGTGCTTGGAGCGAAATGACCGAACCCGAGTGGGCGAATGTGCACTATGAAAAACCCGATTTTCAAGCGATTTCCTATTATTCAGCGCCCAAGAAAAAAGACAAATATGCTTCACTAGACGAAGTGGATCCTGAATTGTTGGATACGTTCAAAAAGTTGGGGATTTCGCTAGATGAACAAAAGAAGTTGGCTGGAGTAGCGGTGGACATTGTGATGGACTCGGTTTCAGTAGCGACCACGTTCAAGAAAACCTTAGCTGAAAAAGGTATTATTTTCTGCTCGATTTCTGAAGCGATTCAAGAGCATCCCGAATTGGTACAAAAGTACATCGGTTCGGTAGTGCCTCAAAAAGATAATTTTTATGCCGCGTTAAATTCGGCGGTATTCTCTGACGGAAGTTTTTGTTACATTCCAAAAGGCGTGCGTTGCCCGATGGAATTATCGACGTATTTCCGCATCAACCAAGGCGGTACGGGTCAGTTTGAACGTACGCTCGTCATTGCCGATGAAGGCAGTTATGTTTCCTACTTGGAAGGATGTACGGCACCGAGTCGCGACGAGAATCAGTTGCACGCTGCGGTAGTAGAATTGATAGCGTTGGACAATGCCGAAATCAAATATTCGACTGTACAAAACTGGTATCCAGGAAACAAAGAAGGAAAAGGCGGGGTGTTCAATTTCGTAACCAAACGAGGATTGTGTGAAACCAATGCCAAAATCTCGTGGACCCAAGTTGAAACGGGTTCGGCGGTGACTTGGAAATACCCAAGTTGTGTGTTGAAAGGGGACAATTCGATTGGCGAATTTTACTCCATTGCCGTGACCAACAATTTCCAGCAAGCCGATACGGGAACGAAGATGATTCACTTGGGAAAAAACACCCGTTCGACCATCATCTCCAAAGGAATCTCTGCGGGGAAATCACAAAACAGCTATAGAGGTTTGGTGCAAATTGGTGCGCGTGCTGAAAATGCCCGCAACTTCTCACAATGTGACTCGTTGTTAATGGGGAACAATTGTGGCGCTCATACCTTCCCGTATATCGAAAACAAAAATGCGACGGCAAAAATTGAACACGAAGCAACAACCTCAAAAATCGGGGAAGATCAAGTGTTCTATTGCAACCAACGCGGTATTCCTACGGAAAAAGCTATTGCGTTAATCGTGAACGGATTCAGCAAAGAAGTCTTGAACAAATTACCGATGGAATTCGCAGTAGAAGCCCAGAAATTGTTGGAGATTTCATTGGAAGGAAGCGTCGGTTAATTTGAAAATTAGTCAATTTGAAAATTTGAAAATGATTCCGGTTGACGAAAACAAAATATAAAAAAATACACGATTTAAATAAAAGTTTCAAGTGTGCAGCAAGCCAACCTGAAACTTTAAACTTTAAACCTGAAACAAAAATAAAATGTTAAGTATAAAAAATCTACATGCTTCGGTTGAAGATAAAGACATCTTAAAAGGCATTAATTTAGAAATTAAAGCGGGTGAAGTTCACGCGATTATGGGTCCGAATGGTGCCGGTAAGAGTACGTTGTCTTCCATCATTGCGGGTAATGAAAATTACGAAGTTTCAGAAGGAGAAATCCTGTTGGATGGAGAAGATATCTCCGAATTGGCTCCTGAAGAGCGTGCCCACAAAGGTGTGTTTTTATCGTTCCAATATCCGGTAGAAATTCCGGGGGTATCGGTAACGAACTTCATCAAAACGGCCATCAATGAAAAGCGCAAAGCGAATGGTGAGGAAGAGATGCCGGCGAATGAAATGTTGAAGAAAATCCGTGAGAAATCAGAGCTGTTGGAAATGGACCGTAAGTTTTTATCCCGTTCATTAAACGAAGGTTTTTCGGGTGGTGAGAAAAAGCGTAACGAGATTTTCCAGATGGCAATGCTCGAACCGAAGATTGCAATTTTGGACGAAACCGATTCAGGTTTGGATATCGATGCATTGCGCATTGTGGCCAATGGCGTGAACAAATTGAAAAACGAAAACAATGCGGTATTAGTGATTACCCACTACCAGCGTTTGTTGGATTATATCATCCCGGATTTCGTACACGTATTGATGGATGGAAAAATCGTAAAATCAGGCGGCAAAGAATTGGCGTTGGAGCTTGAAGAAAAAGGATACGATTGGATTAAGAGTGAGTTGAATTAGGACTTAAGTTTCAGGTTTCAGGTTTCCGTAAAAAAACATAAATTATAGGTTTTATTAAACTGTAATTTATAAGCCATGGCAACCATCAAACGATTTGAAGACCTCGAAATTTGGCAAGAAGCCAGAAAACTAGCCAAAGAAATTCATCAAATTTCATTAACCACTCCTCTGAAAACTGATTTTAGACTCCAACAACAGATAAAAGCTTCTTCAGGTTCCATTATGGACAATATTGCAGAAGGTTTTGAACGTGATGGCAATACTGAATTTAGACAATATTTAGCTATTGCAAAAGGGTCTTCAGGAGAGACACGATCACAACTTTATCGGTTGTTAGATTATGAATATATTTCAGAAAAACAGTTCGTTGATCTGAAAACACAATATGAAAATTTAAGCGGTAAAATTCAGAATTTTATGGCCTATTTAAATAAACAAGATTTCAAGGGTACCAAGTTTCGTTAACCTTAAACTTGGCATAAAGCGTGAATTATCCACGGATTGAACCTTAAACTTGAAACCTTAAACATGAAACCAATTAAAATGGAATTAAAAGAGAAACTTATTTCTTCTTTCATGGCTTTCGAAGAGCAAATCGATGTCAACTCAGGGTTGCACGATATGCGCACGGCAGCGATTAAAAATTTTGAAACCAAAGGCTTCCCAACCAAAAAGGAAGAAGCTTGGAAATATACTTCGTTGAATGCGGTGTTGAAGCACGATTTTACCGTGTTTCCAAAGCATGATTCGGCAATCGAATTCAAAGACGTTAAAAAGTATTTCTTGCATGAAATTGACACCTACAAGGTGATTTTCATTGACGGGAAATACAGTTCGTTTTTGTCCCAAACCACCCACGATGGCTTGGATGTATGTTTGATGTCGGCGGCTTTGAACAAGCCCAAATACAAAATGGTCATCGACACCTATTTCAATCAGATTTCCAATAAAGACGAGACGTTGACGTCGCTCAACACTGCATTTGCTGCAGAAGGAGCGTACATCAATATCCCCAAAAGCAAGGTGGTTGAAAAACCGATTGAGATTATTTATTTCTCTACCGGACAAGAAAATGCCTTGATGGTGCAGCCGCGCAACTTGATTGTGGTGGGTGAAAATGCCCACGTGCAAATCATTGAACGTCATCAGAGTTTGAATGAGAATCCGGTGTTGACCAACACGGTTACTGAAGTGTTTGCGTTGAAACGCGCCATTGTGGATTACTATAAAATTCAGAATGATTTGGGTTCGGCCAACTTGATAGACAACACTTATATTGCCCAAAAACAAGAGAGTCGCGTGTCGGTACACACCTTTTCATTTGGTGGTAATGTGACCCGCAATAATTTGAATTTTTACCACCAAGGCGAACGCATTGATTCGACTTTAAAAGGGATTACCATTATTGGCGACAAACAATTGGTGGATCATTACACTTTAGTGCACCATGCGCAACCGAATTGTGAGAGTCACCAAAACTATAAATGTATCGTGAATGACAACGCAACAGGCGTGTTTAACGGTAAAATTTATGTGGAGAAAGAAGCGCAGAAAACCGATGCATTCCAGCAAAATAATAACATTTTGTTGAGTGATAAAGCGGTGATCAACGCCAAACCCCAATTGGAAATCTTTGCCGATGATGTAAAATGTTCGCACGGTTGTACGATTGGCCAATTGGATGAAAGCGCCATGTTCTACATGCAACAACGCGGTATCCCGAAGAAAGAAGCCAAAGCGTTATTGATGTATGCCTTCTCCAACGAGGTGATTGAAAGTATTAAAATCCCCGAATTGAAACAGCGCATTACCAAAATCATCGCACAGAAATTGGGTGTGAATTTGGGATTTGATTTATAAAAATAGACTTTACAATAAACGAATGACGCAGGTGAAAAGCCTGCGTTATTTTTTGATACTCTTTACAATTCCACTTAACAACGCGTTAAAGTCAAAGCCGGGATCTTCTTTTAATCCCATGCGCACTACCACCAAATCATGGTTGGGGAAAATCGCGACCATTTGCCCTTGGAATCCGCTGCAATAGTACATTTCGCGAGGCACGTCGGGAAACTTTCCACCGGCATTCAACCAGAATTGTGCTCCATACCGCCCTTCTGATGTTGGGGTAGGTGTCGATACGTATTTTGCCCAGTCTTCGGCAAATAGTCGCTCACCGTTCCAAAGGCCTTTGTGCAAATACAATAACCCAAATTTAGCCCAATCGCGTGGAGTAGCCCAACCGTAGGACGAACCCACAAAGTTGCCCGCCATATCGGTTTCTACAAGTGCTGAATGCATCCCAATTTTATCCAACAAACTGCTGTACCAAAAGTCGAGATAGTCTTGATGGGTTTTGAACTGTTGGCGCAAAATCCCGCTCAGTAAATTGGTCGTTCCCGAGGAATAATTCCAGCTAGCGTTGGGTTGGCCAATTAAGGGTTTGTCCCGTTGCACGGCAGCCATATCGCGCGCTTGAAACAGCATTTGCGTGGCATCACATATTTTGTCGTATTGTTCTTCCCATTCCAGTCCCGAGTTCATTTGCAAAAGATTGTGTAACGTGATTTTTTTACGGTCGTCGTTTTGCCAAGCCGCGATAGGAGCGGGTTTGCGGATGTCGATTTTTCCTTGGTATTGTAGAATCCCGAAATAGGTTCCGGTTAAACTTTTGGTCATGGACCAGCCCAATAAACGGGAATCTTTGGTAAAACCATCGGTGTATTGTTCGTAAATGAGGTGGTCTTTGTAAAGCACCACAACGGCACGAGTACGTTTGCTTTTTTCTCCTTTGGTATCAAAAGCTTGCGCGACGGTTTTCTGCAATAAAGCATAATCAATGTTGGAAAAAGTACTGTCATGAGGAGCGCCTGCACCATAGGGATAAGGAATGGACGTATTCGGATGGAAGTTACGGTGCGGAACCTCGTAAGGTTTCGAAACATCAAAGGAATCATCAATTAAAGTTGCACCCAATCCCGGACGGTAAATCGCTTTTCGGGCTTTGATACCGTAAACACTTGAAACCGCAAATTGACCGGTTTTATCAACTATATTCCGGGCCAAATCCACCAAAGGAATATCGTTGTCACCCGATTCAATTACCTCCAACGGACGGTTATCGAGAAACGTTCCTGAAGCCACACTTTTGGCGGCAAAACCAGAGATTAAGTCCAGTTTGGGATAAACGGCAAAGTAAAAAACTACGGCTAAAATGGCGACAAGGACAACAACGATTTTCAGGAATTTTTTCATGGTGAAAGTTCAGTTTTAGAATTTCTAAATTACAGAAAAAACGCGTTCAAAAAACAGGGTAAAATGGACAAGTGATAAGGAAAAGTTAATTGACCAAAATGCCCGTAGAAAGGCGAAAGTTTTAATATCTTTGTATTTAGAAAAATTCTAAATAAAAATGTTAGACCTTCAAAAAATTCGAGCGGATTTTCCCATTTTAACCCAAAAAGTAAATGGCAAACCGTTGGTCTATTTCGATAACGGCGCAACGGCACAAAAACCACAAGTGGTGCTGGATGCGATTACCAAATATTACAGCGAAATCAATGCGAACATCCACCGTGGCGTGCATACTTTGAGTCAGTGGGCGACGGATGCGTATGAGGAATCACGTGGTAAAATTCAGAAGCACTTGAATGCAAAACACGCCCATGAAATCATTTTCACGGCGGGAACAACCCATGGAATTAATGCGGTGGCCAATGGTTTTGCGGCTTTGTTGCAACCGGGTGACGAAATTTTGGTTTCGGCGATGGAGCACCACAGTAATATTGTGCCTTGGCAAATGTTGTGTGAACGCACGGGAGCCGTGTTGAAAGTCATTCCGATGAATGAAAAAGGCGAATTGATTCGCTCGGAATACGAAGCGTTATTGTCGGAGAAAACGAAAATCGTCACGGTGAATCATATTTCCAATGCGTTGGGAACGATCAATCCGGTGGACTATATCATACAAAAAGCACAAGAAGTAGGTGCGGCAGTTTTGATTGATGGTGCTCAAGCGACGCCGCATTTAAAACCTGATGTTCAAGCTTTGGATTGCGATTTTTATGTGTTTTCTGGGCATAAAGTTTGTGGCCCCACAGGAACCGGAATTTTATATGGAAAAGAAGCGTGGTTGAACAAGTTGCCACCCTATCAAGGTGGGGGCGAAATGATTGCCACGGTGAGTTTTGAAAAAACAACCTATGCCGATTTACCGCATAAATTTGAGGCGGGAACGCCCAATATTGCAGGTGGGATTGTGTTAGGAACGGCGATTGATTATTTGAACGAAATCGGGTTTGAAGCTATTGCGGCGTATGAACACGAATTATTGGAATATGCTACGCAAAAGTTGGAACAAATCGAAGGCTTACGCATCATTGGGACTGCCGAACATAAAACTTCGGTGATTTCCTTCAACGTTGGGAATATCCATCCGTACGATATTGGCACGATTGTCGATAAGTTAGGGATAGCGGTGCGCACGGGTCACCATTGTGCCCAGCCTGTGATGGATTTCTTCGGAGTTCCAGGTACGGTTCGCGCGAGTTTTGCTTTTTACAATACCAAAGAAGAAATTGATATTTTTGTAGAGGCACTTCAAAAAGCCGTAATGATGTTATCTTAAAACCAAAACGTATGAAAGCAATTGCTATTGTCCTATTTACCCTATTGATGGGAAAAGGATGTTCAGGAAATGGTGCCGAGTTGGCCTTAGCAAAATTGACCTATACCGCACAATCGCGTGGGGTGAACAAAGTAATCACGATTCAAAATCAGGATATCACGGTAGAATCGGGTCGAGGCAAAGATGCTACGGTTGCGGTTTCCACGATTTCGGAAGGCGATTGGAATGATTTGGTGCGTCAGTTTGATAAAATTGAGTTAGAAAAAATGGAAACCTACGCTGATCCGTCGCAGGAGCGTTTTCATGATGGGGCTGCTATCGCTAATTTGACGGTGGAATACAATGGAAAAGTATACCGTTCCAAAGATTTTGATCATGGGAATCCGCCTAAGGAATTGAAAGCTTTAGTAGACAAAATTTTCTCTTTAATTTCAGAAAAATAAGCGCATGACGATACACGATATTCAAGAAGAGATTGTTGATGAGTTTTCGATGTTTGACGACTGGATGCAGCGGTATGAGTACATTATCGAACTCGGAAAATCGCTTCCATTAATCGAGGAGCAATTTAAGACCGATGACAATATTATCAAAGGGTGTCAATCGAAAGTGTGGGTGCACGCCGAAGAAAAACAAGGAAAGATTTGGTTTACTGCCGATAGTGATGCGATTTTGACCAAAGGAATTATTGCGATATTGATTCGTGCTTTTTCGGGTCAAGAGTCCAAAGCAATCTTGGAAGCCAATACCGATTTTATTGACGCAATCGGATTAAAAGAACATTTATCGCCTACGCGGGCCAATGGTTTGGTTTCAATGATCAAGCAAATCAAGATGTACGCGTTGGCCTTTGAAACAAAAAACCAATAACAAAAATACATTCATGGAAGAATTTAACGATACCATCAACTTAGGAGAAAATGTGGTCAAAGTGTTGAAAGGCATTTATGACCCCGAGATTCCGGTTGATATTTATGAATTGGGGTTGATTTATGATGTTATGATCAACGAAGATCATGAGGTAAAAGTGCTGATGACTTTGACATCACCCAATTGTCCGGTGGCTGAAACGTTACCCGCTGAGGTTGAAGAAAAAATCAAGAAGATAGAGCATGTGAAATCTTGCGAAGTTGAAATCACGTTTGATCCGCCATGGAGCAAGGATTTGATGAGTGAAGAAGCAAAGTTAGAATTAGGCATGTTATAATACGTCATGGACGAAATTGTAAATCGGGTAGCGCAGTCGGCGTTGATGGTGTTTGACTTGGAGGATTATTTTCCGAAGCAGGTTCGAACAGGCATTGACATATCTCAATGGCTTTACGAAGGTTTTTTGTTAAAAGAAAAAGACTTTCGTGAGGCGTTAAAACTGCACGATTGGTCGCAATACCAAGACCAATGGGTCGCCATTTATTGCAGTACAGATGCCATTTTGCCCACTTGGGCTCCCATATTGGTAGCGTCCTATTTGACAGAAACAGCTGATTGGGTAATTCTGGGTCAGCCAGAGTCCTTGTTGGATTTGTATTATCAAAGAAAGTTGGAGCAACTGGATTATTCCGACTACCAAGACAAGCCCGTTATATTAAAAGGTTGTTCTAAACAGCCTGTTCCCGAAAGTGCCTATATCGTTGCGATGCAACATTTACAGCAGCATGCCAAAAGCATTATGTTTGGCGAAGCGTGTTCTGCGGTACCGCTCTTTAAAAGAGGGAAATAATACGAAAAAGTAAACTTTATCGTTTTTCTTGTGTAAACAGGAAGTATTCTTACTTTTGCACCCGAAAATCAAACCCTTAGTGTTATGAAAAAACTAGTTTTTTTCGTGTTAACATTGGTTGTGGGGCCTTTGGCTTCAGCCCAATTGAGCGAAAAGGAACTTATGAAAAAGACGGAAGAAGTCATTAAAAACATCAGTCAAGAAAAGCCAAATGGTTGGACGAAAAAAGGTGTAGCCACTTTTTTGGCAAATCAAGCTATTTTTAATAATTGGTTGGCTGGAGGGCAAACCAGTTTTTCAGGAAATATTACCTTGAATTATGATCTCAATTATAAAAGTGACACTTGGAATTGGGATAACAAATTAATTGCAGGTTATGGTTTGACCAAAGTGAAAAAGCAGCGGATGCAGAAGACAGATGATCGCATGCAATTCAACTCCTTGTTGGGGAAAAAATTCACGGAAGTTTGGTATTATTCGTTCTTTTTAAATTTCAAATCCCAGTTTGATTCAGGGTTTGAGAATGGAGTAAAAACTTCGCATTTATTTTCACCCGTCTATATTCAATTTGGACCGGGTATTTTGTGGAAGCGCAGTGATAATTTCAAGATCAACGTGGCACCTGCTACATCAAAGGTAGTTTTGGTGCACCGTCATTTCACGGATAATGGACCCTCGTTTGGTGTAAAACAAGGCACCAATATGCGGTATGAATTTGGTGCGGCGGTGAATGCGTATTATAAGTGTAATTTGATGGAGAATGTGATGATGGAAAACATTTTAAATATGTATTCCAATTACCATGAAGACCCTCAAAATGTTGATATTGATTACACGTTAAATATAAACATGAAGGTTAACAAATACCTTTCTACCAATTTTGCTTTTCAAACCATTTATGACGACAATGCCTTTGCGGGTTTTCAAACCCGACAAAATATTGGTATTGGAGTAAATTACACTTTTTAGCAATAGGCTGGAGGAGTTGTACGAATTGCGTGAGGGGTAGCAGTGGAAAGCCTGACGCCGACGAAGGAGAAGGCAGCTTGTAACGGATGACCCGACCCCAGCTGCAACAAAGAAGTTTTCAGGCGAAAGGGTAGAAGATGGGGGCACGCCCTAAAAAATACAATGAAATAAAAAAACCTGTCCAATTTGGCAGGTTTTTTAGTATTAATTTTCTACAGCATCTTTATAATCTGGATAGAGGAAGTTGTTGTAGGGAAAGCGTGTAATATGAATTCTACGAACGGCTTCGTACACCTTTTCACGAAATTCCTCAAAATTTTCTTTTTCAGTAGCGGAGATAAAAATGGTATTATCTTCACCCAAATGGCTCATCCAAGTGTTTTTCCAATCGTCGAGAGTGTAGTGTTTGGTCGTGCGTTCGGTGGTTAAGTCATCGTCTGCAATAATGGCGTGTTTGTAGGCGTCTATTTTGTTAAAAATCATGATAGTAGGTTTGTCATTACTTTTGATATCTAACAAAATTTGATTTACAGATTCGATATGATCTTCGAAGTCGGGGTGAGAAATATCGACTACATGAAGCAGTAGATCAGCTTCGCGAACTTCGTCCAAGGTACTTTTGAACGATTCAATTAATTGCGTGGGAAGTTTTCGAATAAACCCTACGGTGTCGGAGAGTAGAAAGGGCAAGTTTTTGATGACTACTTTACGCACGGTTGTATCTAGCGTTGCGAATAGTTTGTTTTCTACAAACACTTCACTTTTTCCAACAGCATTCATGAGTGTTGATTTTCCCACGTTGGTATATCCTACCAAAGCAACACGAACCATAGCGCCACGATTACTTCGTTGTACGGCCATTTGTTTGTCAATCGTTCGGATTTTCTCTTTGAGTAAAGCGATACGGTCGCGCACGATACGGCGGTCGGTTTCGATTTCAGTTTCCCCAGGACCGCGGAGTCCGATACCACCTTTTTGGCGTTCTAAGTGGGTCCACATACCCGATAATCGCGGGAGTAAATATTGGCATTGAGCGAGTTCAACTTGCGTTCGTGCATAGGAAGTCTCTGCGCGTTGTGCAAATATATCGAGGATTAGATTGGTACGGTCGAGTACTTTACAATCTAAAATTTTAGAGATATTTTTTTGTTGTGAAGGTGATAATTCATCGTCAAAGATTACAGTAGAAATGCTGTGTTCTTTGACGTAGAGATGAATTTCATCCATCTTACCAGTTCCCAAAAAAGTTTTTGGATTTGGCCGATCTAATTTTTGCCAAAAGCGTTTAACTACTTCACCGCCAGCAGTAAAGGTTAGGAATTCTAATTCGTCCAAATACTCTTTGAGTTTGTCTTCATTTTGGGATTGGGTTACAATTCCGACAATAACGGTTTTTTCAAAGTTTACTTTTTCCTTTTCGAGCATAACATCAATTTCTGGATGCAAAAGTACGGATAAAAGACTGCATTTTTCTTAAAATAAACAATTCTGAAGGCTTTCTTAAATCTTAAAATTCAGTTTTTCGGCTGTGATTCAGTTTTTTTTTTAAATTTGGAGATTAAAATCAATCGAATACTATACTTTAATTAACTTAATCTCCATTGTAAATGAAGAAAATTACTTTCGTTCTTGCTTTACTGTGTACGTTCTTGGGCTTTGCCCAGTTTCCTACTCCTGGGGTTGAAGGATTTGAGAATACGACCAATCCGGACGT
>CAYNDK010000034.1:0-19061 GCA_964395965.1 uncultured Flavobacterium sp.
TGAAAAAAAATCATTACATAACCGCGTACGCGGTTCTCCCGAAGTTTCGGGACGGGCGATGCCTCTTCAAAAAACCTCTCAGTAATGGGAGGTTTTTTTATTGAAAAAAAATCATTACGTAACCGCGTACTCGGTTCTCCCGAAGTTTCGGGACGGACGATGCCTCTTCAAAAAACGGCTCAGTAATGGGAGGTTTTTTTATTGAAATAAATGACAAAAAAGTAGATTTAGTTTTTAAAAAACTTTGGACAAACGATTTGTAAATCAAAGAGAATTGATTTTCTAAAATTAAATTTTACTATAAAATGGTTATTAAGACTGGATTGAATTTACACATTCTACCATGTAAACTTATACCTAATCTTACTTTTAAATCAGAAATCAATAAGTCATCTCCTTTTCTAGCATATCTATTGATTTGTTCAAATGCGGCTTTTGTTATTGTATTTCCTTGAACGACAATTGCTTTTTGACCGGGTATTCTTATAGTAAATTCAAGAACATTGAACTTAAAATCAAGATTTTTATCTTCAAAGAATACGCGAACTTCTGCATCTTTCAAATTGTTCTTACTCATCCGTAAAATAGGGTCTTTATTAAAGTTTAATGAAGTCAGTTGGAGAGGAATATTTTTAATTTTATATACAAAAACTTCTACTTTTTTTGTTTTATTTTTTAGAACAATTTGAATAGAAACATTGAGTTCTGTACCTGCACCTGGGTGAATTTCAAATGTATTTTTTGAAATTGATTTTAGGCCTAATCCAGAAACAGAAAATGATAACGAATTAGGAACTTCGATACTAAATTTATTAGGTATTCCACGATAAACTACTCTAGAATTTTGGTTTACAATCCATTCCGAAGTGTGTTTGATGATTGACAAAGTATCCTTCTGTGCAAAACTAAAAAAGGATATAAAAAGAAAAAAACTAGTGAGAATTCGTTGCATTTTCAAGCGGTTTACTAATACCTAATTTCTGTTCGATCATCTTTTTTTCGTTTGGGAAGAACCCTTGAACGATTAAAAAACTTCCGAAAATCATTAGGATAACGCTAATAACTCGCTTAATCTTATAAATATTTTTTGGAGTCAATCTGGATTTTAATTGTTTAGCAACTAAAATCTTTAATATATCTACGGCAACATAAGTAACAATAATGGTAGCAATAAACAGAATAATTCGGTTGGTTTCCATGTTCAGTTTGGGTCCGAACACGATAATCACACCCATCCAAAACGCCAATACACCAATATTGATGAAATTCAAAAAGAACCCTTTAAAAAATAAACCTAAGTAGTTATTTTTCTGAATATTATCTTCTTCTACTTGTTCTTCTTCCTGCTTTTTTTGGAAATTTTTCTTCTCTTTGATGAACGAAATAATTCCGTAAACCAACATTAAAATACCACCAAAAACAAACAAAACAGGGTCATCTTTGAGTCGCTCTAAAATTTGATTTGTACTGAAATAGGCAATTAAAATAAAAACAAAATCACCAAACACTACTCCGGCATCAAACACCATTGCCGCACGAAAACCCTTAGTAATACTGGTTTCTAATAAAACAAAAAATACTGGCCCAATCGTAAAGGCTAATAAAAATCCCCAGGGTATGGCAGCAAGTATATCGTTTAGCATGAAACAGGTTTGGTTGAAATAAGAAAGGAAGTAAAGATATTTCTTTTCGAACAAAATCCAAAAAATACCCTTACTTCCTTGAAGTCAATTTATTTATTTTACTTGACGTATTGTACCACCAGCAATCGTTTTTTCATTGATTTGCTGCGGATTACCATAAATAGAAATGGTACCACCCGCCCGTATTTTTGCATCAACTAAAAGAGTAGCATAAATGGATGCTTCTCCACCAGCATTACCTGTTATCGTGGTTTGTTCTGTAATGAATTGTTCTGCGTGATAAATTCCTCCAGAATTCACAATTACGTCTTGATTTTTAGCTTTACCAACAACGGTTACTTCAGAACCATTGGCTGTTCGAGCAGTAAGTAAATGCACATCAAGTTTCATTTTTACTTTTGAACCTTCCTTTGCAATAATATCAAATGAAGTTGCTTTTAAAGTGGAATCACATCCAAGAAAAGATCCTTCGTTAGCTTCTACTGCTTCTAAATGAGTAAAATAAACTGTAGCTGAAACATTTTCCCCTGAAAGTAATTGTGTTAAAGGCATTCGTATTTTTAATTCATTGTTTTTTAAAACAACTTCAACCGATTCAGATCCGCTTCCGGAAAGTACAACCTTATTTTCTTTTGCAGGAATTAATTGAACATCAATTTGATCAAAGGCCGTTACTTTGGTAAAATCACCAACTTTTTTTTCGATTTGAGCAAAAGCTAACGAACTGAAAGCTAAAGCAATTACAAATATTTTTTTCATGCTATTACGATTTGGAGTTATTCATTTTTTCGCAAATAGGTAAAGTCCAATTGTTTTTTTACCAAATCTGCATTTTTAACTTTAACGAAAACTTCGTCACCTAATTGTAATAAACCTTTGTACATTTCACCTACGTAGGCATATTGTTTCTCGTCAAAAACGTAGTAATCTTCTTTGATGTCGCGCACACGAACCATGCCTTCACATTTATTTTCCACAATTTCGACATAAATTCCCCATTCGGTAACTCCTGAAATTACCCCTAAGAATTCCTGATCCATGTGGTCTTTCATGTACTTCACCTGCATGTATTTCACAGAATCCCGTTCGGCATTGGCTGCTAAAATTTCCATATCGGTGGAATGCTCACATTTTTCTTCAAATTCCTCTTCATTCACACTCTTTCCACCATCCAAATAATGTTGCAACAAACGATGCGCCATGACGTCAGGATAACGACGAATAGGCGAAGTAAAATGACTGTAATAATCAAATGCTAAACCGTAATGACCAATGTTTTCGGTAGAATAGCGGGCCTTACTCATCGCACGAATCGCTAAAGTATCCACCAAATTCTGTTCTTTACGACCGTTTACTTCAGCCAACAAATCATTCAATGATTTTGAAATCGTTTGCTTTGTTTTGAAATTAATCGAATAGCCAAACTTCGAAATCACCGATTGCAACCCAATTAATTTATCTTCATTGGGTTCGTCGTGAATACGATAAATAAAGGTTTTCTTTTGTTTTCCAATGAATTCAGCCACTTTTCGATTGGCCAACAACATAAATTCTTCAATCAAGAAATTGGCATCTTTGGAAACTTTGAAATACACACCAGTCGGTTCATCATTTTCATTCAAATTGAATTTAACTTCCACTTTATCAAATGAAATCGCTCCGGCTGCCATTCGTTTTTGACGCATAATTTGCGCTAAATCCTGCATTTTTAAAACCGCTTCCACAATAGGAGCTGGGACTTGGTAGTCTTTACCGGTTAATGAAGTTTTAGCCGGAATTACATCCGACTTCGTTTCAATAATATGCTGGGCTTCTTCGTAGGCAAAACGTTGATCAGAATAAATCACCGTTCGACCAAACCATTGATTCACCAGTTCCGCTTTGTTATTCAATTCAAATACCGCTGAAAACGTATATTTCTCTTCATGTGGACGTAATGAACAGGCAAAATTAGACAAAACTTCAGGCAACATCGGAACCACACGATCTACCAAATACACCGAAGTTGCCCGTTTATAGGCTTCATCATCCAAGATGGTTCCTTCTTTCACATAATGCGAAACATCCGCAATGTGCACACCAATTTCATAATTTCCGTTGGCTAACACTTGAAACGATAAGGCATCATCAAAGTCTTTTGCATCTCTCGGGTCAATCGTAAACGTGAGAATATCACGCATATCGCGACGTTTTGCAATTTCAGCTTCGGTAATCGACGTATCAATTTTATTCGCATAAGCATCCACTTCAATCGGAAAATCATAGGGGAGACCGTATTCGGCTAAAATCGCATGAATTTCAGTATTGTGTTCACCAGGTTTTCCAAGCACTTTTATAACCGAACCAAAAGGAGAATCGGCTTTTTTAGGCCAATCTTCCAAACGAACCAAAACTACATCGCCATGCTCTGCATCGTTTAATTTATTTTTCGGAATAAAAATATCCGTATACATTTTGGCATTTGCTGTAGTCACGAAACCAAAATTCTTTTGTACATCGACAACTCCGACGAATTCCATTTTGGCGCGTTCTAAGATTTCAACGACTTCAGCTTCCGGTTTTCGAGAAGCGCGTTTGTTGTACACATACACTTTTACACGATCACCATCCAAGGCATGATTCAAATTCACAAACGGAATAAATACATCGTCTTCCAATTCGTCACAAACAAAATAACCGGTTTTACGGGAAGTCATATCCACCACACCTTCGTAGTATTCTTTACTACTGGATTGTACAAGATACTTCCCAGGTTCAGTTTCAATAATCAGTTTTTGTGACGCTAATATTTTAAGATCTTTGATAATCTCGTTGCGACTTTTGGTATCATTCAATTCTAAAATCGCAGCAATCTGTTTGTAGTTAAAAGGCTTATTCGGATTCTTAGATAAAATTTTAAAGATTTTTTCGGAAAAGGTTTTGTTCTTTTTCCCGAACTTTTTTGGGTTTTTAGGCATACTTCATATTCTTTTACGGTTGAAAATTACAAAATACTATTCAGTTCCTTTTGTAAAATAAGAAGTTTTAATAGGAATATAACATTTGAAATTAGGTTTTCCTGTACCTTTGAATATCCTCAACGTATTCCAATGAAGGACTTTATCACGATTGCTATCTTTCATTTACCGCAAGAAACCTACATTCTCAAAACCCTTTTGGAACGGGAAAATATTCCTCACTTTTTTGAAAACGAAACCATCGTTTCTGTCGATCCTTTTGCCAGTATCGCTTTGGGTGGCATCAAACTCAAAGTCCATCCCAACGATCAAGAACGAACACAACAGTTAATTGACAATCTCAACAATCCGTTACATATCGTTTAAAATCTATTTTTTTAAAATCAAAGGTTTTCAACAACTACTAAAAACAAAAAAAATATTCTTTTAATTTTTAAAAATTTTTGATGGTTATTATAGGGTGTTGATAATGGTGAAAACTTTGCTTCATTTTATTTTTTCGAAAAGTTATGCAAACTTTTACATAGATATTAACATGTTTTGAAAATGATAAAGTTCTAAAAATGAATAAAATTTTAGTTTTTATTAACAGTTGTCAACAACTAAAAATCAGGTTGTTTTTTTGAAAACTTTTTATGTGAATAAGTGTTGAAAAACTCATTTTAGATGTCGATAATTTTCCAAAAAAAAGCCAAAACTTTATTTGCATTTTTCAATTCCATTTTAGCTTATAAAAATTTGTGTACAGCCTAAAAAAAGTTCCAATTTTCTATTTAAAATTATTAACAATTCGTGTTAATTTAAAGTTAACTGAAAATCAGCGTATTGTAAATCACTATTAACAGTTATAAAAATTACTTTTTTAAAGTATTGAAAATCAGTATTTTATTAAAATTTCATCGAATCCCGAAAATCCTTAATGTCCTGATCCAGAATTTTGTAGTCCAGTTTTCCACCTCTTTTTTTAAGATGCTCCAAAATCACAAAACTGCGTTCAATTTTAAGCTGTGAATTTTTAATTTTATTGACCAAATGTATCAAAGTTCGCTGTTTTCCTGGCGTCAATTTATGAAACCAATCACTCCCTTCCGGATCACTAAATAATACCTCCCGAAATTCCTCCGAAATCTCCATTCCGTATTCAGAATTGTCTACTTCCAATCGCACCTGAATCCAATCGCCTAAAACCATTCCGTGCTGTTTTAAAATCGCCTGATTTAACAAAATGAAATGATAGCCATCTTTCGGCATCATCCCTGAATGAATTCGCAAGGTTTGATTCAAATAACAAATGACCCGTTTATCTTTACACTGAGCGTTCAGGGTTTCAAAAATCGGCTGTGGAATTTTAAAATGCGGCCCGTAACCAACTGAACTCGCTTCAAATGACTCCAATAACGCTTCGAATTCCATCCTTAGAAGTTTTTTTCAAAGGTAGTAGCTGTCCGAAGCTTTATTCCCTAACTTTGTCAAAAGAAATAAACAACACAATCAACAACCCATGAAAATTTCAATTGGCAATGACCACGCCGGACCCGAGTACAAAAAAGCAATTGTAGACTATTTAACCGCACAAGGACATGAAGTCACCAACCATGGTACTGACACCTTTGACAGTGTTGATTATCCCGATTTTGGTCACCCCGTAGCTACTGATGTTGAACAAGGCCATGCCGATTTCGGAATTGTAATCTGCGGTTCGGGCAATGGAATCAATATGACGGTGAATAAACACCAAGGCATTCGCGCCGCCTTGTGTTGGACCAAAGAAATTGCCGCATTAGCACGCCAACATAACGATGCCAATATTATCAGTATTCCCGCGCGTTTTACCGCCATTCCTCAAGTAATCGAAATGGTCGATACCTTTTTAAAAACACCATTTGAGGGCGGACGTCACCAAAACCGCGTTCAAAAAATCGCCTGTTCATAACATGCTTAACCAACTCCAAACCGTTTCCAATGTTCTTTTAGCCACGCGCCTCACAGCCTTGGGCACTTTCGTATTGGGCACGGTTTTGATGGTGTCTTTTTACTACAACCCAGTGGGCGGTGTGATCTATTTGTCTTTATTTTACATCATATCCATGTTGTTTTTAAATGGCTATTTTGCAGTTCGTTTGCTTCAACTTTTTATTGAAGAATCTGGTGTCCGTTCACAAATAGTGAAATCATGGGGAATTCTTTTACTCAATATTCCCGTTGGTTATTTTTATATCCAATGGGGTTTGGAAATCTACCAAAACGCTACTCCCGTTAATTAACTATGGAAACCCATTCCCATATCCATAAACACGAAGTCAAAGGGAAAAATCTGGGGTTGTCCATTATCCTAAACCTAACTATTACTATCGCACAAGCCATTGGAGGATGGCTTTCAGGAAGTTTGGCATTGCTCTCTGATGCGCTTCACAATTTTTCCGATGTACTCACGCTAGTGTTTAGTTGGATTGCCCATCAATTGGGCCATAAAAAAGCAACACAACGCGCTACTTTTGGGTACAAACGGGCCGAACTCATCGCCGCTTTTGTCAATGCGGCTACTCTTATTATCGTTGCAATTTTCCTGATTTACGGTTCGATTCACCGTTTTTTCCATCCCGAAAAAGTAGTATCAGAAACCGTAATTTGGCTCGCTTTACTTGGCATTGCTGTCAACGGAATTTCTGCTTTTGCCCTTCAAAAAGATGCCGCCCATAATTTAAATATGAAATCGGCTTATCTGCATTTGTTCACCGATATGATGGCTTCTGTGGCGGTTTTGGCGGGCGGACTCCTTATGAAATTTTTCAATTGGTATTGGGTGGATAGTGTGTTGTCCTTCGGAATTTCGATCTACTTAATCATTGTCGGCGGAAAATTACTGCTCGAATCCACGCAAATGCTCATGCTGTTTACCCCAAAATCCATCGACATAAAATCAGTCACTGCAGATATCGAAGCGATTGCAGGTATTAAAACCGTTCATCATGTGCACGTTTGGAGTCTCAACGATGACGAGCACCACCTCGAAGCGCATATCGATTGTACCCATGATATTTCGATTCAGGCGTTTAACCAACTTTTGGATCAAATCGAACAGCTGCTTTTGGAAAAATACAACATCAATCATTGTACGATCCAGCCCGAGTTTCGCCGCCATGATTCCAAAGAAACCATCGTTCAAGATTAATTTTTGGGCGTATCCCCTCGGAAAAAACGGCAGGGGAACCCTTTGTTTTTCCTCACGGTCGGGCCATTGGGAGTCGCTTCCCTCGTAACCTCGGGAGAGCTCCAACAATCCCGCTGTCCCTTACGCGGCTTCCTGCTCCTTTTCGCGTTTGATTTCCCTTTCTATTTTCTTTTTCAAATTCTGTTTTTCCCGTACATTTAGCGTCCTAGAATTAAAGATTACTATGACGTCTATTCAGTTTATACAAAACCAATTACAACTTCCTGCTACCGCAGTCAAAGGGATAGAAGCTACACTCCAACTCCTTTCCGAAGATTGTACCATTCCCTTTATCGCCCGTTATCGTAAAGATAAAACGGGTAATTTGGATGAGGTCGTGATCGAATCCATTGCCAAACTCAATAAACAGTTTGCTGAAATTTTAAAACGCAAGGAAAGCGTATTGAACTCGATTGATGAACAAGGTCAATTGAGTCCGGACCTCAAAGCTAAAATTGAGAACAGTTTCGATCTGCAGGAAATCGAGGATTTGTATTTACCCTATAAAAAGAAGAAAAAAACCAAAGCCGATGTGGCGCGTGAAAACGGTCTCGAACCCTTAGCCAAAATCATCATGTCCCAAAACACCGACGACGTGGAATATTTGGCCTCCAAATACCTCAATAAAAATGTAGTCAACGAAGACGAGGCTTTGCAAGGTGCGCGCGACATTATCGCGGAATGGATTAATGAAAATATCTATGTGCGTAAAAATCTGCGCCGAATGTTTCAACGCAAAGCGACCATCACCACCAAAGTCGCCAAAGGCAAAGAAAACGAGGAAAATGCACAGAAGTTTTCCCAATATTTCGATTGGTCCGAACCGATTTCCAAAGCACCTTCCCATCGTTTGTTAGCCATGTTGCGCGCCGAAGCCGAAGGCTTTATTAAATTCAATGTAACCATTGAAAAAGAAGAAGCGCTGGAATTCATTGAAGAAGCCATTATCAAACGCAATAACGATACGACTCACCATTTGGAATTGGCTATCAAAGACAGTTATAAACGACTGTTGGAACCTGCTATTTCGAATGAAGTGTTGCAAGAAGCCAAATTGAAAGCCGATAGCAAAGCAATTGATGTGTTTTCAGAAAATTTGCGTCAGCTCCTTTTGGCGCCACCATTGGGAGAAAAACGGGTTTTAGCAATCGATCCAGGTTTTCGTACCGGTTGTAAAATCGTTTGCTTAGACGAGCAAGGCGATTTGTTGTACAACGAAACCATTTATCCCCATGCGCCGCAAAACGAAACGGCTATGGCGATGAAAAAAGTCAAATCGATGGTCAATGCCTACAGCATTGAAGCGATTTCCATCGGTAACGGAACGGCGAGTCGGGAAACCGAATTTTTCATCAAAAAAATTGCATTTGACAAACCGGTGCAAGTTTTTGTAGTCTCTGAAGCGGGTGCTTCGGTCTATTCTGCAAGTAAAATCGCCCGAGAAGAATTTCCCAATTACGATGTCACGGTACGCGGGTCGGTATCCATCGGTCGCCGTTTGTGCGACCCGTTAGCGGAGTTGGTAAAAATTGATCCCAAGTCGATAGGAGTAGGGCAGTACCAACACGATGTGGACCAAACGAAATTGAAAGAAGAATTGGATAACACCGTGATGCGCTGCGTGAATTCAGTGGGGATCAACATCAATACCGCGAGTAAAGCCTTATTGAGCTATGTGAGCGGCATCGGAGAAAAAATGGCCGAAAACATTGTCAAGTTTCGTTCTGAAAATGGGCCTTTTGACGACCGCAATCAATTGAAAAAAGTACCGCGTTTGGGCGATAAAGCCTTTCAACAAGCAGCGGCCTTTATTCGAATAAAAGACGGTAAAAACCCGTTGGATAATTCTGCGGTGCATCCCGAATCCTACAAAGTAGTGGAGAAAATGGCCAAAGATCTAGGAATTCAAGTGGGCGAACTCATTGCCAATAAACCCAAAATTGCCCTAATCAAACCTGAAAACTACGTGAATGACACGGTCGGAATTTTAGGGGTAAAAGATATTTTAAAAGAATTGGAAAAACCGGGCTTAGATCCGCGTAAAGCCGCCAAAGTCTTTGAATTTGATCCCAATGTAAAATCCATTACCGATTTACGTTCGGGGATGATTTTACCCGGCATTGTCAATAACATCACCGCTTTTGGTTGTTTTGTTGACGTCGGGATAAAAGAAAGTGGCTTGGTTCATATTTCCCAACTCAAAGCAGGTTTTGTTTCCGATGTGAATGAAGTGGTCAAAATGCACCAGCATGTACAAGTGAAAGTCGTTGAGGTGGACGAAGTCCGAAAACGCATTCAATTAACGATGGTTTTATAAAACGAAAATCCCAAACTCAAATTTGAATTTGGGATTTTTTAATGTCAATCACTCTTGTTGAGGAAAGTACATCGTTTAGAACAAAATAGAAATTGTTCTTTCTCATAGCAACTTTTTATTAGATGCGTAACTTTTAAAAAGGTTGCGTGTTTATTTCAAAAAAAAATCGCTGCAAAAACTGCGGCGATTCTAATGTTTTAAAATTCAGCGGATTGATTAGCGTTTTTCTTCCTCCTGAATACGTTTTAAATACCCTGATTTTTTCCCCATAAAATAGCCAATCACAAAACTGACAATAATTGGAGCGACAAAAAGGATAAATAAAAGAATAATTTCAGTAGGTCCCACGCGTTCCATAGGCTAGTATTTTAATTATTTTGCTTCCTCTTTGGAATCTTCTTTTGCTTTGTCTTCACCTTTAGCAGCGTCTTTAAATTCTTTTACACCCGCTCCTAATCCTTTCATTAATTCCGGAATTTTTTTACCTCCGAATAAAAGTAAAACAACGACTAAAATGACGATCCATTCGGTTGGTCCCATTCTTCCCATAGTATTGATATTTTGTGCTTTCGCAGTTTTATAATTCTAATAAGGTAACAAAGGTAAATAAAAAAAGTAACGGGTTGTGTTTTAAGGATAAGATTTCACGTTAAAGTTCGTTAATCCCTATCAAGAAACTCCCACCACATTTGTTATATTTGTGAAATTAAACGCGATTTATGTCGGCCAAAAAACTCAAGAAAAAGGAACGTCTCAAGAAACATTTGTTTACCAAAAACAGATTGGTCATTTTGAACGATGAAACCTTCGAAGAACTTTTTTCATTACGACTCACCTTAATGAATGTTTTTGTGGTGGCAGGAGTAGGGGCGATACTTATCATCTTTGTAACCACTTTCATCATTGCGTTTACACCGCTTCGTGAATACATTCCGGGTTATCCTTCTACCGAATTAAAGCGCAATGCCACAGAATTAGCACTGAAATCCGATTCGTTAGAATTTGCCATTAAAAAAAATGAAGCCTATTTGCAATCGATTCAAAAGGTATTGAATGGGAATTTAGAATATGCCAAAGTCAACAAAGACTCCATTTTGGCTATCGCAGTAGACACTTTACCCGATTTACAATTGACCCCAAGTGAAAAGGAATTGGAATTGCGAAAAGAAGTTGAATCAGAGGAAAAATTGGCAAAAGAGAAAACGAATAAAAAAGGCAAAAAATAATGTCATTAAAATCCCTAGCAGCAAAAATTTTTGCCCATAAAATTCATAATGACACCCAGAAATGGGCACAGCGTCCTGTGGAAACCCAAGAAAAGGTGTTTCGCGATTTAATTCGCCAAGCTCAAACTACCGCTTTTGGAAAAGACCATCAGTTTGATCAAATACACTCCCATGCCGATTTTATTAAACACGTCCCCATTCGGGATTATGAACAATTGAAATCGTATGTAGACCGCGTCGTTCAAGGAGAAGAAAATGTATTATGGAAAGGAAAACCCGTGTATTTTGCCAAAACATCGGGGACAACGTCGGGGGCTAAATATATTCCCCTAACCAAAGAATCCATGCCGTTTCATATTCAAGCGGCGCGTAATGCGATTCTCAGTTACATCCATGAAACAGGGAATGCCGATTTTGTCGATGGAAAAATGATTTTCCTGCAAGGGAGTCCGGAACTTGAGACGAAAAATGGTATTCAACTGGGCCGACTTTCAGGAATCGTGGCTCATTATGTTCCGAACTATTTGCAACGCAACCGCTTACCGAGTTGGGAAACCAATTGTATTGAGGATTGGGAAACCAAAGTGGATACGATAGTTCAAGAGACCATTACTCAGAATATGAGTGTGATTTCTGGGATTCCAAGTTGGGTGCAAATGTATTTTGAAAAATTAGTTCAAACCGCTGGAAAACCTGTAGGGGAGTTGTTTCCCAATTTTAATTTATTCATTTATGGCGGTGTGAACTACGAACCGTATCGCGCCAAATTTGAACAGTTAATGGGGCGAAAAGTTGATGCGATCGAACTTTTTCCCGCTTCGGAAGGGTTTTTTGCCTATCAAGATTCCCAAAAAGAAAAAGGCATGTTGTTGCTCTTGAATTCGGGTATCTTTTATGAATTTGTCAAAGCGGATGAATTTTTTACCGAAAACCCAAGAAGGTATACCATCGGCGAAGTGGAATTGGGTATCAATTATGTAATGTTGCTTTCGACCAATGCGGGTTTATGGTGTTATAATATTGGCGATACCGTTCAATTTACCAGTTTGTCGCCGTATCGTGTCATTGTTTCGGGTCGTATCAAACATTTTATTTCGGCTTTTGGCGAACATGTGATTGGCAAAGAAGTAGAGGAAGCCTTGCGCCAAGCGGTAGAAGGAACGACTGTTCGAATCAACGAATTTACTGTGGCGCCCCAAATTACTCCAAAAGAAGGGTTGCCGTTTCATGAATGGTTGATTGAATTTGAAAATGCTCCCGAAGATTTGGAGGCTTTTGCCTTAAAAATCGACCAAGCCATGCGGCAACAAAATGTGTATTATGACGATTTGATTACCGGAAATGTACTCCGAACCGTTGTGATTACTCCTGTTGCATCCAATGGTTTTCAAACCTACATGAAGTCCATAGGTAAATTAGGCGGACAGAATAAATTACCCCGATTAGCCAACGACCGTACTATTGCGGATCAATTGCCCCTACTATGAAAAAGCTCCTATTTATCCTCCTATTGCCACTATTTGCGGCAGCACAAATCAAAGGAATTGTCAAAGATAGTTTGACCAACCAACCCATTCCGTATGTTAATATTTGGGTTGAAGGCGAACAAATCAGCGGAACGACAGAAGACAACGGGACTTTTCAATTGCCACAAACAGGTAAGGGAACTTTTTTAGTTTTCACGTCGGTAGGTTATGTAAAAAAACGCGTTCCTTTTGCAGAAGCCGCTACCGTTCATTTACAACCGGACGAGTATATTTTGCAAGAAGTGACCATTTCTGGCCAAAAAAGTACCAAAGAATTGGAAATTGGAATTCGGAGAAACACAGCTTATCAAGCGTTTGATAACGGACCCAAGATTGAAACGAAGTTTTTCCCCTATTTGGAAGCTTATAAAAAAACAAAATACATCAAGAAAGTTAGGATTCAAACCGACAGTAAACTGGATTCCGCTTTGGTGAAATTGCATTTTTATTCGGTGGATGAAAACGGATTTCCCGGCAAAGAGCTGTTGAAAAAAGATTTGATTATTGCCGTAAAAAGTGGGGTAACCAACATGAAAGTGGATATATCCGATTACCATTTGGTGATGCCGAAATCGGGCGTATTTGTTGGGTATGAAAAATTATTGATTGAACGAAATAAGGTTGAAAAAACAATAACCGATCCGAATTCAGGAAACACGAGAGTGCAGCGTACCTATTATCCATTCATTTTGTATTGTTTTGTAGAAAGTGAAGCACAATTTGTGTATTCGGGCGGAAAATGGTTAAAAAAAACGCCCGCCAGCGAAGGTTCAGATAATCAAAAGATAACAGTTTTTGAACCGGCAATTAACCTGATTTTATCGAATTAAAGCCAAAATGACTACCTTTGTGGGTTAGTAAAAATAATTTAATGAAAGAAATTAAAAACATTTCGCGCTCCAGAGCGCAAGAGTCCTCGGCAGCTATCGAGCGACTGTACATTACAATGCGTCATCTTTTTAACCGTGGTTTTTACAAACCGATGGGTGTTTCAGGTGATACATTACGAGAGGCATTATTACAGCTTCGACCAGAAATTTACGGCAGTATTGCCGATGAAAAAGTAGAATTAAACGGTCTACTTTATGTGATTGAACGTTTACCTATTGGTATTGAAGAGTGTCGTTACATCAACTTAACTTCGGATGAAGGCTATTCTAAATCCCATTTTAAACCAATTATTCCACCTAAGCGTCGTCGCAATTGTTATCGCATTGATGACGAACAAATGAATGTGGAAATCACGCGTGGACGTTCCGATATTTATGACATTCTTACCCACTTGACGTTTATTTTTATCGAATCGCACAAGATTAAAGATCGCGTGTTGTTGGATGATATCGATGTTGAAGTAACCCGCGATTGGCAAAAAATCGAACAAGTTGTGCTTCAAGGGAAGAAGTTGACCCAAATTGAAAAAGAAGTAGCGATTTCCCATGCTGCTAATGTTTTGGGACGTAGTTTTTCAGAAGTGCTTGATATTTATGATGCCTTTGCGATTCCTGAAAAACCAGATCGTTTTATTCACGTGATTTATTGGTTAGGAAAATTAGCCATCGAAGAAATTGTAGACAACAACAAACGTACGATTACATTCAGTCCAATACTAAGAGAACGTTTAGGACACCATATCCACGGAGAGATTTGGGCCAATACGATCAAACGCACTTTGGATGAAAACGGCTTGATCACTCGTCCGATCCACATTATTAGTGCGAATATGCACAGTGTGATGAATTCCATTTATGCACAATGTGTTTTAGGTTCAAAATATAAAGACAAATCGGAGTATACGATTTATGAAGATTTGAGTGCTTCCGAAAACAAGGAGTTGCGCAAGAAAGTGGAAGAATATGCTTTGAAAAACGGGATGATTTCAATGCCCGATACCTCAGGGACCAATATTGACGTGCAGTTGTTTGACACGGCAAAAATCGATTGGAAAAAATCCAATTTCCCCAAAGCGAAGATTCAAGGCGAAGCACCTGTAATTATTGTGATGGATTATGCGTTTGGAGAGCAAGCGTTTGAAACGATAGACGAACTTTTGAAACCCTATAAAACTTCGGGTAAAGAAAAGGTTTTACTCAATGTAGAATCGGTTTCTATTATGGGTAAAGCAGGTATTCTTGAGGGAGGAAAAGGGGACATTATGATCCCGAATGCCCACATCAACGAGGGAACGGCGGACAACTATCCTTTTGATAACGAATTGACGAAAGAATTGTTTGAAGGTCACGGCATTCCTGTTTACGCAGGTCCGATGATTACAGTACTCGGAACGTCATTACAGAATAAAGATTTGTTGAAATTCTTCCACGAATCCACTTGGGGTGCTATTGGATTGGAAATGGAAGGTGCTTATTACCAAAAAGCCATTCAATCGGCTTCGCGCATTCGTAAAAGCATCAATCCTAATGTAAAAGTTCGCTATGCGTATTATGCATCTGATAATCCTTTAGAGACAGGAAGCACGCTAGCATCAGGAGGATTAGGAACTACAGGAGTTAAACCTACTTATTTGATTACAATTAAAATTTTAGAACAATTATTTAACCTATAAACTATGAGTACATCACCGCAACCTGTTGACGGAAATGAAATTGATTTAGCCCAAATTTCCAAGAAAATAAGTTCGTTTTTTGAGCGAATTGTCATAACAATTTTCCGAGGTTTATTCTTTGTTCGTCGTAACATCCTAGTATTTGCGGTGCTGGGTATTTTAGGAGGAGGTTTGGGGTATTATTTAGACACTAAAACCAAAATATACGATCATAAAATTATTGTGAGTCCAAACTATTCCTCAACGGATTATCTGTATTCAAAAATCGAACTGTTAAACTCAAGAATTAATGAAGGGGATACTTTGTTTTTGAAAAATGTTGTAGGTATTAAAAAGCCTAAAAGCATTGTAGCCATTGAAGTTTTACCCATTACAGATGTTTATAAGTTCATTGAAAATAACACCCAAAATTTTGAATTACTTCGACTCTTTGCTGAAGATGGAGATTTGAAAAAGATTGTTCAAGAGAACATGACGAGTAAAAATTATCCTTTTCATCAAATTACATTTAGTACAAAAGGAGTTACCGATCGTACAGCGACAATTGATCCTATTTTGAACTACCTAAATGATTCGGACTATTTCAAGAAAATGCAAAAAGAATATTTGCATAATATTGATGTGAAAATGGTCGAAAATGATTCTTTAATACGTCAAATTAATGGATTTTTGAATGGTGTTTCCAATTCGATCAATGGTTCACAAAAGAGTGATAAATTAGTGTATTACAATGAAAATACACAAATGAACGATGTGATTAAGACCAAGGATGAATTAATCCGGGAACAAGGTAGATTACGATTAGATTTGGTTAATTTGGATAAAATTATCAAAGACAATTCGGTGGTTTCCAATATAAACAATAAGAAGGGTGTTAATGGTAAAATGAAGTTTGTACTTCCTTTATTATTTTTCTTCTTATTTGGTTTTGGTTCCTTGTTGATCAAGTTTTATAAAAATAGAAAAGCAACTATTTAATATGAAAGGTATAATATTAGCAGGAGGTTCGGGTACTCGATTACATCCATTAACGTTGGCTGTTTCCAAGCAGTTAATGCCGATTTATGATAAGCCGATGATCTATTACCCACTTTCAACTTTAATGTGGGCTGGGATTAATGAGATTTTGATCATTTCAACGCCACATGATTTACCTTTATTTCAACAGTTATTGGGGGATGGTAAACGGTTGGGATGCCGATTTGAATATGCTGTACAAGAGCATCCTAATGGATTAGCAGAAGCTTTTATTATTGGGAAAGAATTTGTGGGTGATGACAAAGTGGCTTTGATTTTGGGAGATAATATTTTTTACGGAACGGGATTAGCCGAGTTATTACAAGCGAATAATGATCCTGAAGGGGGTATTATCTATGCGTATCACGTTCACGACCCTGAACGATATGGCGTTGTAGATTTTGATAAAGAAGGAAAAGTACTTTCGATAGAAGAAAAACCTGCTCATCCTAAGTCCAATTATGCTGTTCCTGGAATTTATTTTTATGATAATTCAGTACTGGAAATTGCAGCAAATATTCAACCAAGCCCTCGTGGGGAATTAGAAATTACGGATGTAAATAAAGAATATTTAAAGCGAGGAAAATTAAAGGTCAGTATTCTCGATCGCGGAACTGCGTGGCTGGATACGGGTACCTTTCCTTCCTTAATGCAGGCGGGTCAATTTGTTCAGGTAATTGAAGAACGCCAAGGATTAAAGATAGGCGCAATTGAAGAAGCCGCTTACAAAATGGGATTTATTACTGCGGAACAACTCAATGAAATTGCCCAACCACTTCTCAAAAGCGGTTACGGTACTCATTTGATTTCAATTTTACCCAAATAATTATGCAGTGTATTGAAACCGCATTATCAGGATGTGTGATTATTGAACCTAAGGTAATTCGTGATGAAAGGGGTTACTTTATGGAAAGTTTTAATGAAAAAACATTTGAACAAATCACTGGACAAAAGGTTCATTTTGTTCAAGATAACCAATCGTATTCCTCTCAAGGTGTATTGCGAGGATTGCACTATCAATGTGGCCAACATGCGCAAGCCAAATTAGTTCGCGTAATTCAAGGCGAAGTATTAGATGTTGCCGTTGATATTCGTCCTGAATCCCCTACGTTTGGTCAACATGTAAGTGTGCATTTATCTGCCGAAAATCAACGGCAATTGTTTGTACCACGGGGTTTTGCCCACGGATTTTTAGTGTTGAGTGAGACAGCAACATTTTTTTATAAATGTGATAATTTTTACAATAAAGAAAGTGAAGGCGGAATTGCTTTTGATGATCCTGAATTGGGGATTGATTGGGAGTTTCCATCGGCATCTTTATTGATTTCTGAGAAAGATCAACAACTTCCTAAGTTTATAAATGCACGTAAAGTATGGTAGTATTGGTTACTGGCGGAAACGGTCAACTTGGACAATCCTTACAGGCAATTGCAGGTAAACATCCGCAAATTACGTGGATTTTTTGTTCCTCATCTGAATTGGATATTACCAGTACAGCTTCTTTAAAAAACGCTTTTGAACAGTATCGTCCGCACTATTGTGTAAATACGGCTGCTTACACGGCAGTTGATAAATCGGAGTCAGAACCAGAAAAGGCTCGTGCGATAAACAGTGTTGGACCAGAAAATTTAGCCAAAATCTGTACTCAATTTGATACAACATTAATTCATATTTCGACTGATTTTGTTTTTGACGGTACCCAAAGTACACCCTATAAAGAGACTGATCACACCCATCCATTAGGTATTTATGGTCAAACAAAATGGGAGGGAGAACAAGCGGTTGAAACGTTTTGTGCCAAGTATTATATTATACGTACAGCATGGGTTTACTCCCAATTTGGAGCCAACTTCATGAAAACTATGTTGCGATTAGCGGGAGAACGCGAGGCATTACAAATTGTTGCGGATCAAGTTGGCACCCCCACCAACGCTATTGATCTCGCCGAAGCGATTGTGGCTTTTACACAGTTTGATGTGGAGACAACTAAACCGGAGTATGGAATCTATCATTACAGCAATGAAGGTCAATGCAGTTGGTATGAATTTGCGAAAGCAATTTTTAAATTCAAAGGAATTACAATTCCAGTTCATCCTATTCCAACCGAACAATTTCCGACCCCTGCAAAACGCCCTAGTTATAGTGTTTTAGACAAGACAAAAATAAAAAGTACATTAGGCATTACTGTTCCAAATTGGATCGAAAGCTTACAAAAAACACTTCAGCAATAGATTTACTAAAAAATCACTGGAGTATATCCGATCAAATTATTAACCAATTTATTATGGTCATTCCCTTTAACAAACCCTATTTAACAGGAAAAGAAACAGCCTACATTGCAGATGCAGTAGCATCGGGTAAAATTTCAGGAAATGGAAAATATACTCAAAAATGCCAATCTTTTTTTGAAGAGAAATATGGTTTTTTGAAGACATTATTGACTACATCTTGTACTGATGCTTTGGAAATGGCTGCATTATTGATCAATATACAGCCAGGTGATGAGGTAATAATGCCTTCTTATACATTTGTTTCTACGGCAAATGCCTTTGTATTGCGTGGTGCTAAAATAATTTTTGCGGATAGTTTACCATCCCATCC
>CAYNDK010000035.1:0-18786 GCA_964395965.1 uncultured Flavobacterium sp.
CCAGGTTGTGAAAAAATCATCCGTTATGCTTTTGAATACGCCCGCGCTTTTGGACGTAAAAAAGTGACCTGTTTCACTAAAGACAACATCATGAAACAATCCGATGGGTTATTTCACAAAGTTTTTGATGAAATCGCGGTGGACTATCCCGAAATTGAAAATGAACATTGGATCATTGATATCGGTGCCGCCAAATTGGCTGATACACCGGAAGCATTTGATGTCATTGTAACCTTAAATTTATATGGTGACGTACTCTCCGATGTTGCAGCTCAGATAGCGGGTTCGGTAGGAATGGCGGGTTCGGCTAACATTGGTGAAAGTTGTGCTATGTTTGAAGCCATTCACGGTTCGGCACCCCGTCGTGCGGGACAGGATATGGCCAATCCTTCTGGGCTTTTACAAGGAGCCATTATGATGTTGCAACACATTGGTCAAAATGAAGTGGCCGAGAAAATTCAAAATGCTTGGTTAAAAACGATTGAAGACGGAATTCATACGTATGATATTTATGTAGAGGGAGTAAGTACTCAAAAAGTGGGTACAAAAGCATTTGCTGTAGCCATAATTGAACGATTAGGGCAGTTGCCAACTGTTTTAAAAGCGGTGACCTATGGTAGCGCTAAGCCGATGCAACTTCCAAAATACCAACGACCTACTCCAAAAGTGAAAACATTACACGGTGTTGATTTATTTGTGCATTGGGCGGGAGACCAACCGGATGAATTAGCTAAAAAAGTAAACTTATTGTCAGATTCTGATGTCAAATTATCCATGATTACCAATCGCGGTATTAAAGTTTGGCCTGAAGGATTCTCAGAGACATTTTGTACCGACCATTGGCGTTGTCGCTTCAAAACGGTTGATGGGTCAACATTGACTAAAACTAAAATAATTCAGCTCCTTCAAAAAGCGAATGTGTTGGAATTGGATATAATTAAAACAGAAAATTTGTATCATTTTGACGGCGAACCCGCTTTTTCATTAGGTCAAGGTCAATAATTGGATAAGTATGGAATTACAATTGATTCAGGGGCAATTTGCTCCCCAGGAAGCGTTGAGTTTACTTCGAGAGATGGTCGATGTCAAAATAAAATTTCATGAACGAAAAATAGCCACAGCTGCATCGGAAGAAGATATTAAGTTTCGTGAGAAACGCATCAAAGATTTGCAGGCTGAATGGCAGCAAATTCAGGCGCAGTTACAGCAAAATGAACGTTCTATTTCCCTTAAAGCCGCCGTGAATGTTACCTTTTAAATTAGGATTTCTTATTCTAAGTTTATTAGGAATTACAGTATATCAAATGAAAAGCGGTGATGGGATCGTGTCCAACTTGTTAGAAGCAGTCAGCATTGTGTTACTGCTAACCATTTTAAAATTAACGACGGATGGAAGAAAAGAGAATTACACTGATTAAGGGTTCGTTTCAATCGGATGAAGCTTTCGAATTGTTAACTAAATTGATGAATTACAAAATACAATTTCATCAACAAGATGCATTCAGTAAGTCGATTCGAAATGTAGAACAAACCCAACATGCACAACAACGTATTGCGGCATTGCAGGAAGCATTGCAAGAAGTACAAGAGTTTGTGAAGTCTGGTCAAACTTCGGATTCAAAGTTTAAAATATATAGCGAAATTCATATTGAGCGTGAAGCATGAATGCTTTTTTAGGTAAAAAACTATGTATTGCCACAGCGCATCAAAAGGAAATCGCTATTGCTCCTGTTGTTGAGCAGGGACTGAGAGTTGAGTGTGTGGTCCCTGCTCATTTAGACACCGATAGTCTCGGTACATTTTCTGGCGAAATTTTGCGAAAAGGAAATGTATTAGAAACCCTTCGCGCCAAGTGCGCTTTAGCTATGAAAGAGAATACAACCGATTTCGTACTGGCTAGCGAAGGGTCTTTCGGTGCACATCCCTCGAGTCCGTTTTTACCAGCCGATTTTGAAACGGTATTATTAATTGATACCCAAACCGGCAGAGAATTTACAGGTTCGTTTTGGACAACCGACACTAATTTTTCGGCATCAACTATCACGAGTGAAGACGAAATGGTATCGTTTATGGAACGCATTGGTTTTCCATCACACGGCATCATTTTAAGAAAAGAGGCCCAAAGTTTTGATCCTATTTTCAAAGGAATAACCGATGTTGAAACACTCTGGGAGGTCTATGCATTTCTCAAGAAAAATTTTGGAACCGTGTATGCTGAAACCGATATGCGCGCCATGGTCAATCCTAAACGAATGATGGCCATTGGGAAAGCAACTGAAAATTTGGTGGACACTATTTTATCGCTTTGTCCGAATTGTCAAGCACCCGGATTTTCCATTCAAAAAATGGAAGCAGGTTTGCCTTGTGCTTGGTGCAAACAACCCACGCGCTCACCGTTGTATGCCTTGCGTAAATGCCAGGAATGCAACCATGAAGCAAAATCCTTTTTCCCCAATCAAAAAGAAACGGAAGATCCGCAATATTGCGATTATTGTAATCCTTGAATTATGCATACTCCTGATATACAAATTGCTAAATTATATTTAGAAAATGAAGATGTTGTGGGAATACCCACTGAAACGGTATATGGTTTAGCAGCGAATATTTTTAGTGAAAAGGCTGTTCAGAAAATTTATCAATTGAAGCAACGACCGCGAAATAGTCCACTAATCGTTCATGTAGATTCCATTGCGATGTGTGAACAATTTGTTTCGGAAATTCCCCTGCCTTTACTCCATTTAATGGAACAATTTTGGCCGGGACCTCTCACTGTTTTATTACCCAAAAACAACCGAATTCCCTCATGGATTGTGGGTGAAAGTCCTTATGTCGGAATACGAATGCCTAATCACCCTTTAACCTTGGAATTAATACAACAATGCGGATTTCCGATAGCAGCTCCTAGTGCTAATCCGTTTTCAAAAATTAGCCCAACAACAGCGCAAATGGTCGAATATTATTTTCATGACCAAGATGTTTTTGTACTTGATGGAGGCGAATGTACTTCGGGTTTAGAGTCGACTATCGTTGGCTTTGAAAATAATCAGGTTAAAGTTTACCGACTTGGAGCTTTGCCTTTAGAAGCAATTGAAGCTGAGGTTCACCCAGTAATTTATGAAGGAAAAGCCGATAAAGTTTTCTTTTCACCGGGACGTTATCCCAAGCATTATGCCCCCAATACTCCCGTTCATGTGACTACGGCGATTAGTGAAACACTAACTACTTTGGGGTTGTACAAGGAACAAAGAATTGCCGTCTTATGTCATACTGAATTATCACAAGTTCCCAAACATTGCTCAGTTTTTCAATGGGAGGTTCAGGGAGATTGGGAAAAAGTTGCACAACAATTTTATGCGCAACTGTTTACCATCGATCAGATGCAATTTGACTGTATGGTTATTGAAAAATTTCCAGACGAAGGTTTGGGTAAAACAATTAACGATCGTTTACAACGTGCATCAAATCAATAACTATGGATTTACATTTATTATTTGACAATTTAACCAACCCAGCATTGTTGTTTTTCTTGTTGGGAGTTATTGCTGTTCAACTTAAAAGTGACCTACGAATTCCACAGAATTCATCAAAGTTCATTTCAATTTATTTACTTTTTTCCATTGGATTCAAAGGTGGACAAGAGTTGTCGCACAGTTCCTTTAACCAAGAAATAATGGGTGCTGTTTTTATGGGCTTACTTTCGGCTTTAATTATACCCATTTATACTTTTTTTATTCTAAAACGAAATTTTTCTATTTATGATTCGGGGGCCATTGCCGCTGCTTATGGATCGGTAAGTGCTGTAACTTTTGTAACGGCGGGTAGTTTTTTAGAAATGCTAGGGTATCATTTCAATGGATATATGGTGGCTGTAATGGCGATGATGGAGGCGCCTGCCATTGTAGTGGGAGTAAGTATGATTCGCTTTTTCTCACCCGATAAAGAAGGGCCTAAATTACTCAGTATTCTCAAACATTCTTTGACCAATGGGAGTGTGCTCTTAATTCTAGGAAGTTTGTGTATCGGATTTTTAGCGAATGAAGAACAAGCGCAAGGAATTAAACCATTTACCAACGATTTGTTTAAAGGATTTTTAGCAGTTTTCCTTTTAGATATGGGTATAAGCAGTGGTGAGAAATTGAATGATTTTTTCAAAAATGGAAAGTTTGCTCTACTCTTTTCCCTCTTAATTCCACTTATTAATGGAAGTTTTGTAGCTTGGTGTTCGGGATTTTTTGTAGCCGAAACTGGAAACCGATTCATGTTGGCGGTTTTAGCGGCCAGTGCCTCCTACATTGCGGTGCCTGCTGCCATGAAAATTGCGGTGCCCAAAGCCAATCCCGGTTTGTTTTTGCCTATGGCATTAGCAATTACCTTTCCCTTTAACATCACTTTAGGGATGCCCATTTTTTTATCTATTATTGAAAGTTTTTGATTTTTTCAATACTTTGTTTGGTTAGAAAAACAGTTTTGCTGTTTAACGAGAAATCCCGATAGATATCGGGATTTCTTTATTTCGGGATGATTTATCTTCTTCTTCCACCTCCGCGAGGGGTGCGAATTACGGTTGTTCCCCTTGTAGATCGGCGAACTACTTTGGCGCCTCTTTTGTGGTGAACAACTACTGTAGAATGACGGCGCATAGGTTTATAAACTCGATGGGCTACAACCACACGACGCGTGGGTACACGGTGAAAATACAGTCGATGCGGTTTATTTCTGTTATAGAATACGGTATATTTCACAGGTCGCCAAGGACGCCAGAATTTCGGGTAAGAACCCCAACGCCAAGGTGAACGCCATACCACATAACCTGGCCGGTAAAGGAACCGTACAGATGGCCATAACCAAACATTGACCATTATGGGATTGTTGGAGTATTGCGGTGGGTTGGGTCCCTTATTTTCTTTCACCGATTCAGCCACGTCAACAGGTTCGACAATTGTATTGGCCGCATACAAATCTTCATCCCCTTCGATTTGCAATTGCGCACTTTCTGCCCCTGTTTTTTCAATACCAATTACTGCAATGTCTTGTTTTTCATTTTCAGATAAGTAGGTACTCAAAACAATTGCATGCGTATCTCCATCTTGGTAATCATCGACTTGAATATAATCGATGGTTCCATCACCGTTCAGGTCTAAATTATTGATACCATTATTCTCTTGATTGAGAAGTTGTTCAAATTCTTCTAACGAATTTGATTTTTGAAATAAGGTTAAAGCTCCTTCTAAACTAAAATTATCTCCCGTGAATTCGGGTAGATTTTCATCTTGTGCTTGTGTGGAAACTACTCCGAGTATAACCAACACGAAAGAAAAATACCGTTTCATACTATACTTTTTTTTAATTGGACTTCAACCTGTGATTAAGGTTTAATCCACGATGAAATCAGCGAGTAATTTTAACTTATATAATAAATTTGAAAATTGAAGCGCAATGTTACTGTTTTCAATTTGCGAAAGACTGCCGTGGTACTGTTGTTGGATGCGCAGATCTTCTATTTTTTCATCAATATTTTTAAAAAGCCAATCACAGGTTTTTCCCACATATTTTTTGTTGCGATCGTTATGAATGTGCTTGAGTGTAACTTCACCCGATTTTATAGTATTAAAACTGAAACGTTGTTTTCGGGCGATTTGAATCTGTTCGTTTTTTAATAACGATAAGAGTTTGTCATAGTTAATACTTTTCCCTTTTTGAGCCGTTTCAAACGCCTTTAAGTTGAGTTTCAATTCTCGAATTAATTGATCTTTAAGCGCCCGATTGTTTTTTATTAAACCACCTAAATCTCCAATTAAATCGGGTAGTTCCCGAACTAAAGTTAGCCAATCAAATCCCATACTTACTCTTTTTTAGTCTCTTCGATTAAATCTTTTAAATGTACCCGCAATGCTGTTACCGAAATACTAATTTCCCAAAATGAAATACCTAATGAAATGAGAAGACAAAGTAAGCTCGCTCCAAAAATATATATCCCAAAAATACTTTGTTGGATATATAAAAGTAGCATAGCAAATACAGACAAGAATAGCGATAACACACCAAACAATTGCATGGAGCGAATCAAGGTTAGTCTCAAATTTAAATTTTGAATTTCGACTAAAATACTTTTATTCCGATTTTCTTCGTAGTTCTTTTTTAACCCACGAACAATTTGTGCAATAGTCAAAAAGCGATTGGTGTAGGCCAATAAAATCAATGATGTCGCAGAAAAGAGTAGTGCTGGTGTTTCTATGCGTAAATCCATATTATTTTTTTTCAAAGTTCGGTAGAAAATTACTCCAAACAAAAAAATGCCCGAAGGCATTCTTTTTATGATTTCAATTTTTCCAATAAGTAAGTGTATTGCAATGCATTCCATTGGGCACGTTGATCATTGGTTGATGAACCTCCATGACCACCTTCTACATTTTCATAATAATATATTTTGTAGCCCATGTCAATCATTTTAGCTGCCATTTTTCGGGCATGACCCGGATGCACCCGATCATCACGGGTTGAGGTCATAAAGAATACTTCAGGATATTTTTTATCAGGGCTGATGTTCTGATAGGGTGAATATTTCTTAATGAATGCCCACTCTTCCGGAATATCGGGGTTGCCATATTCTCCCATCCAACTGGCACCAGCCAAAAGTTTGTTGAAACGTTGCATGTCCAAAAGGGGTACTTGACACACAACAGCCGTATACAATTCTGGATGTTGCGTAAAAGCTACACCCATTAGTAAGCCGCCATTACTTCCGCCCATAATTCCCAAGTGACGTGCTGAAGTTATTTTTCTATTGGATAAATCTTGAGCAATTGCAGCAAAATCATCATATATAATTTGGCGTTTTTCTTTAAGACCTGCTTGATGCCATGCAGGGCCAAATTCTCCTCCTCCACGAATATTCGCCAATACATAAACGCCACCATTTTCTAACCAATTAAGTCCCATTCCACCTGAATACGAGGGTTGTAAGGAAACTTCAAATCCGCCATAACCATACAAAAGCGTTGGGTTGGTTCCATCATAAACAACATCCTTTTTTGCAATAACAAAGTAGGGAACTTCAATGCCGTCAGTTGATTTAACCGTAAGTTGTTCAACCTTATATTTTTCAGCGGGAAAGAATGCGGGAAGACTTTGAACTTTTTTGGATTTCCCGGTTAGTGGGGAATAGGCAAATAAAGTAGTGGGCTCTAAGAAATTTTCAAAAGTGTAATAAAAATCATTTGCATCACGATCAATACTTACAATATTTAAGGTGCCTAATTCAGGGGTTTTTATTTTGGTAGTTATCCATTTTCCTTTAACAAATGCCGACTGATACAGTTCACTTTTAACATTATTCAGAATGTTTAAAATGATTAAGTTTTTTGTAACAGAAGTTGATTCTAAACTAAATCCTGTTGCGGGTTGAAATAAAACTTCAATGTGGTATTCTTTTTTTAATAAGGGTTCAAAGTCGATTACCAATAAGCTTCCTTGAGCATATTTTTTACCATTAACCTCCCAATCTGATTTTAAACTTACAATTAGTTTGCCGTGTTTAATACCATTGATAGAAGCATCTTCGGGAAGAGGAATTGGAATTAATTTTCCATCGGCATAAATCATTTCTTTTTGGGTGTAAAATGTCAAAGATTGATGCACAAACAGCCATTTTTTATCTTCTTCTCGAAGTACATAACCTGAATTAAATACATCGGTTGCTTTTCCGTCAAAAATAGTTTTTGCTTTTGCCAGCGGTGTTCCTCGTTTCCATAGTTTAACAGATTTTGGATAACCAGATTCAGTGAGTGTTCCTTGACCAAAATCGGAAGCAATAATCAAAGTGTTTTCATCCCAATATTGCACATTGCATTTTGCTTCTGGAACAAAAAAACCATTGGAGACAAATGACTTGGTTCGAACATCAAATTCTCGAACTTCGTTGGCATCGCCTCCGCCATTGGATAAACTAATTAGGTAACGAGTGTTTCCTGGATAAAGCGGTGTAGCTCCATGAAAAACCCACTTTTTTTGTTCTTTTTTTGACAAGGCATCAACATCGAGTAAAATTTCCCAATTGCTTTGTCCGCTTTCATAATCGGATTTTAATTGACGTCTCCAAATCCCGCGCTCATGGTCGCTATCTTGCCAAAAGTTGTAGGCATATTCACCTGTAATCGTAGCATAAACGATACGTTCCTTTGAATTTAAAACTTTTAAGGTATTGGAATATAATTGATCATATACTTTATTTTTTTTTAGAACATCAACAGTTTTGTCGTTTTGTGTTTTGACAAATTCCATTGCTTTTGTTCCATCAACTTCTTCCAACCAAATATAAGGGTCTTCTTGTGCCCACAAGGCACTTGATTGTAGTGTCATAAATGCGAATAGGATTAGTTTTTTCATTTTACAGAATTATTTAAGGTCTAAAGATAAAGGATGTTTGAGAACAAAAAAAGCTGTCAGTGTGTACTAACAGCTTTTTAACGCTTTATTTAGAAATTATTGAATGCGTTCAAAACTACGTTTGATGAATGCCGTCAATTCTTCCCCTTTTAATAATCCTTGCGCAATACGCGCTAAGTCGAGTGCTTGTTGCACCAAAACTTCTTGTGAAGCCGTATCCGCCTTAAGCAATGAGGCTGCCAATTCAGAATTGGAGTTAATGACCAAATTGTACATTTCAGGGAAGTTACCAAATCCCATCATGCCACCGCCACCAGTTTGACTCATTTCTTTCATTCGACGCATAAATTCAGGTTGGGTAATCATAAATGGTGCGGTCGAACTATCCATCGGTTCAATTTGAACCGTATAGTTGGCCTTTGGAACAAAATTTTCAACTACTGTTTTAAGTTGTGTAATTTCATCTTCAGAGAGTTTGGAAGGTGTTGTGTCCTCTTTCTGAATAAGTTTGTCAATATGATCTGCATCAACACGAACAAAAGTTAGGTTTTCATTATCAGCCTCTAATTTTTGAATTAGGTGAGAGACAATCGGAGAGTCTAAAAGAATAACTTGATAGCCTTTCTCTTTGGCAATATCGATGTAACTGTGTTGTTGCTCTTTGTGTGAAGCATACACTACCACCAATTTTCCATTTTTGTCGGTTTGAAGATCTTTTAGTTGCTCTTTTAGTTCCGATAACGTAAAGTAACGGTCATCAACTGTGGGATACAAAACAAAATCTCCTGCTTTTTCATAGAATTTGGGTTCAGTCAACATTCCGTATTCCAAAACAATTTTTATATCGTTCCATTTTTGTTCAAAATCCTCACGATTTTCATTAAAAAGAGCTTTCAATTTGTCAGAAACTTTTCGTGTAATGTAATTTGAAATTTTCTTCACATTACCATCCGCTTGCAAGTAGGAACGAGAAACATTCAGCGGAATGTCGGGTGAATCAATCACGCCGCGTAGCATCCCTAAAAATTCTGGAACGATACCTTCTACATTATCAGTTACAAAAACTTGATTTTGATACAATTGAATTTTATCCTTTTGCAGCTGTACTTCCTGTGACATTTTTGGGAAGTATAAAATACCAGTCAAATTGAAGGGATAGTCTACATTTAAATGGATGTGAAACAATGGGTCCTCAAATTGCATAGGATACAATTCTCGATAGAAATTTTGGTAATCCTCATCCGTTAAATCGGTAGGTTGTTTGGTCCAAGCCGGTTCGGGATTGTTGATAATATTGTCTACGTCAATGAATTCCGTTTTGTAATCGTCACCCGCATCTTCTGGTTTGGGAAGTGCTTCTTTTCGAGTGCCAAATTTGATCGGAATCGGCATGAATTTGTTGTATTTGCGCAACAATTCTCCTATGCGGTGTTCTTCAAGAAACTCTGTTGAATCATCGGCGATGTGAAGGATAATTTCCGTTCCGCGTTCCGATTTATCATGGGGTAGAAGAGTGAATTCCGGACTACCGTCGCAAGTCCAGTGCGCTGCGGGTTCGTCTTTAAAAGATTTTGTGATAATTTCTACTTTTTCTGCAACCATAAACGCAGAATAAAAACCAAGTCCGAAATGCCCGATGATACCAGTATCTTTGGCCGAATCTTTATATTTTTCAAGGAATTCTTCAGCACCTGAGAAGGCTACTTGATTGATGTATTTTTCCACTTCATCAGCGGTCATTCCCAATCCTTGGTCGATGATGTGTAATTTTTTTCCTTCTTTATCGATTTTAACTTCAATAATTGGATAGCCATATTCCACTTTGGCTTCACCGATTCCAGTAAGGTGTTTGAGTTTTAAAGTGGCATCAGTTGCATTGGAGACCAATTCACGAAGAAAAATTTCGTGATCGCTGTATAGAAATTTTTTGATTAACGGAAAGATGTTCTCTACAGATACATTAATTTTTCCTGTTGACATAGCACATTAATTTTAGTTACACAATTTGATTTTTCTTCTAAACAAACAAAGTACCAAATTGAAAAAACTGACAAATTGTCGTAGAACAAATTGCCATTAAGATTACGTTAAATTCTACAAGTTTTTTTGGGACAAAATGTACCTTTGCATTTAAATATTTGATACCTATGAAAAATCTATTTTTGATTGCCTTGTCATTGATTATGTTGGCTGGATGTAAATCTAAATCAGCAACCAACACCAAATTGGACACCAAAGCTGAAGTTGCTTTAAAAGGGAGTTGGACACTAACGAAAGTAAGCTTCCCGGGTTCTGATTACATAAAAATTAATGCTTTTGATTTAGCCGACACCAAATGTTTTGTAGGCAGTCAATGGAAATTTATTTCAAACAACAATAAAGGAGAATTTTCGCTTAATGCGCCTTCTTGTACGGCATTTAGTTCCCCAATTACGTGGTACATCAACAAAGACGGGAATTTTGTAATGAAAATCTTAAATGAAACTAAAGCCAAAAAGGTAACTGAAGGGTATATTTTGAAAGTTGCCAATAGTACTGAAAGCACTTTTGAACTTATTGATACGGCCAATGTTGGGGGTAAAACGGTTCAAGTGGTTTACTATTTTACTAAAAATTAAAGCAAAGAAAAGATGAGAAAAGGAATAGCAGTTATCGTAGCAATCGGTTTAGTAGGAGGAGCAACATTTACAAGTTGTCAGTCGGTTAAAAATACAAACAAAACACAACGTGGTGCAGCAATTGGTGCAGCAGCAGGTGCGGTTTTAGGAGGTGTGCTAGGCAATAATGTTGGCAAAGGAGGCAATGGAGCTTTGGGAGCCGTACTAGGTGGTGTAATTGGTGGAGTTGCCGGTGGAGTGATTGGAAATAAAATGGATAAACAAGCCCGCGAAATCCAAACAGCTTTACCAGGTGCTCAGGTTGAACGAGTAGGCGAAGGAATTAAATTAACCTTGGGTGAAAATGCAGTTCGTTTTGATTTTAACAAGGCAACTCTAACAGCAGGAGCCAAAGCTAATCTAGATAAATTAGTTCCTGTTTTTAAATCCTATTCTGATACAGATATTAAAATTTTTGGATACACCGATGCAAAAGGTGCTGATGACTATAATTTAAATTTGTCAGAAAAAAGAGCCCAAGCGGTAAAAGACTATTTGGCAACAAAAGGGCTCACCATTTCGCGTTTCCAAATTGTGGGAATGGGTGAGGCCGATCCAATTGGCGACAATGAAACTGATGCGGGAAGAGCTTTAAACCGTAGAGTTGAGTTTTCAATTGTAGCTAATGATAAAATGATACAAGATGCCCAAAGAGAGGCAGGTCAACGTTAAAAGTAAAATCCGGTTATAGCCGGATTTTTTTTTGGAATGAAATATTAACAAATATTTTTGTTTAGTTTTTATCTAAAAACATTAAACAATTATTACCTTTACAACAAATACCACTACCCATGGAACCAACAGCTCAAAAACGCGGAAAGAAAAAAATTGTTGATGATCAACGAATTATTACACTTTACATGGAATCGGTTTTGCAAAACAATGCCGAACCTAAAAATGTTTTTCTATTTTGTAAAGAGAATGCGATTGCAGAATCAGATTTCTATATTCATTTTGGCTCGTTAAAAGCGTTGAAAGAGACCATTTGGGTTCAAATGTTTGATCATGCAGTTGCAACCATGCAAAACGATGCTGCGTATGCTAGTTACAGCCAACGAAATAAACTTCTCACCTTATATTTTACCTTTTTTGAGATTTTAACGTTGAATCGCAGTTATGTGTTATTTCAATTAGAAGGACAACAGCAAGCGTTGAAAAATGTTCCCTCGCTAAAAGCGTTGCGAAACCGTTTTAAAGACTTTGTCGTAGATACTATGGAATTCACTCAGGATGCAGCGTGGAAAGAGAAATGGGCAAATATTTCCAAACCAATAATGGCAGAAGGAGCCTGGGTGAATTTCTTATTGCTTTTGAAATTTTGGATTGAAGATACTTCTAAAGGTTTTGAAAAGACCGATGTATTGATTGAAAAATCAGTAAATACCGCAATGGATTTAGCCAATACCCAACCGCTTGAAAGTTTGTTGGATTTGGGTAAGTTTTTATGGAAAGAAAAAATGAATTAAGTAGATGAAAACCCTAGATAAAATACCCACCGGAAAAATTGAACGCGCGGGTCAGCTAGTCAAAACCGGACTCAAAGTGGGAACCAATTATGTGGCTTATTATGGCGAAAAGTTGGTGAATCCCAGTGTGAGTCGGGATAAGCTAAACGAGAGCAATGCGGAAGATATTTATGACGGATTGAAAAACCTGAAGGGTAGTGCATTGAAAGTTGCCCAAATGTTGAGCATGGACAAAAGTATTATGCCACAGCAATATGTAGATAAATTTTCGTTGTCTCAATTTAGTGTGCCACCGTTATCTGCTCCATTAGTTCGAAAAACATTTAAAAAATATTTAGGTCAATATCCCGAAAACTTATACGATACGTTCACTCCAGATGCTTCAAATGCCGCCAGTATTGGTCAGGTACACAAAGCAACCAAGGATGGGAAAAATCTTGCTGTGAAAATTCAATACCCCGGTGTAGCGGAGAGTATAAGTTCGGACTTGGCTTTGGTGAAGCCGTTTGCCATTCGAATGTTTAATTTGAAAGGTAAAGATTCTGAAAAGTACTTCAAAGAAGTAGAAGATAAATTGTTGGAAGAAACCGATTATGAATTGGAATTGCAACAAAGTTTGGAAATGACACAAAAATGTAGTGCCATTGAAAATCTTCGCTTTCCAAAATATTACCCTGAATATTCTTCCTCCAAGATATTGTCTATGGAGTGGATTGAAGGTTTGCACCTTTCTGAGTTTGCGCAACAAAATAAAGATGCAGCTTTAGGTGATCAAATAGGACAAGCCTTATGGGACTTTTATATGTACCAAATGCACGAATTAAAACAAGTGCATGCCGATCCGCATCCCGGTAATTTTTTGGTGGATAAAGAAGGGAAATTGGTGGCTATTGATTTTGGATGCATTAAAAAAGTTCCGATGGACTTTTACGTCCCTTATTTTGAATTGGCCGAGCAAAAGAACATCAATAATCCGGTTATTTTCAATGAAAAATTATACGAATTAGAGATTCTTCGTTTGGACGACAGTCCGGAAGAAATTGCTTATTTCACCAAAATTTTCCATGACTTGTTGAGTTTGTTTACCCAACCGTTTCACGCCGATTATTTTGATTTTTCGGATGAAGAATTCTTCGGGAAAATAGCCGTGATGGGAGAGGAATTTGCTAAAGACACCCAATTGCGTAAGATGAACGGTAACCGAGGTTCCAAACATTTCCTCTACATCAACCGAACATTTTTCGGCTTATATAACTTATTACACGATTTAAAAGCGCGCGTGCATACACGGCACTTTGAAAAATACTTGCAAGCAAGCAAGTAATGTTTGTTTATTTATTGGTTAGGTTGACAAAGGTGGTTTCTTTGAGCCACCTTTGTTATTGTATAACTTTTGAACTCCTTACCTTTGCAGCATGTTAGACGTTCGCAATATTCAGTTTTCATATCTCAATCAACCCACCATTCAACCGCTTTCTTTTTCGGTAGAAGCAGGTCAAACGTTTGCCATAATTGGTGAAAGTGGTTGTGGAAAAAGTACCTTACTCAAACTCGTTTATGGCTTGTACGATTTGGATGCGGGTCAGATTTTTTGGAAGGAAAATGAGGTTCTCGGACCCAAGTACCATCTCATTCCAGGTATGGAGTACATGAAGTTTTTGGCCCAAGATTTCGATTTAATGCCTTTTATTACGGTGGCCGAAAATGTGGGGAAATATTTGTCCAATATTTATCCCGAAGCAAAACGCGCCCGAATCATGGAATTGTTGGATACAGTAGAAATGACTGAGTTTGCTGATACCAAAGCAAAATATCTGAGTGGAGGTCAAATGCAACGCGTAGCTCTAGCCCGTGTGTTGGCGCTCGAACCCGAAGTGTTGCTTTTGGACGAACCCTTCAGTCATATTGATAATTTTCGAAAAAATAGTTTGCGCCGAAAATTGTTTCGGTATTTGAAGGAAAAAAATATCACAACGCTTATTGCGACACATGACAGCACCGACGTTCTATCCTTTGCCGATGCAGTGATGGTGATGAAAGATGGCGCACTTTTGGCTAAGGGAACGCCTCCAGAATTATATCAAACGGATAATCATTATGTTGCCTCTCTTTTTGGGGATATTTCGGTCTTTGAATGGCAAGGGGAAAAGCACTTGGCGTATCCCCATCAACTCCAAATTTCAGAGGAAGGGATACCTGCTAAAGTGATACAGAGCTATTTTCGCGGAAGCCATTATTTCCTTGAGTTACAAGTCAGCCATTCAATTGTATTTGTGGAACATGAATCGACAATTGAATCTGGGAAATCGGTATTTTTTTCAATAAAAAAATAGTCATTTATTCCGTATCATTTTTCTGGAAGAAATTCCAAAATATCACCGGGTTGGCATTCTAAAACTTTGCAAATCGCTTCTAATGTACTGAATCGAATTGCTTTCGCTTTGCCTGTTTTTAAAATGGATAAATTGGATAATGTCAAATCAACTTTTTCGGAAAGTTCGTTCAATGACATTTTTCGTTTTGCCATCATAACGTCAAGGTTTACTACTATTGCCATAATTAAATTGTGTATTCATTTTCGTGTTGCATTGCCACTCCTTTTTTAAATAATTGGGCTAATACTAGAAGAATTATAGCCATAAAAATCCAGACATCAGCACCAGCAATGTGTACTGTTTGTTCATTGGGAATTGGTAAATTTAATAGGGATAATTTTTTTAAATAGCCAGAACCCCAGTAAGAGAATAGGCCAATACCTAAGGCAAGCCAAGCCATATTGTTAATGAATGAAAAAAAAGCTTCCGTAAACGGATAGTTTACATTTAAATGTTTTTTTATAAAAACTTTTATAATGCAATAAAATAAAATCGTCTTCAAAACAGCTACAATGATCATGATACTCATTAGTGTGATAAAATGCGAATTATCCTTTTGTAATACGTGATCTAACTCATAGTAAACGGCTGCATTTGGATTCCCGATTAAAGCATAAACCATAGTAAAGAGTAAGCTCCCCGAGTGAATACAAAGTCCGATAAAAACTACCCATGAAATAAGTTGAAGTCCTTTAAGAATAAATTCGGAACTAATTTTAATTTCCATAATGATTGATTTTTAATTTAAAGTGCTAAAATAATAAAAATTTATTGATAAGCAATAAATATTATATTTTTTGCAATAAAAAAGCCTTGAGCGAATTTACCCAAGGCTTTAAAGAATTTGATATTATAATTTAATTTTTCAAATATTTTTCCAAGAATTGGTCTTGTTCCCATAACAAATGGAAGATGTTTTCTTTGGCTACATAACCATGCGCTTCTTTAGGTAGAAGCACTAATCGGGCAGGAGCGCCCAGCCCTTTTAAGGCTTGAAAATAACGTTCCGATTGCAGGGTAAATGTTCCCGGATTGTTATCGGCATCACCGTGAACTAATAACAAAGGTGTTTTCATTTTATCGGCTTGCATAAATGGCGACATCCCGTTGTAAATTTCGGGCACATCCCAATAATTGCGTTGTTCACTTTGGAATCCGAAAGGGGTTAATGTTCGGTTATAAGCTCCACTACGCGCGATACCACAAGCGAACAAATTAGAATGCGTCAATAAATTGGCAGTCATAAAAGCACCATAGGAATGTCCGCCCACAGCCACTTTTTTACGGTTGATGTATCCCATTTGATCTACAGCATTGATAGCTGCTTCCGCATTGGCGACTAATTGTGGGATAAATGTGTCATTAGGTTCTGTCGTTCCTTCTCCAATAATGGGGAACGAAGCATCGTCAAGTACCGCATAGCCGCGCGTTACCCAATAGATAAACGAGCCATAACTAGGGAAGGTAAACTCATTTGGGTTTTTGTCACTTTGACCAGCTGAGTTTTTGTCTTTAAATTCGGCTGGATAGGCCCAAATCAATAACGGTAATTTTTCTTTTTTAGCAGTGCGGTCGTAATTAGCAGGTAAATACAATGTTCCCGATAGCTCTACACCATCATTACGTTTGTATTTAATCACTTCTTTATACACATTTTTAATGCTTTCAAACGGATTTTTAAACGAAGTAATCGGCGTTAGTTTCCCCGATTTCATATTGCGGAAATAGTAGTTAGGATATTCATTTTTAGATTGAAGCATCACCAACAGTTCGCCTTTTTTGAAATCTTCAATCGATTGTAAATCTTCTTTTTTATCTTTTAATTTCGATTGGTACAAGCGTTTTGACTTCAAGGTTTTCAAGTTAAATTCATCCACAAACGGGAATTGTCCTTCTTTCGTAAATCCTTTTCCTAACAGATACACATTGTCGTTTTCTATGGCTAAAACATAACGGTTGTATGCATTGCGTTTAGTTTCAAATTCGCCGGGATCCGCATAAATATCTTGAGAATTTAAATCCCATACGATTTTAGGATTTGGATTTGCTTGTGAAGGGTTGATCAAATAGGTTTTTTGATTACGGGTATCATACCAATCATCATAGACAAAAGCAACCGATTCATTCCCCCAACTGATTCCAGCAAAACGTTGTTTAGTTTTCATAAATTCTCTAGGTGCTCCGTTGAATGGCGCTTCCCAAACAAATAATGCGTCACGATAATCTACTTTTTTTCCGGCATCACCTTCATCAAGAGCTTCTACATAGAATAAGGTTGCCGCTTGATCAGGGCGCCAACTCATACTGCGTTTTCCTTTACGAACAGATGAAAATCCTTTAGGCATAATTTCGGTTAAGGGTACTTCATTTACCACTTTTACTAACGAACCCTCAGCAGTGAAAACAGTAGTTTTCTGTGGGAATCGACTCATCGGAACGAGGTAAGAATACGGTTTTTCAATTTGGGTTATCATTAAAAAATTTCCGTCTGGTGAAAATGAAATTCCAGCATAAATTGCCGTTGGTTTAAACAACGTTTTTGAACCATCTAACTTAACCCAGTACAATTCAGCACTTACCAATGCATCAAAATTGGCTTCATCTGTTTTGTTTTTTAATAAATCTTGATAAGTACGATTTTGCGATTTTTTACCATCGCTCACTGAAACGGTGGGTCCCGTTGGTAAATCTTTCTTTTGATCAACTAGTGCAGGGCGATTGTCGGGTAATTGCATAATGAGTAAAGTCGCATTGTCTTTCCACATATAGGGCGAACCCAAATTCGCATTCAAATTATCTGAAGTGATTTTCTTAGCTGAAGCGGTTGCTACATCAATTACCCATAATTCAATACCTTTTGAAGTCGTATGGGTAAAAGCAATTTTTCGCTCGTCGGGTGACCAACTCACAAAGGTGATTTTTGGATTTTCGGGTAAGCCCGCCACTTGAATTTCTTCAGTTGCTTTGACTTTACGAATTTTCAAATTATTGATATAACTAGCCGTACTTGAAATATTGGTAACAGGATTGATGCGTAACCCTCCCAGACGCATTTCCTCTTGGTTTAAATCGTCTAAAGTTTTATACGTATTACGATATGAAAGTAACATGTATTCTTTGCGACTATCCATACTCACTGAGGGCGTACGCTGATAATCTGCCAAGGCTAAAATTTCGGCAGGAGGTTTTTGATAAGTTACATTTTCCTGAGCCCAACTCCAAGCAGAGCATAGGAAAAGAATGAGATAACGTAATTTCATGAAGTTTGTGTTTTAGTTAGTGTATTGCTCAATGTAGATTCGATACAAATTGGTTCTAAATCTCTTATTTTTATTTCAAATTGAAGTCAAATAAAACGTTAATTTTTTACTTTTGAATAAAATCTTCAACCATGAAAAAGTTGCTTTTGTCCGCTATTCTACTAGGGATGAAACTTTCAGCTCAACTCACTTGGGCTCCACTACCCAATGTCGCAGTAAATACGAACGGACAACGTTTTGACGATGTTTTTTTTCTCAATGAAAATGTAGGATGGGCTGCCAATGGCTATTATGCTGCCGTTTATAAAACAACTGACGGTGGTTCAAATTGGACCTTACAAACGGATAATTCAATGTTAGGGAGTAACCATTATTTCAGAAACATTGAATTTTTAGATGAAAATATAGGTTTTCTGGGAACTTTAAACGGTAAGTTTTATCGAACTACTGATGGCGGGACTTCTTGGAATTTGGTTACTATAAATCCAAATCCGTTGGCTATTTGTGGGTTGGATTGCGTGGGAACATCAACAATTTATGGATGCGGGGCCTATTTTTCCCCCGCTTATATTATCAAATCTACCGATAGTGGGGTAACCTGGCAGTACATTGATATGAGTGCCTATGCTGAAGCACTGGTTGA
>CAYNDK010000036.1:0-18606 GCA_964395965.1 uncultured Flavobacterium sp.
TTGCTCTACCAACTGAGCTAAGGTACCGTTGCTAATGCGGGTGCAAATATAGAACCATTTTTAATTTATCCAAAAGAAAAATCAAAAAAAATCTATTTGTACTTTTGTGGTCTAAAGAAGAAAACCATGATTCTTGCCCTAGATTTAGGAAACACACAAATTAAAGCTGCTGTCTTTGAGGGAAATACTCTTTTGGATAAGCGTTGGCTGTCTTATGAAAATAGTTTCAATGAACTTGAAAATATTTTTTCAAGTTTTCCAAAAATTGAAAAAATATGTACCATTTCGGTAGTTCAAAGTCAAAAAGTATCCCTTTCCAATTTCGAAAACAGGTTCACAATTCACGAAATTGTTAGAACCGACGCATTCCCTTTTCTAAATGCATACACTACTCCAGAGACTTTGGGCTTAGATCGAATGGTTTTGGCAGCAGGTGCCGTATTGCAATTTCCAAAGCAAAATCGATTAGTAATTGACGCGGGTACGTGTATTACCTATGATTTTATAAGCGCTGATGATGTTTATCTTGGCGGAGCAATTAGTCCTGGACTCCAAATGCGGTACCGATCCTTGCCGCATTTTACAGCAAAATTACCCGAACTACAACCCGTTTCTCAGGTGGATTTTATCGGGAATTCGACAGCAACTGCTATTCACTCTGGAATCATCCATGGAGTTGTCTATGAAATCGAGGGTTTTATTAAGAACTATTGTGAAAAAAAAGACAACATTATCATAATTTTAACGGGTGGTGACGCCAATTTTTTGGCTGGTCATTTAAAAAACACCATATTTGCCAATCCAAATTTTCTATTGGAAAGTATTATTCGACTTTATGAATTTCAAAATAATGACAAAACAACTTAATTTCCTTTGTTTTCTGTTTTTCGGTGCTTGTGTTTTTGCGCAACAAGGTACAAGTTCGCCCTATTCATTTTATGGAATAGGTGACGTTCGATTCAAAGGAACTCTTGAGAATCGAGCCATGGGCGGAATTACATCGCAAGGAGATAGTATCCACGTGAATTTACAAAACCCGGCTTATTATTCAGCACTGCGTCTAACTTCATTTACCGTTGGGGCAACTTTTAATGCTGGTAGAATTGAGTCTAATACAGAAACTAGTAAAGCCCAACGTACCGCTTTGGATTACTTAGCAGTTGTAATTCCTACCAAAAAAATGGGATTCTCTTTTGGATTGATTCCTTTCTCATCGGTGGGTTACAATGTTTATAATATCACTTCAGAGGGTATTTTACGTCAGTATACGGGCTCAGGAGGTATCAATAAAGTTTATTTTGGAACATCTTATTCCATAACACCCAACTTTTCATTGGGTGCAGATGTGCAATACAACTTTGGTAAAATTGAAACTAAAGCAATCAATTCTTTTAGTGATGTAGAATATGCTACACGCGAAACAAATGTGTCTATTGCTTCAGGAGTTAATTTCAACTTTGGATTGCGTTACCAAAAAACAATTGGTAAAAAGTATATGTTCTACACAAGTGCAGTTTTTAGTCCAGAAAGTCGATTAACTTTGAGTAATGACCGAACGTTGACATTGATCAACTGGGCTGGGTTAGGTTCTGAAGAGACACCAATTGGTGATGCTACAGTTTACTCGGTGCCGGACAACAAAATGAAATTACCTACCAAATTTGATTTAGGTTTTGGTTTTGGAAAAAGCAATGTTTGGTCAATCGGGGCTAATGTTTTGTTTCATAACAGCAGCGATTTTGGAACACGTTATAACACGATTGATAACATCAAATTTGAAAAGTCTATCCGTTATAGTTTGGGAGGCTACTACATTCCAAATTACAAATCGTTTTCAAATTACTTTTCTCGTGTAGTGTATCGTGCAGGAGTTCGTTATGAAAACACTGGATTAGTTATCAATAATAAATCTATAACAGATACGGCTTTCACAGCTGGTCTTGGATTTCCAATCCGCGGTACTTTTTCCAACTTAAATCTTTTGTTTGAAGCGGGCTCAAGAGGTACACAAAGCAATAATTTAGTTCGTGAACGTTATTTAAATGTTGGATTCAGTTTGTCATTCAATGATCAATGGTTCCAAAAGAGAAAGTACGATTAATTTTAATTCGCTATCCGATGAAAAAGATTGTTGCCATAATTTTTGTTTTATGTTTTGTTGGAGCAAATGCTCAAAGTGAAGGGTGTAATTTGCCTAATAATTTTGATGAATTGTACCGTTATCAAAAAGCAGAAGAGGCTCACGAAATTTGGGCTCAATACGAAAAGAATTGTGCCAACAAAACCTTTGTAGAATATAAAAAAGGAGAGCAAGTTTATCAATATGAGTACGACAATGCTGATGCTGAAACTAAGTCGTTAAAAAGAGAGCAACTTTTGAAATATTATGATAGTTTTCAAGCCCTTTTCCCTGAAGAAAACACTAACCTTCTCGTGAAAAAAGCAATGCTGATGGCTCAAGATAAAGAAATGTCGGATGAAAAATTATTCCAAATACTTTCGGAAGCATTAAATAAAAGAAAAGAAACTTTTCAAGATCCAATGGCTTTAAAGTTGTATTTTGACCTGGTAGTGAAGATTACAGCAGTTGAGGAGTCCAAAGTCAAAATTAATCCAACAATTGAGTATTTACGCGTTAAAGTAAAAGCGAAACAAAATCAGCTAAAATATCCAAATCAAGCTCAAGATTTTGAAAATCTTATTCAATACTTAAACACAAGTAATCTCGGAAAAGAAAGCTTGAATTGTGAAACATTAGAGAAGTATGCGCGTCAAGAAATTAATGCAAAAAGTAAAGATGTTGATTTTTTCCTAATGCTTACTAGTGAGTATTATGAAAAATGCCGTCGAGATAATTTCTTTCCAGAATTAGCTTTATATACGCATGAAATAAAAAAATCGGCGCAATCTTTTTATTATTTGGGTGTGGCAAAATTACTTTTTGAATCACCAGAAAGCGCTGAATTTTACCTCACAAGTTCTATTGAATTAGAAGAAGATGCTGCTGTCAAAGCACAGAGAGCTTCAGATTTAGCTGGGGTTTATCTTGGGTTTAATCCGAGTAAAGCGGCTGAGTTTTTGAATTTAGCTATTCAAATTGACCCCAAAAACCCTGACAACTATTTCTTGATGGCTGAAATTTATGAAGCCTCAATTCCTTATTGCTCTTTTGAGGGGAAACAAGTAGATGCAGTTCATTATTTAGCGTCACAAGTGGTGTTAGAATCAGCAAAAGTGGATCCGAAATATACTGTAGCAGCTCAAAAGAAATCAACAGCTTTAAAACTAAAAATGAAAACTCCAGTTGCAAAAGGGAAGAAAAATACAGTGCAATTGGGTTGTTGGATAAATAAATCGGTAACTTGGTAATGCAAAAAGCAATTACTTTTATCTTCATTAGTGCAGTTTTTGCTAGTCTTTTAGCTTGCGAAGGAAATTTTCGCGAAGTTCAAAAGTCGGTGTTTTCTGAATTTAATCCTAGTGGAGATGCAGATTCGATTAACATCAAATATACTGATTCAGGTAAAATTAAGTCCATTTTGGAAAGTCCAAAAATGTTGGATTACGCCACGGTAAAATACCCTTTCACCGAGTTCCCTAAGGGTTTGCGTGTGACACTTTATGATGAAAAAGGGGCGCCCACTTATGTAACTGCAAAATACGGTGTGAGTTTTAAAGATACCGATTTGATCGATTTACGAGGGAGTGTAAAAATCACCAATACTTCGGGTCAAGTATTTGAAACAGAACAACTCTATTTTGATCAAAAAAACGAATGGTTTTTTACAGAACAACGCTACAAGTTTTCTGATCCCAAAGGGGTTTCTCAAGGTGAAGGTGTTGATTTTAGCAAAGATTTAAAAATTATTAATTCACAACGAGTTTCTGGAATCGTTGATCAAGTCAATTAAAATGGGGTATTTAAACATAACAAAGTATTTATATCTAGCAGTAGGTTTGTTTTTTGCATTTGATGCGATAACGCATTGGAATGATAATCCAAAACCTCTGATTAGTGTAGCCATTGCGCTTGTTTCGGTTTTCTTGTTTTTTTTCAGAAATCATTTTGCCAAAAAGTTTAAAAACCGTCAAAATTCTTCAAAATCGTAAATGAATATTCTAGTAATCATCATCTGCCTGATATTGTGCGCCTTTTTTTCAGGGATGGAGATTGCTTATGTTTCTTCCAACAAAATTTATCTTGAGATTGAGAAAAAGCAAGACACGTTCTTAGCTCGTATTCTCACTAAAATAACCGAAAAACCCTCGAAATTTATTGCTACTATGCTCGTAGGCAATAATGTTTCGTTGGTGGTCTATGGTTTTTTTATGGGTGATTTAATAACCCATCAAATTATTGCGCTAGGTTACGCTTTTGATGATTTGACCAATATTTTGATTCAGTCAGTGATTTCTACGTTAATTGTTTTAATCACTTCAGAATTTCTACCCAAAGTCTTTTTTCAAATTTACGCTAACAGCGTAATGAAGTTTTTTGCCGTTCCTAGTTATATTTTTTATACACTGTTCAATTTCATTTCATCTTTTATTATCTGGATTTCTGATTTTTTATTGAAAAAGTTTTTCAAAACAGAAGGTGATTACGTTCCTTCTTTTTTTAGTAAAGTCGAATTAGGGAACTACATTTCAGAACAAATGAATGCTAAGGATGATAACGAAGAGGTTGATTCAGAAATTCAGATTTTTCAAAATGCTCTGGAGTTTGCAGGAGTAAAAGCACGGGATATTATGACACCTCGCACAGAGTTGGTTGCTGTAGAAGTGTATGAGTCGGTGACTGTGTTGCGCGAACTTTTTGTGCAGACTGGCTATTCCAAAATTTTAGTGTATCAAAATACGCTCGATGATATCATTGGCTATGTGCATTCTTTCGAATTGTTTAAAAAGCCAAAGACAATCAAATCGGTAATGATTTCTGTTGAATTTGTTCCGGAAACAATTTTTATTAAAGATGTGCTGAACCTTTTGACCAAAAAAAGAAAGTCTGTTGCGGTGGTAATCGATGAATACGGTGGAACCTCGGGGATTATTACCGTGGAAGACATTATCGAAGAATTGTTTGGTGAAATTGAAGATGAACACGACACAGATGTGACCGAAATCGAAGAGCAAATTGGAGATAAAGAATATCGTTTTTCGGCGCGTCTAGATGTAGAATATATCAATGAAACCTATAAGTTGAATTTGCCTGAAAGTGATTCCTACAGTACATTGGGCGGACTTATAGTTGATCATTCAGAGGAAATACCACAAAAGGGAGATACACTCCAAATTGCAGGCTACCATATCCAAATAGAAGCGGCGTCGAATCGGAAAATTGAGGTTGTTCGAATGACGGTTTTACTAGACGAATAAAAAATTTAACTTTTTAGGTAAAATATAGTACTCTGATTGTTATTATTTCAGAGATAATTGTATTTTCGCAGACTGAAATAAAAAATAGTTTTATAAAATGGCAGTTTTACAGAAAATTAGAAATCGTTCAGGATTACTTTTACTGATTATCGGTTTTGCACTTTTAGCCTTTGTAGTACAAGATTTGTTTACAAAAGGAATCAAAAGTCAGTCCCATGATGTAGGGAGTATTAATGGAAAAGATGTTGCATTCGAGGATTTCCGTATCAAAGTAACCAATCTTGAAAAAAGCAGCCAAGGTGGTCAAATGACTCAGACACAAGCTGTAAATCAAACTTGGGAAATTGAAGTGAATAAAGCACTTCTAGTGGATCAGTTTGACAAAGCAGGTATTCGTGTTGGAGAAGCCTATAAATTGGATACGTTTAAAAAAGATCCTAATATCGGTTCAAACCCAATGTTTCAAACGAATGGGAAATTTGATTTAACCAAGTTCAAAGACTTTTTCAAAAACAATCCTGAACAAGCAAAAATGTTTGAGGATCGCGAAAAAGACATGGTGTTAAATGGCCAGTACCAAATTTATAATACTATTGTTAAGGCAGGTATGTATACTACAACTGCTGAAGGTAAATTCAAATATGCTTTAGAACAAGATAAAGTTAACTTCGATTACGTTGGAGTAATGTACTCTTCTGTTAAGGATAGTGAAGTAAAAGTAACCGATGAAGACATCACGGCTTACATGAAAAAACACGAAAAACGTTTTAAAGCAGAAGAAACACGTGAAATTGAGTTTGTATTGGTTGAAGATAAGCCTTCTACAAAAGATCAAGACGAAGTTAAAGAAAAGTTAGTGGGATTGTTGAATGCAAGAGTTGAATACAACAAAACAACGGGTGCAAACGATACTTTACCTGGTTTCAAAAATGCGACCAATTTAGCTGAGTTTGTAGGTCAAAATTCTGACTTACCTTATGATACAACTTATGTTTCTAAACAACAGTTGCCTGCAGAAGTTGCAGATGCGTTGTTTAACTTGCCTAATGGTGAAATTTATGGTCCTTATATCAACGGTAAATATTTTTGCTTAAGCAAAATGATGGGCCGTAAAGCCAATGACAAAGCAAAAGCAAGTCATATTTTAATCAGCTGGGAAGGTATTGATCGTGTTCAGAAAAAAGAGAAACGTACAAAAGAAGAAGCAAAAGCAAAAGCAGAAAGCTTGTTAGCTCAAGCGAAAGCTAATCCAGGTTCTTTTATGATGTTGGCGTTAACCAATTCGGATGATTCTTCAGCACAACAAGGAGGTGATTTAGGTTATTTTGGGCAAGGTCAAATGGTGAAGCCTTTCAATGATTTTGTATTCAATAATCCTGTTGGAACAATTGGTTTAGTTGAATCTGAATTTGGATACCATATCATTAACGTTACAGATAAACAAGACGCTGTTCGTTTAGCAACTATTGCACACAAAATTCAGCCTTCTGAGGCAACTACAAATGAAGCGTATACAAAAGCTACACAGTTTGAAATGGATGCAGCTGATAAAGACTTTGCAGCAGTAGCGAAAAAAGCAAACTTAAAAGTGGAGTCTGTTCGTGCTAAAGCGATGGACGAAGCTGTAGGTGCAGCAGGTAACCAACGTCAAATTGTGAAATGGGCGTATACTGACGGTACCAATATCGGTGATGTAAAACGTTTTGAAGTTGTAAACGTAGGTCATGTTATTGCTCGTTTGAAAAAAATCAATCCAAAAGGATTAACAAATATTGAAGATGCTCGTCCTTCAGTTGAAGGAATTATCAAGAACGAGAAAAAAGCTCAAATCATTTTAGCAAAAATGAAAGGTGGTACACTTGAAGCAATTGCTGCGTCAAACAAAGTTACTGTTCAAAATATTGCAGCGGTTTCTGTAGACAGCCCAATGTTACCTAATGTTGGAATGGAACCTAAAGTTGTTGGTGCTGCTTTTGGATCTGCAGTAAATAAAGTTTCTGCTCCAATTGAAGGAATCTCAGGTGTTTATGTTGTAAAAACTAAATCGGTTACAAAAGCTCCTAAAATTGCTAAGTACGATGAGTATGTAAACAAGTTGAAACAACAAGCAATTCAAAACACTGGTCGCGTTATTTCTACATTGAAAAATGCAGCAGATATTGAAGATAATCGTTTAGATTTCTATTAATAGATTTCGAACATAAGCATAAAAAATCCCGATTTTAATCGGGATTTTTTTATTTTAATAAGCGATCATTTCTTTATAAGGAAGTACAATTGGATAGCCCTTTGAATGAAAATAGGGTGTTGGGTCATCTTTTGAAATAGCCATTACAAAATCGCCTCCCCAAGCTCCTAAACTTTTTATTACTCCTTCGAAATCAGAAAATAAGGCTTCCTGTATGGTCATTTCTTCCAATACATTACTCAATTCAATTTCGTGTTCGCGTAAGGCCAAAGCAAAATCTTTAGGCTCTTTTGCAGTAAGTATACGATTTGTAAGCGCATTAATTTTTGTAACAGTCTTCCCAATGTCGCCTTGTTTGTCTATGTAAGCTGCGATAGCTGCTTTAGAGTTTCTTTTTTGATTGAGGTATACAAAATAGATTTTATCCCGAAAAACAGGAGCAAATGCAACCGTTTCAACAACAGGAAGGTCATGTTGTAGTTGGTAGAGTATCGGGGCATTATATTGGGCACAAGCTACATCATATCCACTTCCGCCAAAACTTCGTTTCAGCAAAGCATACGCATCTACTTGCGTCCATTGAGCAATGTTGTTTATCAATGTCGAAGAAGTGCCTAAACCCCAATCTTTAGGAAATGTAAGTTCGGTTTCTATGTGATAGCCTTGAGCGTTTAAAAAATTTGCATTCATTAGATACGCTTCATGCAAGATTTCGATCAAGGTGTTCTTTATTTGATGGGGAGCATCAAAACGTTCTTTTCTTTTAATTGATTCAAAAGGAATAGTCGTTTCAAACCATATACTTTTATCCTTATCAAAACTTTTCCAGTGAATGAGTTGGTTGGTGCCTTGTTCAATATGTAAACTTTGTCCAAATCGCGTAGGCAATGCTAGGGCTTTCGCACCATCGAGTACGACATATTCTCCCGTAATGAGCAATTTGCCATTGCTGTAAAAAGATTGTTTCATATACAGTTTTTAACTCCGTAATTTTTCTATCATGGCTACAACAGAAGCGTGGGTAACCGTTTGGTTTGAAAAATGGTTTAAAACCGCCTCTCGCTCCTCTGATGTAGCTTGAAATTGGTTTAAAATATTATGGATGTGCATTTTCATATGCCCTTCCTGAATGCCTGTAGTAGTTAACGAACGTAATGCAGCAAAGTTTTGTGCTAATCCTGTTGCAGCTACAACTTGCATTAATTCTTGCGCTGAAGGCTTGCCTAGGATTTCTAAAGCCACTTTAACCAAAGGGTGTAAAGAAGTGAGTCCGCCAACGGTTCCCAATGCTAAAGGGACATCCATCCAAAAAGTGAAAATTCCGTTTTCGATTTTTGCATGTGATAAACTGCTGTATTTGCCGTGGCGTGCAGCATAGGCATGCACACCGGCCTCGACCGCTCTAAAATCATTTCCTGTGGCAAGTACTACAGCATCAATTCCGTTCATGATGCCTTTGTTGTGTGTAACAGCTCGAAAAGGTTCAATTTCAGCAATCGTAACTGCTTGCACAAATTTTTCGGCAAAAGCTTGCGGGTTTTCTATTTTCTTTTCAGCCAATTCTTCTACAGGACATGAAACTTCTGCTCGTACCACGCAATTTGGAACAAAGTTGGATAAAATACTCATCACCACTGTAATGTTTTGTTCCTCAGCAGTAAAACTTTGTTCGTTTGCTGCGGCTTCGCGCAATGTTTTTGCAAATTGTTCCAAACAGGAATTGATGAAGTTTGCCCCCATGCTATCTTTGGTGTCAAACGTTGCGTGCAATTGAAAGTAGTTGGCTAATTCGGTCGTTTTATCCCGTAATTCTAAGTCGAGAATCCCACCGCCACGCTTGTTCATGTTGCGTGTAATGGGTTCGGTAGCTTCGAAAAAATGCGGTTTTATTTTGTCAAAAAACGGTTGAAGTTTTTCAATCGAGCCTTGAAATAAAAAGTGAACTTGACCAATTTTTTCCGTGCCAATAATCGAGGTTTTGAATCCGCCACGGGTACTCCAATATTTAGCCGCTTTGGCCGCTGCTGCCACTACCGAACTTTCTTCAATAACCATCGGAACGGAGTAAAATCGTCCGTTGATGTTGAAATTGGGTGCAATTCCCATCGGTAAATAAAAATTGGTCAGCGTGTTTTCGATGAACTCATCATGCAATTGTTGAAGTTGGGCATCCTGATTCCAATATTGTTTTAGGATTTTTTCCGCTTCTTCGGGTGTGTTAAAGTAGGTTTGAGCAATCCATTGTATTTTTTCTTCTTTGGATAATTTCGAAAATCCAGATACGGCTTGATTCATTTTCAGTTGATTATCAATTTGCCCCACAAAGATACAGCTTCAAACAAGAGAATAAAGTAATTTTAAGGAAATAAAAAGCCTTGTTCAAGCGCATTTTGGCTAAAAAAAGACGGTGGTTTGCTTTTTTTTCATTAAAATTGAAGTCGATAATTATCAACATTTTTGAATATGATCAAAAGAAGCCTTTTCGCTTTGTTTTTGTTCGTTGGAGTAACTCTTTCCGCACAACAAAAATTAAGTGTTGAAGAAATTTATACGGGTGTTTTTCGTGCCAAAGGAATGGACGAATTACAAGCCCTAAAAAACACCAACCAATATACAGTTTTAAATACTGATAGAGGTTCGAGAAGTCAGCAAATCGACTTATATGATTATGCAACACTAAAAAAGGTGAGTACACTTTTAGATACTAAAAATCATAAAGAACTCACGGATGGCATTGACAGTTACACTTTTAGTGCTAATGAGAAGCAAATTCTTATTGCAAATAATTCCAATCCGATTTATCGTCACTCTTTTACAGCCGATTTTTATTTGTATGATATTACAACAAAATCGTTACGTAAGGTTTTGGAACAAGCTCAAGAGCCACTATTTTCTCCTGACGGATCAAAAATAGCTTATGCCAAAGCAAATAATTTATTTGTGATGGATGTGGCTTCAGGGAATTCAACGGCAATTACGAATGACGGTGAAAAAAATGCAATCATCAACGGAATCACCGATTGGGTGTATGAAGAAGAATTTGCTTTCGTACGCGCTTTTGATTGGAGTGCCGACAGTAAGAAAATAGCTTTCATTCGTTTTGATGAACGTCAAGTGCCCGAGTTTTCTATGGATATTTATCGAAAAGATTTGTATCCTTCACAAGATAAATTCAAATATCCAAAAGCAGGAGAAAAAAATGCCTTGGTTTCTCTTCATGTTGTAGACGTTGCTTCCAATACAAAGAAAGAAGTTAATCTTTCGCAATACAATGATTTTTACATCGCCCGAATGCGTTGGACCAATGATGCCAATGTATTGTGTGCGCAGGTTTTGAATCGTCACCAAAACAATTTGGATTTGTTGTTTGTTGACGGAACTACAGCGGCTACAAAAGTGGTCTTGAATGAAAAAGATAACGCCTATGTGGATGTTACCGATAACCTTACCTTTTTAAAAGACAATAGTTTTATTTGGACTTCAGAGAAAGACGGTTGGAATCATATTTATCTTTATGATAAAACAGGTAAGTTGAAAAACCAAGTAACCAAAGGAACTTGGGAAGTGACCGCGTATTATGGCTTTGACGAAAAAACCAAAACCATTTTTTACCAATCGACTGAAAACGGTTCAATTGTACGCGATGTGTACCGTATCGGTTTAGATGGTAAAAAGAAAATGAAATTAAGCAAACAAGTAGGTACTAATGCGGCAACGTTCAGCCCAAATTTTGAGTTCTTTATCAATACCTATTCATCGGTAACTACGCCTACTCAATATTCCTTAAATAGTGCCAAAGACGGTGTGCAAGTGCAAATGATTGTAGAAAATTCAGCGCTTACAGAAAAGCTGAAAAAATACGATTTGCCCACCAAAGAGTTTTTTGTATTGACTACAGAAAAAGGGCACCAACTCAACGCTTGGATGATTAAGCCCAAAGATTTTGATGCTACCAAAAAATATCCAGTTTTCATGTACCAATATTCGGGTCCGGGTTCGCAGCAAGTCGCCAACGACTGGTTGGATACCAACGATTATTGGTTTATGATGCTTGCGCAACAAGGGTACATCACCGTTTGTGTGGACGGTCGTGGAACGGGATTCAAAGGAGCTGCCTTTAAAAAATGTACGCAAAAGGAATTGGGTAAATTTGAAGTAGAAGATCAAATTGATGCAGCAAAAGTATTAGGAACGTATGCCTATGTAGACAAAACACGTATCGGAATTTTCGGTTGGTCGTTTGGCGGATTCATGGCGAGCAACTGCTTGTTCAAAGGCGCCGATGTGTTTAAAATGGCAATTGCGGTTGCTCCGGTAACCAACTGGCGTTTCTACGATTCCATTTATACGGAACGCTACATGCAAACCCCACAAGAAAATGCAAGTGGCTACGATGATAATTCACCGATCAATCATGTAAGTAAATTAAAAGGAAGCTTCTTGTTGGTACACGGAACAGCAGATGACAATGTTCACGTGCAAAATTCCATGCAAATGATTGAAGCTTTGGTACAAGCCAACAAACAATTTGATTGGGCGATTTATCCCGACAAAAACCACGGGATTTACGGGGGCAAAACCCGTATACAATTGTTCAATAAAATGACCAATTTCATCAAAGAAAAACTATAATTCTAAATAAACTAAAACCAATATTATGAGTGAAGCAGCAGTAAAAAAGAGCCATCCTAAGGGGCTTTGGGTGCTATTCGGAACGGAAATGTGGGAGCGTTTCAACTTCTACGGAATGCGAGCGATTCTAACTTTGTTTATGGTTAACTCCTTGTTAATCAAAGAGGCCGATGCCGCAATTATTTATGGAGGATTCCTTGCCTTATGTTATTTAACCCCATTATTAGGTGGTTTTATTTCTGATAAATATATCGGAAACCGCTACAGTATCATGTTTGGAGGTTCGTTAATGGCTATCGGTCAATTCTTGTTGTTCATTAGTGCTTCAACATTTGACTCTAGTATTGGAACGGCTAAGGTATTCATGTGGTCGGCATTATTTATTATCATTTTTGGTAATGGATTTTTCAAACCGAATATCTCTTCAATGGTAGGGAGTTTGTATCCAAAACAAGAAAAAGACAAACTGGATTCGGCTTTTACCATTTTCTATATGGGGATTAACATCGGTGCTTTCTTAGGTCAATTTATTTGTCCTTGGGTGGGTGATGTTAAAGATGCTGACACAGGTGTACGTGATATCTTTGCTTTTAAATGGGGCTTTTTAGCCGCTTCAATTGCTATGGTGATTGGAACAATTACGTTCTTTTTGTTAAAAAACAAATATGTAGTTACCCCTGAAGGTCGTCCAATTGGAGGATTGCCTAAAAATAATGAAGCCGATGATTTTGAAGAAGGTGAAACACAAACAGCCCATTTCAAAAACTCAGCAATGGGTATTGCCGTTGTTATTTTTGCGTCTTTATTCTTTGTGTTCCGCTATTTATTAGTGGGCGAATTTGGTTTTTCAGCAGTTGAAATGGGGCAATTAATCAAAGGAATTATTTATCCTTTTATTTATTCTGCTGGGATTTCATTAGCTTACTTGATCATGAGTTCGGCTGAAACGAAAGTTGAACGCCAACGTATTTGGGTAATCTACATTGTTTCATTCTTTATCATTTTCTTTTGGGCAGCTTTCGAACAAGCAGGTTCTTCATTAACATTTATCGCTGATAACCAGACCGATCGTAATATTTTTGGTTGGAACATGCCACCATCGATGGTGCAAATCTTCAATGGAGTTTTCGTAGTAATGATGGCTTTACCGTTCAGTTTATTGTGGGATAAATTACGCGCTGCAGGAAAAGAGCCTGTTTCTCCATTAAAACAAGCTTTTGGATTGGCATTCATTGCGTTGAGTTATTTTATCATCGCTCATAATGTGAAAGATTTAGGAAATTCAGGTTTATTAGCCATCAAATGGTTGATGTTGTTGTATTTCATTCAAACCTTAGGGGAATTGTGTTTATCACCTATCGGTTTGTCTTTAGTGGGTAAATTAGCGCCAAAGCGTTTTGCTTCTTTATTGTATGGAGTATTCTTCATTTCGAATGCGGCGGGTTATGCACTGGCAGGTTCATTAGGAGCGATACTTCCAGCAACAGGTGATAAGTTTATTGCAGCACAGGAGCAAGGTATCAATTTACAAGAGGTTTTAGATAAAAAATACGATCCAACTGCTAAAGAATTATTTGTTTTGGCTCAATATAATTTAGCAGAAGTAGATAAGGAGAAACTAGATGCTAATAAAGTTGATTTGAAAAAGCTTATTGATCAAAACAATAAAATGATTAGTGAGATTAAGAAAAAAGATAAAAATGCTAAAATTAAGCCAGAACAGTTAACTTATCCTAGTAATACGGAATTAGAAAAAATTAAAAGTGAAAAAATTATAAGTGTTGAGCATAAGAAATTTGCTGGTTTCGAAATTCACAACCTCTATGAATTCTTCATGGTGTTTGTGGTGTTGTGTGGTATCGCAGCTATTATTTTGGCCTTATTGTCTCCAAGATTGAAGAAAATGATGCACGGTATCAAATAATTCGATTCCAAAATATTTTTATATCTTTCAAACCTACAAGTTCGTCTTGTAGGTTTTGTTTTTTAATACCCAAAAACTATGTGGAAAAGTCATCCTAAGGCACTGCCTTATTTGTTTTTATCGGAAATGTGGGAGCGTTTTGGCTACTACCTTATGATCGGAATTTTTACGCTTTATCTTAAAGATGTGGAAGCCGGTTTCAAAATGACCGAGAAAGAATCGTCTGATTTGTATGGAACCTTCATTGCCTTGGTGTTTTTAACGCCGTTCGTTGGCGGATTAATTGCCGATCGCTACTGGGGCTATAAAAAGTCAATTGTGTTGGGCGGACTCATGATGGGTGCGGGTTATATGATGATGGGAATCCACAGTTTGCCGATGTTGTATTTGGCAATGACGCTCGTGATTTTAGGGAACGGATTCTTTAAACCGAACATTTCAACATTATTGGGGAATTTCTACAACGACGAGCAATACAAAGACAAGAAGGACGAAGGTTACAATATCTTCTACATGGGAATTAATGTCGGTGCTTTTATCTGCAATTTCTTTGGCGCTGCTTTCAAAATACTTTTCGGTTGGCAATATGCTTTTATGGCTGCCGGTGTCGGGATGATCATTGGCGTTATTGTGTTTTTGTTGGGTTCCAAACATTATGGCGACAAAGTCGAGAAAAAAGGGGAACAACCTGGCGATATGCCTTTCAGTAAAATTGTCCTTTACATCTTAGTACCTTCTGTGGTATTTGGAATCATTGGATGGATGTTAAAAGGAACCTATTCCGATACCAATACCGACAGTTATATCTTTGGTTCGGATAGTACCGATGCTTTTATTTTTGCTTGTATTCCCGTAATTTTCTTCTACGGTAGTTTGTATTTCAAAGCCAAAGCCGAAGAGAAACGACCGATCGGTGCTTTGCTTTCTATTTTTGCCGTAGTGATCTTGTTTTGGGCGGTATTCAAACTCAATGGATCAGCCTTGAACAATTGGGGGGATAAATATACCGACCGCGAATTAACGGGAACGGCGCAACAAATTGGATCGAAATTAGTACTCGTTGATACATTACATTATAAAAAAGATAGTGTTGCTCTATATGATGAATATTTCCGTATTCAAAAGAAAGACGGTGAAGTGATCAAAACCGTGGACTACCCATTGTATTTCCGCAATGTAGCCCCTGAGAAAAAGCCACAAGAAGAAGCAGCAGTCTACACCTGGTCGTCCAATTTAAGTCAGTCTATCAATCCGGGTTGGGTGATTCTATTAACGCCTTTGGTAGTGGCCTTTTTTACCTTTTTACGTCAACGACAAAAAGAACCGACGACACCGACTAAAATTGCGTTCGGACTCTTGATTTCTGCCTTGTCTGTTTTGGTCATGGTTGCCGCAGTGAAAGCGGGGCATAACGGAGCCGAGAAAGTATCCGTTTGGTGGTTGGTCGCCAATTACGGAGTCATCACCATTGGGGAACTCTTTTTGAGTCCGATGGGTCTATCCGTGGTGTCCAAATTAAGTCCGCGCAACATCACTTCCTTAATGATGGGCGGTTGGTTTTTGGCTACGTCCATTGGAAATAAATTATCGGGTGTTTTGGCCAGTATGTGGGACAGTTATGAAGACAAATCCAATTTCTTTTGGGTAAACTTCGGCTTACTTTTATTCGCCGCTTCTTTAATGTTTGTCTTATTAAAACGATTAAACGCGGTAATGCGTGAAAATGGAATTCGCTAATGGAAACAACAATCGAACAAATTCAAGATTTTAAAGGGAAATACCCAAAACAATTGTGGTATTTATTTTTCAGTGAAATGTGGGAACGCTTTAGTTTCTATGGAATGCGTGGGATGTTAGCCGTATTTATGGTGAGTCAACTCAACATGAGTGAAACTACGGCCAATCTTCAATATGGCGCCACACAAGCTTGGGTATATGCATTCACCTTTATAGGCGGTTTATTTGCCGATAAAATTTTAGGGTTACGAAGATCGCTTTTTTGGGGTGGTATTCTCATGATCATTGGAAGTATTATTCTTGCGATAAGTCCGAAAGATTTATTTTTTACAGGAATCGGGTTTACTATTGTAGGAACAGGTTTTTTCAAACCAAATATTTCTTCCATGGTTGGCCAATTGTACCGCGATAATGATACTAGACGAGATGCTGGTTTTTCCTTGTTTTATGCTGGGGTAAATCTCGGAGCATTAATTGGAGGTTACATATGTATTGCTGTAGCAAATGGCAATTTGTGGAGCTCTTTTGTCGCAGAAAATCTGCGTTGGAATTACGCGTTTGGTTTTGCCTCCATTGTGATGATTGTTAGTTTGCTAACGTTTACGCAAACGCAAAAAAGTCTAGGTGAAATCGGATTGTCTCCTTTAGCTCATATGGAGGTTTCTAAACGAAAAGCATTGGAAATTGCTACCTACATAGCTTCAATCATTTTTATACCTATAATCATAAAAATGGTGGCCAATACAACCTATACCGATTATTTCATGATGATTATTGGACCATTATCGGTAGTTTATCTTTTTTATGAAATGAAGAACTTTTCAACGGCTGAAAATTTAAAATTATTGGCCGCTCTAATTTTCATAATCTTCTCCATCTTCTTTTGGGCGTTCTTCGAACAAAGTGGAGGTTCGTTAAGTTTATTTGCTGCCAATAATCTCCAAAACACAGTTCTAGGTGTCAAATTAGATCCAAACGGAGTTAATAATTCAGCCAATTCTTTGTTTGTCATTGTATTCGCCGCCTTAGTCGGAATGGTCTGGATTTGGATGGCAAAAAAGAAAATCGAACCCAATACGGTGGTCAAATTTGGTTTAGGCTTCTTGTTCCTAGCGGGTGGGTTTTGGGTATTTTATTATACCAAATTCTTCGCAGGTCCTGATGGAAAAACCTCGTTGGATTTGTTCACATTGGGTTGGTTTGTCATTACGTTTGGCGAATTGTGTTTATCGCCAATAGGTATGAGTGCCATGACCAAGTTATCACCTCAAAAAACACAAGCCGTTATCATGGGGATGTGGTTTTTGGCAAGTGCCTACGGTCAGTATTTTGCGGGTTTATTGGGTGCCGGAATTGCAGAAGCTTCTAAAAATGCGACCAATCTTCAAAAATTAAATACTTATGCCGACGGCTACCAACAATTAGCAATTTATGCCTTAATAGCAGGTGTGGTGTTGATTGCAATTTCACCTTTGGTGCGAAAATTGATGCAAGATGTGAAATAATTTGTAACTTCGAACTTTATTATCAGGGAATTTATGAAAAAGAGTATAATTACATTATTACTGGTCTTAGGACTTCAAACCTTACAAGCACAAGAGGGTTTAACTTGGTATACCGATTTGAATCAAGCTGTGGAAATATCTAAGAAAGAGCAAAAACCATTATTCTTGTTTTTTACTGGAAGTGATTGGTGTGGTTGGTGTATGCGCTTACAAAGTGAAGTATTTAAAAAGCCTGAGTTCATTCAGTGGGCAAAAGAAAAAGTGATATTAGTAGAATTGGATTTTCCAAGAAGAACGGCACAAACCGATGCACTGCGTCAACAAAATATGCAGATGCAACAAGTGTTTCAAGTTCGTGGTTATCCCTCGGTTTATATTGTTAAACCCACACTGGTTGATGGCAAAACTAATTTTGAACAGTTAGGTCAAACCGGTTACGTTGCGGGTGGGCCCGAAAAATGGTTGGCTGGTGCCAATGAAATGATTGCACGGTATGTTCCTGATGCTAAGCCTGAGGAGCCGAAATCAAAAAAGAAGAAACGATAATCAGTTACAGGATAAAAGGTCCCTTTTCAGCAGTGTCATGAAAAGGGATTTTTAATTTTTGACAACTTTCTTTCCACCTTTTTTTAAGGAATCGACTCGAACTCCCGTCGGCTATTACTCCTTTTACTTTATGGTTTTCCAACCATTGCTCTAAATGGCATTTCGGACTTTTTATTAGCAATACATAGTCAATAGGTTGTTTGGGAAAGTACCCCTTATGATCGACAATAACAATCTTTTTTCCGTTACAATAGATACGTTGATTTTTCATTCGTTCAATTTTTTCTGGAGTAAAAGAATCGGATACTAAGTAATTTTGGAAAAGTTGTGTACTTTTTGCATTCCCCGATAAGGTGTCAATTTTTGAGTTATATTTCCAAGCAATCAAATAATTTTTAGGTTGATTAAATACAATGAATGACTCAACACTATTGTGGTATTGTCTATTAATTACTGTAATTTGAAGGCCTATAACGAACAGTCCAATTGTGTAAACTATTTTTTTTGTAGGTGTAAATAGCCTGCTGATAAATGAAAAAAGAAATACATACAATAAACACATTAAGGGCAGTTCCATAGGGACTTTTTGAATAATAAACTCATTTTGTTGAGCAATCCAATGGATAAAACGGTTCATTTGTTCGATGCTCCATTGCACACTTGAGGTAAGTGGAGTCCAAAATAAATTGAAGTAAGCC
>CAYNDK010000037.1:0-18508 GCA_964395965.1 uncultured Flavobacterium sp.
ACCTCTTCCCATTCCGAACAGAGAAGTTAAGCCCGACTGCGCAGATGGTACTGCATAACTGTGGGAGAGTATGTCGCCGCCTTCTTTTTTGAAAGACCTTTACAGCAATGTAAAGGTCTTTTTTTGTTTATATCGGTGCGCCGTGTCCCTACGGTCGATTGCTTCGCCAGTTCGGCTAAAGCCTCGGGTCGCCGTCTTCTTTTTTTATTATAAATTGTGAATGATAAACACCTGCTTACCGGCAGGCAGGTAGTAGTGCAAAGCCCACAGCGCAGTGAAACGGAGCGAGGACTTGCAACGGATAGCCCGACCCGGAGGGACACGCTAAAATAATTATGAATTATAAATTATGAATGATGAGTTCTAAACTCTGAATTCTGAACTCTGAAATCTAAATTCTAAATTGGAAATATTCAGATATTGTTTCAATCTTGATATTTGACCTCACTATTGGCAAGAAGCTTTTAAATACACCATGCTTTATTGAAATATCCGTAAAATTGCGATGGGCTGTTTGCGTTTTCTCTTTTTTTTATAAATTTAAGAGGTCTATAAAATGTTAAAACATGTTCAATCAAAAACGCGTAATCATTGAAAATGTTACGCCTCAAGTCGATAACGGAACTTTTCCAATCAAACGAATTACAGGTCAAAAAATACAAATAACTGCCGATGTGCTTGCCGATGGACATGATGTGCTTGAAGCTGCCGTACATTTCAAACACGAAAAAGAAAAAAAATGGACGGAAGTTCGATTAAATTCTGTTCCTAATGACAGTTTTGTAGGTGAATTTACCGTTGAAAAGCAAGGATTTTACAGTTATTTTGTTGAATCTTGGGTTGATTATGCTTTAAATTGGCAATACGGAATAACCAAAAAGATCAAAGACAATCAACACGTAAAATCGGAATTGTTAGAGGGGATAGAGTATATCAAACCCTTATTGGATTCCGTTTCAGCCTCTGAAAAAAAATATTTGAATCAAATTGCCGCTTGGTTTGCTGACGATAATGTGTATGATCAAGCCATTGAGGCAGCTGTTTCATCTGATTTGCAAGCTCTATTTAAAAAATATCCCACCAAATTCTTAGCCAACCAAACGCAAGAATTTAAAGCCTATGTCGATCGACAAAAAGCGTTATTTAGTACTTGGTACGAATTTTTCCCGCGCTCTGCTTCTTCAATTCCTGGAAAACACGGTACTTTTAAAGACTGTGAAGCGCTATTACCTCGGGTCGCTAAAATGGGATTCGATACACTCTATTTTCCTCCTGTGCACCCCATCGGTGAAGTCAACCGTAAAGGAAAAAATAACGCGACTGACGCTGCACCTGGTGATGTGGGTTCGCCCTGGGGAATCGGTTCACACCATGGTGGCCATAAGGCATTACACCCTGAACTTGGAACGCTGGATGATTTTAAATCCTTGGTGAATACCGCCAAAGATTTGGGAATCGAGATCGCGATGGACTTTGCATTACAAGCCGCTCCCGACCATCCGTGGGTGAAAGAACATCCGCAATGGTTTAAATGGCGTCCGGATGGAACCGTGCAGTACGCTGAAAATCCGCCTAAAAAATACCAAGATATTTTACCCATTTACTTTGAAACACCCGATTGGAAAAATTTGTGGAACGAACTTCTAAGTTGTGCGCTATATTGGGTAGAGGAGTGCGGTATTCGTGTTTTCCGGGTGGATAATCCGCATACCAAGCCTTTCTATTTCTGGGGTTGGTTGATAAATGAAGTGAAAAAGAAACATCCCGATGTGTTGTTTTTATCCGAGGCTTTTACTCGCCCAAAAATTATGCACGAATTGGCCAAGCAAGGTTTTACCCAATCCTACACCTATTTTACGTGGCGCAATACCAAAGCGGAATTGCAAGAGTATTTGACCGAGTTAACACGTACCAATCAGCGCGAGTTTTTCCGACCTAATTTTTGGCCCAATACGCCCGATATCAATCCGTTTCCATTACAAGGCGCCAACGAAAGTACGCATTTGCAGAAATACTTTTTAGCCGCAACCTTAAGTTCATCGGTTGGGATTTACGGTCCCGTTTTCGAATTTATGGTTTCGGATGCGATTCCTGGTAAAGAAGAATACTACGACAGTGAAAAGTACCAAACACGCGATTGGGATTGGAACCATGAAAATAAAATCACGATGTTGATTAGCAAAATAAATGAAGTACGTAAACAAAACGCTTCTTTGCAACAAACCAACAACATCGAATTTTGTGATACCGATAACGAACAAGTCATCGCTTATTACAAATTTGACGACGATAAATCCAATGAAACTTTAATGGTAGCCAGCTTGGATGCCTATTATACCAAACAAGCGTGGGTGAAATTGCCTTTGGCTTCCCTCGGAATTCAAAACGGACAAAATATTACCGTTGTCGATTTAATTACCGGAAACAGTTACCATTGGGATAAAGAATGGAATTTTGTCGAATTGCATCCCACATTGCCCTTCCATTTGTTCAAAATAATCAAATAATCGAAATCCGAGAGGTCATGAATTTAGATAATCAGGAAACATTTGCAACGCCTTTTAAGTTCAAAAGTGAATGGAAAAATGCCTTCACAGATGATGAATTTATCAAAATATTTTCTTCTGATATTTTGGAAAATTACATCATCAACAAACGTTGGTACGGCGGTAAAGCAAGTACGTTAAAGTATATTGAAGTCATTGATCATTTTAAGATAACTTCCAAGAAGAACACGTATTACGGCGTATTATTAGAAGTAAACTTTAAAGAGGCCTTCTACCAACATTACTTTATGCCGATTGCCTTCATGACCTCAGAGGAATTGGACACAAGTACCATTATTTCGCCCGCCAAATTTGCCCACATCGATGGGTATTTGGTCGATGCGCTACACCAAGAAGATTTTCGTAAACTCCTGTTTGAAAACATTGCTCAGAATACAATCAACAAAGAATTCAAACTGGTTTTCCATAAAGGGATGCATTTGGGTGAAAATACCTATAAGTCCTCAAAATTCATGGGTGTCGAGCAAAGTAACACCTCGATTATTTACAACGATAGTTTCGTACTCAAAATTTTCCGTCGCATCTATGTGAGCACCAATCCCGATTATGAAATCAGTCGGTTCCTCACCGAACGCATGGAGTTTAAAAATACACCCGCCTACACCGGAAGTATTAATTTAGCGCTACCCGAAGGGAATATCACGCTCGGACTCATGCAAGAACTCGTTCCCAATCAAGGGGATGCATGGCGATTCATGCTCGATCATCTGGATACTGTTTTTGATACGTTAACCCGCAAGAAAATCAAAGTAGCCAAACTGCCTGATATCCCATTATTTAAACGATTAAAAATTCAGGAAATTCCACCTGAGATTATTGATTGGGTCGGACTCAGTCTTTTCCTTCGTATTCAAACCCTGGCGTTGCGCACAGCAGAAATGCATGTGGCACTCGGTGGGGACAGTCAAGATACCGCTTTTACGCCCACACGCTACAACGGCGATTATTCCGTGTGGTTGAAAAACAGGTTGTTGTATCAATTCCAAAATCGCTTGAATATCATCGAAAACAGTCTGCATAAATTGGACGGACTCGCACTCGAATTGGCGCATCAGTTTCTCGAACATAAAAAACTCATTCGTAAGCATTTCGTGGATTTCGATTGGACTAAAATGAAGTCGGAACGCATTCGCATCCACGGGGATTATCACCTCGGACAAGTGCTCGTAAACGGCGACGATTTTTATTTGTTGGATTTTGAAGGCGAACCCGAGAGTACCATTCGGGACCGTAAGGTAAAACAACCGCCATTGAAAGATGTGGCCGGAATGTTTCGCTCGTTTCATTATGCCATTTATGCCACAATTTTCAATAATCGCGAGAAATATCCCCAAGACCAAGACGAATTGTTTGATGCGGCCGAACTGTTGTTCCGCTACCTCGTTGGCGCCTTTATGGATACGTATATCGAGAAAGTTCAAGCCGGTAATTTGAACATTGGATACAGTCAGGAAATCGAATTTCTGTTGAAATATTGCCTTTTGGAAAAAGCGGTGTACGAGTTGGGCTACGAACTCAATTCGCGCCCCCGTTGGGCCGTCATTCCCTTGCGCGGTATTCAAAGTATTATGAATTATTAGGAGCAACAACCCTAGTTTTCAATTCACAACCCACCGGCTATCCGCTGTAGCTCACTCCGTAAACTCCGTGAGGATGCCGCTGCTATCCGGGCTAGAAAATAACGTTAAGTAGTTCAAAACACGATAAAAAATCAGTGGATAAACACCGCTGAGCCACATAAAATGAATCCAGTACAACACTATTCCTTGTTTACCGATTTTGATATCGACTTATTTAAAGCCGGTAAACATTTTAAATTATACGAAAAATTAGGCGCACATTTGCTTGAAGTCAATGGCGAACAAGGATGCTACTTTGCCGTATGGGCGCCATCGGCTAAACATGTTTCCGTGATTGGCGACTTTAATTATTGGGTGGAAGGCCAACATCCACTTCAAGTGCGCTGGGACAGTTCGGGAATCTGGGAAGGATTTATTCCCGGGATCGACAAAGGAACTAAATACAAATTCAAAATTCAATCCAGCCACGGCGATGTAATCACTGAAAAAGCGGATCCTTTTGCCTTGTATTGTGAAACTCCTCCGCACACGGCTTCTGTCGTTTGGGACTTGGACTATAAGTGGAAGGATACCATGTGGATGAAGAAACGCGCCGCCCACAATGCCTTAGACAAACCCATGTCGGTGTATGAAGTGCATTTGGGGTCGTGGAAACGCAACCTCGAACAAAACCGTTCGCTTTCCTATATTGAACTCGCCGAAGATTTGGTGAACTACGTGAAAGAAACCGGATTTACCCATGTGGAATTTATGCCTATCATGGAATATCCGTTTGATCCTTCTTGGGGGTACCAATTGGTCGGGTATTTTGCACCCACTTCGCGTTTCGGCAAACCGCAAGATTTTATGCTTTTGGTGGACAAATTGCACCAAGCCGGAATCGGAGTAATTCTCGATTGGGTTCCTTCGCATTTTCCGAGTGATGCCCACGGCCTCGGATTTTTTGACGGATCCCATCTATACGAACATCCTGATATCCGAAAAGGCTATCATCCCGATTGGAAAAGTTTGATTTTTAACTACGGTCGTAATGAAGTGCGTTCGTTCTTGATCAGCAACGCCATTTTCTGGTTGCAGCATTATCACGCCGACGGACTTCGGGTGGATGCCGTAGCTTCGATGTTGTACCTCGATTATTCCCGTAAAGACGGGGAGTGGGAGCCCAACATTTATGGCGGTAGAGAAAATTTAGAAACCATTAGTTTCTTAAAAGATTTTAACGAAGCCGTGTACAGCATGTTCCCCGATGTGCAAACCATCGCCGAAGAAAGTACCAGTTTCCCCATGGTTTCCCGTCCAACATTTTTGGGCGGACTCGGTTTTGGCATGAAATGGATGATGGGTTGGATGCACGATACGTTGCAATACTTCAAAAAAGAGCCCGTGTACCGCAAATACCACCAAAACGACATCACGTTTTCCATGACTTATGCTTTCACCGAAAACTTCATGTTGCCTTTATCCCATGACGAAGTTGTCTATGGTAAGCACTCGATTTTGGGTCGGATGACCGGCGATGAATGGCAACGATTTGCCAACTTACGTTTGTTATACGGCTATATGTTTACCCATCCCGGAACTAAATTGTTGTTTATGGGGGGCGAATTTGGCCAAAGTGAAGAATGGAATTTTGAAAGCAGTTTAGAATGGCATTTGTTGCAATACGATTACCACAAAGGCATCAAACAATGCATTACCGATTTGAATGCTTTATACCGCAATTATCCTGCGATGTATGAAAAACAATTCTCAGCCGAAGGCTTTGAATGGATCAATTATTCAGATAATGAAAATTCGGTGTTGGCATACATTCGAAAAGGAAACAAAGAAAAAGAACAATTAATTGTGGTTTGCAATATGACACCAGTGGTTCATGAGAATTACCGCATTGGCATTCCCAAATCAGGAAAATTAACCGAAGTTTTTAATTCTGATAAACTAGAATATGGAGGAAGTGGTGTGAACAATGCATCCGCCATTAAAGTGGAAAAGCTGCCTTGGAACGGACGCGAATTTTCAGCTGAAATACAATTACCACCTTTAGGAATGGTCGTTTTTAAAATGTAAAAGAGAGTCCGGTACACGCCGGACTTTTTTATTGCAACTCATGAATAACCAAGATTTTTTAAGATTTCTCCTTTTTTTTAAATTAAAATAAAAACTATGGGCAATCGCAAACGTTGTAGTTAAAAATAAGGGAATGAGCGTGTTAAAATATCAATTTCAACTTTGTAAATTTGGCACATTCACAATAGGAAACGTATGATTATAAATACCGAACTCGAATACAAAGGCGACTTATTTCCCGCCACCATAACCTCCTTTACCAAAGAAGTTGATTCCATCGATTTTTATACCGATAACAATGTGATCATGCGCGTTACGGTGCTCCGCGACAGCATGATTCGTTTTCGATTTACGGCAAAAGGCTATTTCAGCAATGATTTTTCCTACGCCATAGACAAACGTCAGTCGCACGGTTACAATGTACTCGAAGTCACTGAAGCCGACGATCATTTTAAAATTCAAACCAGTAAAGTCTATGTCATCGTGCAAAAACAAAGTGCGCGTGTGGGCATATATGAACTGGACGGTTCGCCCATTTTAGAAGACGAATTGGGCTTCCATTGGGAAGAATGCTATGAGTTTGGTGGCAACATTGTGAAGATGAGTAAAATGTCACCAGAAGGAGAAAGTTTCTATGGACTTGGTGACAAACCGACCCATCTGAATTTAAAAGGCAAACGATTGGAAAACTGGGCTACCGACCAGTATGCCTTTCATAAAGATCAAGAACCTTTGTATAAGGTTGTGCCATTTTATATTGGTTTGCGCGAGAACAAAGCCTATGGGATTTTCTTTGACAATACCTTCCGTTCCTTTTTTGATTTCAGTCACGAACGCAAAGGCGTAACCAGTTTTTGGGCAGATGGTGGTGAAATGAATTATTATTTTATCTACGGTCCAAAAATGAGTGATGTGGTCACTACCTATACCCATTTGACCGGGAAACCCGAATTACCGCCACTTTGGACGTTGGGCTACCACCAATGCAAATGGAGTTATTATCCGGAAAGTAAGGTGAAAGAAATAACGTCCAAGTTTCGCGAACTCCAAATTCCGTGTGATGCTATTTACTTGGACATCGATTATATGGAAGGGTTCCGTTGCTTTACATGGAGTAAGGAATATTTTCCAGAGCCCAAAAGAATGGTGCAGGAATTGGCCAAAGACGGTTTCAAAACCGTGGTAATTATTGACCCCGGAATAAAAATCGATAATGATTATTCTGTTTACAAAGAAGCTTTAGAAAAAGATTATTTCTGCAAACGTGCCGATGGTCCGTATATGAAAGGAAAAGTTTGGCCCGGAGAATGTAATTTCCCTGACTATACCAATCCTGAAGTCCGCGAATGGTGGGCAAGCCTATTTAAAGAAATGATTGCTGAAATAGGCGTGAAGGGCGTTTGGAACGATATGAACGAACCTGCGGTGATGGAGGTTCCAACCAAAACGTTCCCATTGGATGTTCGCCATAACTACGATGGCAACAATTGCAGTCACCGTAAAGCGCACAATGTCTATGGTACCCAAATGGCTCGGGCTACTTATCATGGCGTAAAACGTTTTGCCTTTCCAAAACGTCCGTTTGTGATTACGCGTTCGGCCTATTCGGGAGCACAACGGTATACGTCTTCGTGGACCGGTGACAATGTGGCGACCTGGGAACATTTGTGGATTGCCAACGTTCAAATGCAACGTATGTCCATCTCGGGCATGGGCTTTACAGGAAGTGATATTGGCGGATTTGCAGAACAACCAAGTGCCGAATTGTATGCGCGTTGGATTCAATTGGGTGTTTTCCATCCGTTTTGTCGTACGCATTCCTCCGGACATCATGGCGATCAAGAACCGTGGAGTTTTGGGGAAGAAGTAATTGATATTACACGTAAGTTTGTCGAACTCCGCTACCAATTATTACCGTATTTATATTCCATGTTTTGGCATTACATCAACGATGGAGTACCGATGTTAAAACCTTTGGTGTATTTTGATCAAGAAGATCCACAAACCCATTACCGTACGGACGAATTTATTTTTGGTAATCAAATTTTGGTTTGTCCCATTTTAGAACCCAATGCTCAGGGGCGTCGTATGTACTTACCACAAGGCAATTGGTACAACTACTGGACGAATGAATTGGTAAAAGGGAAACGTGAATTGTGGGTTGCGACCGATTTTGATCAGATTCCATTATTTGTCAAAGAAGGAGCCATTATTCCTAAATATCCCGTACAACAGTATGTGGGACAACTGGAGAGTCCAGCGCTTAGTTTGGAAGTTTACTACAAACAAGGTAAAGAAAAATCTTTTGTATTTGAAGATGCTCAAGATGGGTATGATTACACCAAAGGTCGTTACAGCTATAAAACCTTTAGTTTAAACGGAAAAGAGAATGAATTATTCATTACCCAGCATAAAGAAGGTGCCTTTGAAACGAATTACGCAACCATAAAAATAAAAGTGATTGGATTGCCGTTTGAAGTGAAAGGAATTGAAATAGATAATGAGCAAATCCTTTTCGATAAAGAGTCCATCAATATTGTTGAAGGGATTGAAATTGACAAGGATTTTACAGAATTACATATTATCGGCGTGTAAGTTTTTTTAATTTTGTAAAAAAATATTGATTTTATGAAGTATAAAAAATATGTTGCAGGACTAGCTGTTATAGTGTTTGTGATTTCTTGTGCCAAAAATCCATTCACGGGTAAAAATACTATGGCTTTGGTTCCAAACAGTGAGATTTTGCCCTCAGCTTTTCAACAATACAATCAATTTTTAACTGAAAACAAAGTAATTACCGGTACTCCAGAAGCTCGGAAAGTTGAAAATATTGGCACAAAAATTAAAATTGCTGCCGAACGCTGGTTAAATGCAAATGGTTATTCGGATTATCTAAAAGATTATCAATGGGAATATAAATTAGTTGACAGCAAAGACGTGAATGCTTGGTGTATGCCTGGTGGTAAAATCGTTGTGTATTCTGGAATTCTTCCAATCACCAAAGATGATGCAGGCTTGGCAACGGTATTGGGACATGAAGTTTCTCATGCACTTTGCAATCACGGACAGCAACGCATGAGCGCAGGGGTATTGCAACAGTTAGGCGCCGTAGGTGTGGGAGCAGCTGTGGGAACTAAGTCACAAGAAGTACAACAAATGGCAATGACTGCTTATGGATTGACAACAGAGTTGGGCGGGATGATGCCTTTTAGTCGTAAACATGAAAGTGAAGCCGATAAAATCGGTTTATTGTTAATGGCAATTGCAGGTTACAATCCAGAACAAGCAGTTGTATTTTGGGAACGTATGGCGGCTAATGGTGCAGGTCAAGCTCCCCCAGAATTTTTAAGTACACATCCCTCTGATGCCACACGCATAGCTCAAATCAAAGAATTAATCCCACAGGTGAAAGTTGAGGCTGCAAAATTTGGTGTTACCTTTAAATAATAAAATTATTCGATTATATTTGAAGTCATCTCAGTAATGGGATGACTTTTTTAATTGATAACCATTATGTCACAACTACCCAAAGGCCATCCCAAATTATTGAATGCTTGGGCATTTTACGATTGGGCGAATTCTGTTTACAGTTTAGTCATTGCTTCGGCCATTTTTCCGATTTATTACGAACAACTCTTTGAATCGGAACACCGAGAAACGGCACATTTTTTTGGCTATGAGATAAAGTCAACGGCAATGATATCCTTTGTAACGGCTTTTGCTTTTATTTGGGTGGCAATTTGTTCTCCGTTTTTATCTGGAATTGCCGATTATTTAGGTAACAAAAAAACATTTTTACGCTTCTTTTGTTATATGGGTGGTTTATCTTGTATCGGCTTGTATTGGTTTGATATGGGTAATTTGACTACAGGGTATACCTTTTACTTTTTTGGCTTAATTGGATTTTGGTCCAGTTTGGTATTTTACAATTCCTATCTTCCCGATATTGCATTTCCTGAACAGCAAGACCGTGTTAGTGCGCGAGGGTTTTCGATGGGATATATTGGAAGTACTCTTTTGCTTATCGTAAATTTAGCCATGGTCATGTTGGTTCCCGATGCACAGAAAATGGATATGATGAAATATTCCTTTGTGATGGTAGGTATTTGGTGGATCGGATTTAGTCATATCACGTATTATTATTTACCCAAAGGAAACCGAACCAATGTACCTTTATCCAAAGATTTTATATTCAAAGGATTTCATGAATTGAAATTAGTTTGGAAAGACATGCAGCAAAACTTGCCTTTAAAACGTTATTTAAACAGTTACTTTGTTTTCATCATGGCGGTTCAAACGGTAATGTTAGTAGCTACCTATTTTGGGGCAACAGAAGTGCAATGGGAAACGCCATCACAAAAAACTACTGGATTAATTATCAGTATTTTACTTATACAATTAGTTGCTGTTTTGGGAGCTTTTTTAACATCCCGTGCTTCTGAAAAATATGGTAATATTAAAACTTTAATTTTCCTTTGCAGTTTTTGGGCACTTTTATGTTGCTTTGCCTATTTTATTACGTTGCCGATACATTTCTATGCTACAGCAGGTTTTGTTGGTCTGGTGATGGGTGGTATTCAATCACTTGCTCGATCTACTTATTCAAAACTTTTACCAGATACAGATGATACCGCCTCTTATTTTAGTTTTTATGATGTAACTGAGAAAGTCGGGATCGTTATTGGAATGACTATTTACGGTGTGATAGACCAAATCACAGGATCTATGCGTAATGCTATCGTTTTTTTAGGCGTGTTTTTTGTTGCCGGTGTAGTTTTATTGTTGCGCGTTCCAAAAAATAATGCAGCCAATCCTTAATTTAGTATATTTGAAAAATTTTATATAAGATCATGAAAAAAATTAGCTTACTTTTTCTTTCAATTTTTGCTTTCGTTGCCTTTTCTTGTGATAATGAACCTGTTGATCCAGCGTTAGCCAATTATATTAATTCCAATTCAGGTGGAAATGGCGGGAATAACGGTGGTGGAAATAATGGCGGTGGCAATAATGGAGGAGGAAGCACAGGTGGCGACTATTATCCTGCAGCATTGAATAATCAATGGCTATTTAAAACTAATGGCGTTTTGGATACGCAACCCCTTAAAATGGTGCAAGTGGTATCTAATAATGGACAGACGTATTACAAATTCAATGCGATCAATGCAACTGGTTCACAAGGTTCTGTAGCAGATGCGCAGTATTCTCTACGTAAAAATTCGGGAGATTATTTCTATAAATATGAAGCAATCACAATAGGAGCCGGAACACCAGCAGAATCTACGTCTTCAGGTTATGAAGTACTTATTTTGAAAGACTATTTGAATGTTAATCAAACGTGGACGGGCAATTATTCCTATACAATTACCTACACCAATCCAATAATTCCAACTCAAACACAAGATGTAAGTTATACAGGAACAATTTTGGAAAAGGGTATTAGCTATTCTGTTGAAGGACAAAATTATACTAATGTTATTCATGTTAAAATTGATCAAGTTTTTAGTATTTTTGGGACTCCTTTGCAAAATACTAGCTCTGAAGTTTGGTATGCTAAAAATGTGGGAATTATTAAATCCATTGTATCAGGTAATGGTATAGCCACTACTCAAACACTGTCTTCGTACACCTTAAATTAATTTAAGATTTCAATAAGAATTCAAAATACCGTCATCTTGGCGGTATTTTTTTATGGCATAAAACTTGATAAATACTTACTAAATCTCGATAAACGACCAACGCCCATTATTTTAAGGCGTTTTCTATGTTGTATATCGATTTTTATTTTTGTTTGGATGTTACTGTCCTAACTTTGCCAATGGAATTGTTAACCTATTTAATGTCATATTGACACTAAACTATTATGTCGAATCACAAATTGATATCATTTGACAGTTTGTCACTACAAGATTTTAACGCCGATGCGGAAATGATTCCGTTGATGACACCTGAAGATGAAGAAGAAATGGCTAATGAGGAGTTGCCTAAAAGTCTCCCGATATTGCCTTTACGAAATACCGTTTTGTTTCCTGGAGTTGTAATACCAATTACTGCCGGTAGAGATAAATCCATTAAATTAATCAATGATGCAAACAATGGTGATAAAATTATTGGTGTTGTTGCTCAAAAAAATGAAGAAATTGAGGATCCGACTCTAAATGATATCTATCACGTAGGAACTGTTGCTCGAATATTGCGGGTATTGAAAATGCCAGATGGTAATATCACTGTAATTTTACAAGGAAAAAAACGTTTTGAAATAGACGCGATGACATCGGAGCGACCTTATTTCAGAGCTGATATTAAAGAAGTTCCTGAAATTCGACCAGGTGTCTACGATACAGAGTTCAACGCTATAGTAGATTCCATGCGTGAAATTGCTATCGAAATCATAAAAGAAAGTCCAAATATCCCTACTGAGGCTACTTTTGCAATTAAAAATATTGAAAGTCAGTCGTTTTTAATCAATTTTGTTTCTTCAAACATGAACCTTTCGGTGCTTGAAAAACAGCATTTGTTGGCGATGAGTGTCTTGAAAGAACGGGCATTAGAGACATTAAAACACATGAATATGGAGTTGCAGAAATTGGAACTCAAAAACGATATTCAAACCAAAGTTCGCATTGATCTTGACCAACAACAACGCGAATATTTCTTGCACCAACAAATGAAAACCATTCAAGAAGAATTGGGTGGGGTAACATATGAGCAAGAATTTGAAGAAATGCGTCAGCGGGCCAAGAATAAAAAATGGGACGAAAAAACAGCTAAGAATTTCGAAAAAGAATTTTCAAAATTCCAACGCATGAACCCACAATCGCCTGATTTCGGAATTCAACGCAATTATTTGGAATTAATTTTGGATTTACCTTGGGAACATTTTTCTCAAGATAAATTCGATTTGAAAAACGCGCAAAAAATTTTAGATCGCGACCATTTTGGATTGGATGATGTAAAAAAACGCATTATCGAACATTTGGCAGTATTAAAATTGCGCAATGATATGAAGTCGCCAATTTTGTGTTTGACCGGACCTCCGGGTGTGGGTAAAACATCGATTGGTCGTTCTATTGCTGAAGCATTAGGAAGAGAATATGTTCGAATTTCTCTTGGTGGATTACGTGATGAAGCAGAAATTCGTGGTCATCGTAAAACCTACATTGGAGCGATGCCTGGTCGAATCATTCAAAATATTAAAAAAGCAGGTACTTCAAATCCAGTTTTTATATTGGATGAAATTGATAAATTATCCGTTAGTCATAATGGTGATCCTTCATCTGCATTGTTGGAAGTATTAGACCCCGAACAAAACAGTTCGTTCTATGATAATTTCCTTGAAATGGGCTATGATTTGTCAAAAGTGATGTTTATCGCTACATCCAATACGATGTCGACCATTCAACCTGCACTTCGCGATCGTATGGAAGTTATTCAAATGTCGGGTTACACCATTGAAGAAAAAGTGGAAATTGCGCGTCAGCATTTGGTTCCTAAACAATTAAAAGAACATGGTTTAACTGCTAAAGATTTGACCATTGGTAAAAAGCAATTAGAAAAAATTGTAGAAGGTTATACCCGCGAATCGGGTGTGCGTGGGTTAGAACAAAAGGTTGCTCAAGTAATACGAAATGCTGCAAAATCAATAGCTTTAGAAGAGGAGTATAATGTTAAAGTTACTGATGAAGATGTGGTAACCGTTTTGGGTGCACCTAAGTTAGAACGCGATAAAGCAGAAGGAAATGAGGTTGCAGGTGTTGTCACCGGATTAGCTTGGACTTCAGTTGGTGGTGATATTCTTTTTCTTGAATCATCCATTTCAAAAGGGAAAGGTAGTTTAACGTTAACAGGGAATCTAGGTAACGTAATGAAAGAATCGGCTACAATCGCTTTGGAATATATTAAGTCTCATGCTGAAATGTATGGTTTAGATCAAGATATTATTGCAAAATATAATATTCATTTACACGTACCTGAAGGGGCTACTCCCAAAGATGGGCCTAGTGCAGGTATCGCGATGTTGACTTCTATGATTTCTTTATTAACGCAACGTAAAGTGAAAAAAGGAATTGCAATGACTGGTGAGATTACATTACGCGGTAAAGTTTTACCTGTAGGAGGAATAAAAGAAAAAATTCTTGCCGCGAAACGTGCCAATATCAAAGAAATCATTTTATGTCATGAAAATGAAAGTGATATCAAAGAAATTAAAGCGGAGTATTTGAAAGGTCTAACATTTCACTATGTTCATGAAATGGAGGAAGTTATAGCCATTGCTTTAACAGATCAAAAAGTTAAAAATGCAAAAACGATAAATTAATTCAGTTTTAGAATATACAGCTACAAAAGCGCAGAACATTCTCTGCGCTTTTTTATTTTCAACTTTAGCAAACCATCAAAAAATAATATCTTCGCATTTCCGTTATACACGGGTGTTAAATCAAAACTATGAAGAAAAATCTATACCTTCTTGTCACATTGTTCGTCAGCTCTTGGGGTTGGGGTCAAGTAGGAGGTAAGTCAGTTTTTCAATTTTTGAATTTAGTAACTTCTCCTCGTCAAGCGGCCCTCGGAGGAAAGGTGATCACCCTCTACGACTCTGATGTCAATCAGGCGCTTTTTAATCCTGCAACCATTAATCCAGAAATGGATAATCATTTGGCAGTCAATTATGGAAGTCTTTTTGGTGAGGTAACCTATGGAACTGCGGCCTATGCTTATACGTATGACCGACATGTTCAAACTTTTCATGCAGGTGTAAATTATGTTAACTATGGTAGTTTTCAAGGGTATGATGAATTTGGCCAAACAACAACATCTTTTACAGGTAGTGAAATGGCACTTTCTTTAGGTTATTCCTATAATATTCCTTTTACCAATGTGTACTTAGGAGGGAATGCTAAATTTATTTCCTCAACATTAGAATCGTATAGTTCATTTGGTGCTGCAGCTGATTTAGGTTTTCTCTACATTGATGAAGATAATGATATCAATTGGGCTTTGTCTGTGCGCAATATCGGAACACAAATTACTACCTATGCAGGCTCTCGTGAAAATTTACCTTTGGAAGTTTTATTGGGTGTCTCACAAGAATTGGATAATGTGCCCATTCGTTGGCATTTAACACTAGAAAATATGCAACAGTGGAAAGTCGCTTTTTCCAATCCAAATCGCTCGGTAGGTAACTTAGATGGAGGAACCAAAGAAGATAATCCAGGTTTTTTTAATAACGTTTTACGCCACATGATTTTTGGTGTAGAATTGTTTCCCAAAAAGAGTATCAACCTTCGTTTGGGATATAATTTTAGAAGAGGTGAGGAGTTGCGAATTGTTGACCAACGGAATTTTTCAGGAATTTGTGCCGGATTTGGTTTAAAAATGGGACGACTTAAATTTAATTATTCCTATTCTCGTTATACCTTAGCTGCCAATACAAGTCTTTTTGGATTGACGATTAATTTGCAAGACGATTACTAAAAATAACAACATTTGAAAAAAATTACAATTGCCATCGACGGATTTTCCTCTACAGGAAAAAGTACTTTAGCCAAACAATTAGCCAAACATTTAGGATATATCTATGTGGACACCGGTGCGATGTATCGTGCGGTTACCTTGTTTGCCATGCAGAATAATTGGGTTTCGCCCAACCATTTGGATCGCGAAGGATTGATTGCTCAATTGGCTCAAATTCAATTGCATTTTGTTTTTAATTCAGAATTGGGTTTCGGGGAAATGTATTTGAATGGGAATAATGTGGAAAAAGAAATCCGTACCCTTGAAGTTTCTTCCTTAGTGAGTAAAGTAGCTGAAATCTCTGAAGTGAGAGCCAAATTGGTCGAACAACAACAAGCCATGGGCAAAGAAAAAGGCATTGTGATGGACGGCCGCGACATTGGCACCGTAGTTTTTCCAGATGCTGAATTGAAATTGTATATGAACGCCAGCGCAGCTACACGTGCCCAACGCCGTTTTGACGAATTGCAAGCCAAAGGCGATTCGGTTACTTACGAAGAAGTCTTAAAAAATGTAACCGAACGCGATTATATCGATACCCATCGTGCCGATTCTCCCTTGGTTAAAGCCGAGGATGCTATAGAAATTGACAATTCCCATTTAACTCGTGAGGAACAATTGCAGGTAGTTTTAGACTTGGTGAGCGAACATGCGAAATCGTTATAATTCTTTGCAAATCTCAATTATTCTCGTAGATTTACGGGCTAGATTAACCTAAACGAATAACGATTATGAGTGTAAAAGTTCGATTAACATTGATGAGCTTTCTTCAATTTTTTGTATGGGGAGCATGGCTTATAACCATTGGAACTTATTGTTTAAATGCTAAAGGATGGGGCTTTCCTGAATTTGGTGCGATTTTTTCGACATTGGCATTATCATCGTTATTTATGCCTGCCCTAACTGGTATTATAGCTGATAAATGGATGAATGCAGAGAAATTATATGGACTACTACATGTATTCTATGGCTGTATTTTGCTTTATGTTCCAAAAGTAAATGATCCTGAAACCCTTTTTTATGTAATATTTGCGGCGATGATTTGTTACATGCCAACAATTTCACTTTCAAATTCCATAGGATATACTGTGCTAAAAAATAACAATTATGATGTTGTTAAAGTCTTTCCTCCTATACGTGTCTTTGGAACTATTGGATTTGTCTGTGCAATGTGGATTACTAACTTTACCCACAGTAATGTTAATGCTAATCAATTTTACATTGCTGCTGTTGCTGCATTTCTTTTAGGGATTTATTCTTTTTCATTACCTAAGTGTCCACCACAACGAACTATTAATGCTGATGCTACTATAGCTCAAAAACTAGGTTTAGATGCATTCAAATTGTTTGCAGACTATAAATTGGCTTTGTTTTTTTTATTTTCAATGTTTTTGGGGGCTGCGTTGCAGTTGACAAATATGTACGGAGATGCTTTCCTAAATAGTTTTTCAGAAAATCCAATTTATAAAGATTCATTTGCAGCTAAAAATTCGACATTTATAATGTCTTTGTCTCAGATTTCTGAAACAGTTTTTATTTTGACTATACCCTTTTTCTTAAAACGATTTGGAATTAAACAAGTAATGTTAATTTCTATGTTGGCTTGGGTCTTACGTTTTGGATTTTTAGCTTTTGGAATGCCTGATGGTTTTGGCTTGATTTTAATTTTATTGTCTAATATTGTATACGGTATGGCATTTGATTTTTTTAACATATCCGGTTCTTTATTTGTAGAAACTACAACCGATACAAAAATACGTTCTTCCGCTCAAGGATTGTTTATGATGATGACAAATGGTTTAGGTGCTTATTTGGGCAGTAAAGCTTCTGGTTATTTCATCGGGACGTATTTTGTTCATGATGGAGTAAGTGATTGGCACAACATCTGGTTAGCATTTGCGGCCTATTCCTTAGTTATAGCCGTTTTGTTTGCGGTTTTCTTCAAACACAAACACAATCCCGAAGATGTCGCTCAAGTGAGCCATTCATAAAAATAAGCATTACCCTTTCTTCGGAGAGGGTTTTTTTATGTCTAAATGCTTAATTTTCTGCATAAAATGTTTTGAGGTTAAGAATAAAAACGTACTTTTGCACACCTTTTGGCGAAGAAGAGTTTCCAATTGGTATTGAATCATTTACGTAAAACACTGTTGTGTATTTTACTCGCTCAAGAAACTCGAAAAGCACAGCATACAAATAGAATCATCAGCATGGCTGAATTAAACAAAGATCAAGTAGCGTTTTTAAATGAATTTAACTGGCATAACTATGCCGAAGGAATCGACGCAGTAGATGAAAATAATTTAAGAGAATTTGAAGACTTAGTAGCTAAGACTTTTATTTCTACAGACAACGAAGAAGTTGTTGAAGGAGTTGTAGTACGTATTACTGACCGTGACGCTATCGTTGATATTAATGCAAAATCGGAAGGTGTTATTTCATTGAACGAATTCCGTTACAACCCAAACTTGAAAGTTGGGGACAAAGTAGAAGTATTAATCGATGTACGTGAAGACAAAACAGGACAATTAGTACTTTCTCACCGTAAAGCAAGAACAATCAAATCATGGGATCGCGTTATCGCTGCTCACGAAACTGGAGAAATCGTTAATGGTTTTGTGAAATGTAGAACAAAAGGTGGTATGATCGTTGACGTATTCGGAATCGAGGCATTCTTACCAGGTTCTCAAATCGACGTGAAACCTATCCGTGATTACGATGTATACGTTAACAAAATGATGGAATTCAAAGTGGTAAAAATTAACCACGAATTCAAAAACGTTG
>CAYNDK010000038.1:0-18473 GCA_964395965.1 uncultured Flavobacterium sp.
AATTGAATTAGTTTTTGATGAATTTTTTAACTGCTTTACCAGCTTCAGTTTCGATGTTTACCATGTAAACACCTGCTTGTAAATCACTTGTGTTAACAGCGATATCTTCAGCACCAGAAGCAGCTACAGTTTTGATAGTTCTTCCGTTGATGTCAACGATTGATACAGCTGTAATTGCAGTGTTGTTTCCGTTTTTAATGTTCAATACATTGTTTACTGGGTTAGGGAAAGTTGTGAATGAAGAAGATAAAACTTCATTTACACCTAAGTTTCCAGATACAACTACATCGTCAACTGATAATGAGTCTGCATCATTTGCAACATAGTCAAATTGAACTTTTACATCAGCATTACCAACATAGGGAGTTAAATCCAAAGAAATTGCTAATGTTTCATAGTCTGTATAAACACCATAATCTTCTTCAGCCCATAGAACTGTCCAAGTTGTTCCGCCGTCTGTAGAAACTCGAGCTAGTAAATCACCATTGTTAAATGGATCTACTTGGTATTCATACCCGATTTTAATGTTGAAATTCCAAGTTGCGTCAGAATAACCTACCAAGCTGAAAGATGGACTCGTTAAAGCAGCGTCATTGTCTTGTGCAATCCATGCAATACAAGCTGATTTACCATCAGTAATATTAAAGGTAGCTTGACCAGTGGCATTGAAGATGGTAGTTGTAAAACCCCATGGGCGTGTAGCTACTAAAGTAGTAGCTGTCCATCCTGTTGGAGGCCAAGTTGTTCCTTGAAAAGTTTCAGTTAAAACTTGAGAAGAACCCAAGGCTGAAACTAACAATGTTAGAGAAAGTAATAGTTTTTTCATGTACATAAGATTTATTAATTACCTAGCAAATTTAATAAATAAAAATTTCCAAACAATTTTTTTTACTTTTAAAGCTGTTAAATTTTTGATTTTTTCATATGAAACTTCTTGTTAGAGTGTTAATTACGGCCTTTCTTGTGCTAATTTTGCCTTATTTCTTCAAAGGAATTGTTGTAAATTCTTTCATTACAGCCTTGACAGTGGCTGTAGTTTTGGGTTTTCTTAACTTTTTTATCAAACCCATTTTTGTGTTTTTTACGATGCCTTTGACGGTTTTTAGTTTGGGCTTGTTTTTGTTGGTAATCAATGGAATCATCATCATGATGTGTGATTATTTTGTTGATGGTTTTGATGTAAAAAATATTGGTTGGGCAATGTTGTTTAGTGTTGTGCTTTCGCTTTCACAATCATTAGTTTACAAAATGACCGAAGCAAAAAAATAAGACTTTAAAAATCAATAGAATAAAAGTTGGACGGGTTGTAGAAAAGTTATACTTTTGCAACCCGATTTTATTTACTAAAAATTAGTACAATCTCATGAATATTACAAGAAATAATGTGGACGCTTTGAATGCAGTAGTTACTGTAGAAGTGAACAAAGGCGATTATGCAGACAAAGTACAGGAAGTTTTAACCAACTACCGCAAAAATGCAAGCATTCCTGGGTTCCGTAAAGGGGCTGTGCCAATGAGTTTAATTCAAAAACAATACGGTAAAGCTGTTTTGTTGGATGAAGTAAACAAATTGTTGCAGGAGAGTTTAAACAACTATTTGGTTGAAGAAAAATTGGATATCTTAGGAAATCCTCTTCCTAAAGTAACTGAGGATTTCAATTGGGATGCAGATGATTTTAAATTCGAATTCGAATTGGGTCTTGCCCCTGAATTTACCGTGGATCTAGCAGCAAAAACAAGCGTTGTAAAATACAATGTAGTAGCTGACGATACGATGTTAAACGGTCAAATCGCGCGTATCCAAAAACAATATGGCAAAGTTATCGCCAAAGATAAAGTTGAAGAAGGAAATGATGTTGCAGGGATCTTCACTAATGAAGAGCGTGGTATCAACAACCGCACTACCCTTGATCTAGAAGATATTGCTGACAAAAAAGCGGTAAAAGCAATTTTAGGCAAAAAAGTAGGTGACGTAGTTACCCTAAAAACAAAAGGTTTATTCAACGACGATCACAAATTGATGGACGTGTTAAACATCGGTCACGATGACGTACACGGGTTAGATATCGAAGTGACCTTCACGATTGACGAAGTGATCGGCTATGAGCCTGCAACTTTGGATCAAGAATTGTTTGATCGTTTGTTCGGACCTAAAGCCGTGACTTCTGTTGACGAAATGAAAGCCAAAATCAAAGAAGATGCAGAGCGTCAATTCGCACAACAAGCCGACCAAAAATTCTTAAACGATGTAACAGAATTCTTGGTAGAAGCAACAAAATTTGATTTACCTGCAGAATTCTTGAAAAAATGGATTCAAACCACAGGTGAAAATCCAATCTCTGAAGAAGAGGCAGCTACCGAATACGAGCGCTCTGAAAAAGGTTTGCGTTACCAATTGATCGAAGGAAAAGTAATGAAAGATAACAACCTTCAAATTACGTTTGAGGAGTTGAAAGACTATACTTCTGGCTTGATCAAACAACAAATGGCACAATTCGGTCAAATGGACCCAACCGATGAGGATGTGCAAGGAATCGTTGCGCGTGTCATGTCCAACCAAGACGAAGTGCGTCGCTTGTCAGAACAAGTGATGAACCAAAAAATGTTGGATTTGTTCAAAGACAAAGTAAAAGCAAAAACCAAAGAAGTAAACTACGAAGATTTCGTGAAAGCGATGTACGGTGAGTTGAAACACTAATTAAAATATAATTCCTATATTTGAGCGTCAAAGTCAGCCCGATTTTGACGCTTTTTTTTAAAACGTTCTTTCGGGTTTTGGGCAGCATTTCCGGCTTTTGTTTCGGTACCGTCGTGCCGTTCGGTTTTTGTTCGGTCCCACAGGCGCTTCCTTCGGTCGCACTGCGGTTCCCACAAAAACACGATCGCCTCGTCCGGTGACCTTCACGACAATCCGGGCTGCTCAGTAACAACCGCCACTTTGGCATAAAATAAAAATCGGTACAACCTTTGTACACCTTATTGCATCTAGTATAAAAAAAGAATATTAATTCATTCTATCACAACTTATGAATTTCGGAAAAGAATTTAAAAAATTTGCGACGAAAAAGCACGGTGTTAATAGCCTTTATTTTGATAAAATCGTTGCGGGTATGACACCCTATATTATTGAAGAACGTCAAATGAACGTTTCTCAATTGGATGTATTTTCTCGTTTGATGATGGACCGTATCATCTTCCTTGGAACAGGGGTAGACGATTATGTAGCCAACATCATTCAAGCCCAATTGTTGTTCTTGGAAAGTGTTGATGCTTCCAAAGACATCCAAATCTACATCAACTCTCCAGGAGGAAGTGTTTACGCTGGTCTAGGAATCTACGACACCATGCAATACGTAAAACCCGATGTAGCTACCATCTGTACCGGAATGGCAGCGTCTATGGGAGCCGTATTATTGTGTGCCGGTGCCGAAGGAAAACGTTCAGCATTGCCCCATTCTCGCGTAATGATTCACCAACCCTCAGGTGGGGCACAAGGTGTAGCTACCGACATGGAAATCAACTTGAAAGAAATGTTGAAATTAAAAGACGAATTGTACCAAATCATCTCCAACCATTCGGGACAATCGTTTGAAAAAGTATATAAAGATTCTGAGCGTGACTACTGGATGATTGCTGATGAAGCGAAAGAATACGGTATGATCGACGAAGTATTACGTAGATAATTTTTAACAAGCTACAAGGAAACGAAGCTACAAAGCCATATCCGCTTAGTCGCTTTGTTTCTCTGTCGCTCAGCAGCTTACTTATGGCTAAAGAAATTTTAGAATGTTCCTTTTGCGGACGCAAAAAACCCGAAACCAATCTGTTGATTGCCGGTATTAATGCGCACATCTGTGATCGTTGTATCGAACAAGCACACGGAATTGTATTGGAAGAAATTCGTTCCAACCATGGAGCAAAATTACCTTCTGATTTGGTTTTACAACGCCCGAAAGAAATTCGCGCATTCCTAGATCAGTATGTAATCGGTCAAGAACAAACCAAGAAGGTGTTGTCTGTTGCCGTTTACAATCATTACAAGCGCTTAATGCAACCCCAAGCCGCCGACGAAGTGGAAATCGAAAAGTCCAATATTGTCATGGTTGGACAAACGGGTACAGGAAAAACATTAGTCGCCAAAACTATTGCACGTATGCTTGATGTGCCTTTGGCGATTGTCGACGCAACCGTTTTGACAGAAGCAGGGTATGTAGGGGAAGACGTTGAAAGTATTTTAACCCGCTTGCTTCAAGCTGCCGATTATGATGTGGCCAAAGCAGAACGCGGTATTGTATTCATTGACGAAATTGACAAAATCGCTCGCAAAAGCGACAACCCTTCCATCACCCGTGACGTATCGGGTGAAGGTGTGCAACAAGCCCTGCTAAAACTTTTGGAAGGAACTGTAGTCAATGTTCCTCCAAAAGGAGGACGTAAACACCCCGACCAAAAATTTGTCGAAGTCAACACCCAAAACATCTTGTTTATTGCTGGTGGTGCCTTTGATGGTATTGAACGTGTCATTTCAAAGCGTTTAAACCGTCAAGCGGTTGGGTACAGTACTACCCAAAAAGAAGTAGTCGATAAAGACAATCTGTTGCAATATATCATCCCAAAAGATTTAAAAGATTTTGGATTGATTCCAGAAATCATCGGACGTTTACCCGTGTTGACGCATATGGATCCGTTGGATAAACCCACTTTACGTGCCATTTTGACCGAACCCAAAAATGCTTTGGTCAAACAGTATCAAAAGTTGTTTGCTATGGATGAGGTACAACTCACGGTTTCCGATGAAGCTTTGGACTATATTGTTGACAAAGCTTTGGAATACAAACTTGGAGCACGCGGATTACGTTCGCTTTGCGAAGCCATTCTAACCGATGCCATGTATGAAATGCCAAGTACAGACGATAAAGTTTTGGATATCGATAAAAACTATGCAGAACATGCTTTGAGTAAAAACTTATTGAAACGATTAGAAATCGCCTCATAAAAAAATCCCGATCAACCGATCGGGATTTTCTTTTCTAACTAACCTCAAACCTATTTCATCAATCCACCACCCGAGTTCACTTTATCCGTCTGGATATTCGTGTTGTCTTTTTGGAGTTTTAGATTTCCGAAATTGTATGTTAACGACAAACGGAATACGCGTGAGTCGATTTTTTCACTGAAACGGCTGTCTAGATTTTCTCCCGCAACCAAAGCATTCACCTTATTTTGATTGAATACATCAAAACAGTGGATACCAATTTTTAACTTTTTATCCATAAATTCTTTATTGAACGAAATGTCAAATTGTTGGATTGGTTTGGTAATGCGGTAAATTTCCCAGTTACCATTGCCAGGTAAAATGAAATAAGACATCGTGTTTTTTATTCCCCAAGGCAAAATAATTTGTGACTGTGCCGCATAATTAAACAAACCTTTGGTGCCGTAGGGCAAGTAATACCCTTTTAAATCCGATTTTACATAGTTGATGTTCACAAAAATGTAGTTCATCTGATCCATATTGTTCATGCGTTTTTGAAACTCTTCTTTTCCTTTGAAAAAATAATCCAATGGAATAGGGAAATTTGCAAATGCACTAAATGTTCGGAATTGATCAAACTGTTTAAAAGTCGCATTACTAACCGGTGTTGTGGCCGCAGCATCTGCACTGAATACAAATTGATTGTTGTCTTTACTGATGGTATAATTGGCTCCCAATTGAACAAATTGAAAGGCAGAAAATTTTAGTTCAAAGTTGTCAATAAACGTTGGGTTCAATAATGGATTTCCTTGCGATGAATTGTATTGGTCAAAATTCGAACTGTTATTCGGATTCAAAGTATAATAGTTCGGTTGACTAATCTTTTTTGAGTAGGAAGCAGACAGGTTTAATTGATCCGTAAACTCGTAAATAGCACTGATGTTTGGGAATAAATTCCGGTTGGTAAAACTTACTTTTTGAGCAAGGGTATTCGTTAAACGTTCAATATGGAAATTCTCATAGCGTAACCCAGCTGTCAAATTTAATTTTTTGATTTTTTGACGTGCTTCTACATAAAAAGCCAAATTGTTTTCTTTGTAATCAAAAGTAATTACATTAGGTACAGTTGTGTTGAGGTAATAATTCCCGTCTTGCTGCACTTGTAAAAAGTTGTATTTACCACCTGTGCTTAATGAAAATTTCCATTTTTCGACAGGGAAAACAAAATCGTATTTCAAATATTGATTGCTTAATTTGAACTCAGAATTACTCGCGTTGTTAAATGTGCCAAGTGTTGCATAATCCACAGCAGAAGCCATCGATTTTGGTTTTTGATCCAAGAAATTGGAATACGCCGTTACATCAAAAGAAGAACCAACAGTGTCCAATTTTTGCTTGAATTGTAAACTCAATTCATGATTGTAATTTTTATTCTTAGTCGTCCCATTATTGCGGTAGTCAATGTTGTCACCAATCGTGTAATTTTTAAATTCATTGCGCTCATTGGCAACATTCAAATTATAATTGAACAATAAATTGGATTTGTCATTGAATCGATAGTTGGTACCACCACGAAAATATACATTTCGGTAAGTGTTCTGACTAAAGTTTTCTTGATCTAATTGTTTGTCAGGTGTAAAAGCGGTAAACGTTTGATTCGTTTTACGGCGATTTTCACTGTCAATGTAATTAAAACCCGTCATGGTTTGCCAACTCAATTTTCCCGATTTTCCGTTTACTAAAATTTGTGGGCTGGGCTTTTGGTACTTGTTGAAATTGTAATTAATATTAAAACTCGCATTGACTCCCGCTCTGCGTTTGGCATTGGTTACAATATTAATAATGGAACCACTAGAATTGGCATCATAAGAAGCCCCTGGATTGTAGATGAGTTCGACCTTTTCAATAGCGTTGGCAGGAAGTGAACTCAAATAGTTTTGTAAGTCGGTTCCCGAAAGTGAACTAGGTGCTCCATCTATGTAAATGCGCACTCCTCGGCCATTTAATGTGATTTCACCTGTAGGAGAAGTAATTACGCCCGGTAATTTTTTAATCGCATCCAAACTACTTCCCGTACTCACCATCGGGTTGTCTTTGATGCTCACCGTTGTCTTATCCGATTCAACTTTGATATACTTACGTTTTTGAGCAATGGTGACTTCGTCGAGCGTGGTGACTTTGGTTTTTGTAGTGTCGCTAACTTTTGTTGATTTTTCGTTTTGTGAAGTCTGTTCTTGTGCCCATGCGGTACCGCATAGCAACGCCATGATTGGCAGAAATACTAATTTCATGATTGTGATTGATTGATGATAACTGTAAGACTTTTACGTTAAACAATTGTTACAAATCAACCACAATTTTTTTGTGTTAAAATTTTAAGTGGGTTGGGTTAAGGGAACTTTTTTTGTCATTAACGGCTTGGTTTCAACACATCTACGGCCATAACATTTCATGCGTTTAGGACCGCAAGAAAAGGAGAGAATTGCCAAAAAAATGAGAAGAAAACGTTTCATAATAACGGACTGAGTTGCAATTGTAATAGTTGTTCGAGGTAATCGCGTTGGTTAGACAATCGCGGAATTTTATTTTGGCCACCCAATTTATCGCGTTCTTTTAACCAATCATAAAAAAGGTTTTCACGGGCAACATTTAGTTTTAACGGATTAAGAGTCATGTTATTATACCGTTTGGCTTCATAATCGGAGTTGACCGATTGCAAATTTTTATCCAAAAGTTCGGCAAAAGCTTCAATTGACTCAGGTTTTTTTTCAAATTCGACCAACCATTCATGCGCGCCTTTTTCTTTTCCTTGCATAAAAATAGGAGCAACCGTGTAGTCTTTAATCGCACAATGCAAAGTTTGACACGTTAGCGCCAATGCCTTATCGGTATTTTCAACCATTAATTCTTCGCCAAAAACATTAATGTGATGTTTTGTTCGTCCAGATACCCGAATTCGATAGGGACTCACAGAAGTGAAACGAACCGTATCGCCAATCATGTAGCGCCATAATCCCGAATTGGTTGTAATCACAACGGCATAATTGGTGTTGACTTCAACTTCGGCTAAACGGATAATTTTTTCATGCGGAGTTCCAAAAGTATCCATTGGAATGAATTCATAAAAAATCCCATAATCGAGCATCAAGAGCAAATCACTGGAGTAGTTTAAGTCTTGGATGGCAAAAAATCCTTCACTGGCATTGTAAATTTCATAATATTTGAAATCATCTTTGGGAAGTAATTTTTTGTATTGTTCACGATAGGGTTCAAAACTTACCCCTCCATGAAAATAGACTTCCAAATTGGGCCAAAGATCCAATAAATTGGAATGTCCTGTTTCATTTAAAATGCGTTGCATCAAAACCATCATCCAGGACGGGACTCCAGCAAAACTGGTTACATTTTCACTTTTTGTTTCGTGAATTATTGCAGCCAATTTAGTTTCCCATTCACTCATCAATGAAGTTTTGTTGCTCGGAGTACTACTGAATTCTGCCCAAAGGGGCATGTTTTCAATTAAAATTGCCGATAAATCACCAAAATAGGTGTTGTTATTGGCATAAATTTGAGAGCTTCCGCCAAGACGTAGACTTTTGCCTAAAAATAATCCCGATTCTGGATTGTTATGCAAATACATGGCCAATAAGTCTTTGCTGCCTTTGTAATGACAATCTTCTAAAGCGGCCGTACTCACTGGGATAAACTTACTTTTTGCATTGGTTGTCCCACTCGATTTTGCAAACCATTTTATTGGAGAATGCCAAAAAATATTCTGATACCCTTTTCGCGTTTCTTCGATCATCGGTTCGAGATCCTCATAATGCGATACGGGTACGCGGTCGATAAAAGTTTGGTAGGTTTTGATGGATGCAAAATCATATTTTTGACCAATAACTGTCTCTTCACAATTGCGAATTAAATTTAAAAGTAAATCTTCTTGAACTTCATTGGGATATTTTAAAAACAATTCAATCTGGTGAATGCGTTGTTTTAAAACCCACGAGGCAATAGAATTGATGATTGGAAAAGGCATGTTATATTGATGTCATGATTTGAATGATATAAAAATACTAAAAAACTAATTACGAATTTCCGTTTGTAAATTCACGGTTACACCATATTTGATAAGTTCGCCACTAGAAGATACGCCTCGACCTCCCATGCCTTTCCCGAAAGTTTCAAATTCTTCAGTGTGGATGCGAACGTTGCTGTCATTCGGACTTTTATTCGAACTAATCGATAAGATACGGCCAATTTGAACATGACTTAGATTGGCTAATCGACGAGTGGTTTCCAATGCATCCGCTACAGCCAATTCTTCTGCCTTTTTATAGTGTTCTTGAAAATTGGTGTTGTAATACGAAATTCGTTCAATGCGTTGAAATTTTGTTTTCAATAATTCTTCTGTCAGGTCTTGAATTTTATCCAAATCCAAAATAGTAAAAATGATTTTTTGGTTGGAACGAAATCCAATAAAAATATCGCGATCTTGTTTCGCATCCCAGCGTGTTGCCTTGTCTGTAGTAATTAAGCTAGTTTTGATATCCATAGTATCTTTAACATATCGAATCACAATTTGACGTATCAATTTCATCGTTTGCTGATTCTCATTGACGGCTTCTCGTAAAGTTGGTTTTACATGCGTGAGTTGTATTGTAATTGCTGCCGCATTTGGAAAAACTGAAACAGAACCACTGCCTACAACACTTATTTTGGGTGATGGTGTAGTGTCTTGGGCCTGAGCATACCAATTAAGTGAGAGTAAAAACAGGAACAAAAATATTTTTTTCATGAGGGTTTGGTTTTTTACGGTTATTCTATCTTTACGCTGAAATAATTAAATTATTGTACTCTGATGATTTACGAAGGCGTGCTAACCAAAATGCAAACCGAGTTTCAAGACCCAATTCAGTATTATTTGGTTTTTGAACAACATTTTATCCACATGAACCAAACGCTGGGCAAGCGATTGGAAATTGAACATATTGGTTATCAATGTTTGAATTGTGGAAAAAAGAAGAAAATTTTTCGACAAGGGTTTTGCTATGATTGTTTTATGAGTAGCGCCTCTGCTGGAGATTGGATAATGAAACCAGAATTGAGTACGGCACATTTAGATATTGAAGATCGCGATTTGGATTATGAGAAACGCGTTCAGCTCCAACCACATATTGTTTATTTAGCCTTGTCAAGCGAGGTAAAAGTTGGAGTTACTCGTAAGACTCAAGTACCAACGCGTTGGATTGATCAAGGAGCCATACAAGCTATACCTATTGTAGAAGTGCCCAACCGGTATTTAGCTGGAATAACCGAAGTTGCTTTAAAGAACTATTTTGCCGATAAAACCAATTGGCAAAAAATGCTCAAAAATGAGGTGCCCATTGTAGATCTGTTGGCTGAACGCGAGAAAATTGCGGCTGTTTTACCCTCTGAAGTTCAAGAGTATTTTCACCCTAACCCGGGAGATTTGTATACGTTACATTATCCTGTAATTCAATATCCTTCCAAAGTCACGAGTTTGAATTTAGAAAAAACACCTAATTATTCTGGTGTAGTACAAGGGATCAAAGGGCAGTATTTGATTTTTGAAGACCAAACCGTTTTTAATGTTCGAACCTACGAAGGATTTGAAGTTCGACTTTCAATTTTATAAAAAATGCGGCCTTTAAAGCCGCATTTTCTATTTTTTCTTACCAAATAAACCATTGATTAGGTCACCGGCTTTATTCTTTAAGTCTTCTTTTGTCTTGGTTTTAGCGGTATCTCCCGATTTGGTATTTCGGTCAATAAGTTTACCTAATTCAGATTTTCCTTTGTCGACCAATTTGTCCTTTTGTTGTTTGGCAACATTAGTGGCTAGTGCAGTAGTCGCCGCTTTTATATCGGTCGAAACTTTAGGGTTCATAAAGCTGCCCGTTAAATTAGCATTAATGGGTACGTTGTCCAATTTCGCCAAGTCAGACGGTGATAATTTGGCTAATACCGCATTGGCTTCATTTCCTAAGTACTTTGCTGGAACATCAAACTTTAACCCATAATTCATCGATTGATCAAATCCATGCGAACCATTAACGGTAACTTTGATGTCTTGGTATTTGATGTCAAAGGGTTTAACGACTACTTTGCCATCTTTAAATGAAACGGCAGCCTTTAAATCGTTAAGGTTTACTTTCTTTAAATCGATGAATTTTAATTGGCCATCTAAAGAACTTAATAATTTTGAGTTGGTTGGATTGACTGTTGTTGAAAGTAATTGCCCCATTAAATCTCCTGAAATCGAATTGATGTCGGGTGTCATTTCAGTAGCATTTAGATTACCGTTGACTTTGATGGTTGAGTTTAACTTACCGTTGATTACTCCAGCGATGGGCGCTATTTTTTTCAACATCGTTAATTGTGAAAATGACTGAGCGATGTTGACTTGATTTAGTCCCAAGTTCATATCGAATTTAGGTGTTTTTTCTTTTGTTGAAACCGCTCCATTCAAGGTGATTTGTCCCTCAAAAATATTGGTTTTTACATTTTCAAGCGTTACCTTTTGGTCTTTGATAATTAATTTACCTACACAATTTTTCAACGTTAAATTGTCATACAAAACAGTAGTCGCTTTGGCGGTAAGTGTACAGTCTAAAAAGGCCGGAATTTTCATTGGATCTGCTGCTTTTGCAGTTTCTGATTTTGTAGTAGACGAAGTGGTCATAAAATCATTGACAGCCAATTGATTTGAACTCAAATTGAAGTTTCCTTGTAAATTTTGATTGCGGAAAATAAATCCGTAAAAGTTTTCCAATACACCATTAACGGCCAAGTCACTCTTACCCGTTTTAGCTGCAAATTGTTTTAGATTTACACGATTAGGGTTAAATTCGACCAAAACTTTACTGATGTCCATGTTTTTTCCTGTTTCATCGGTATAGCGAAAACCTGTTAAATCAATTGTACCAGCATTTTTGATGCGGGCATAATCACTTTTCTCTACGGCGGCCATGTCAAATTCAGTGGTAACATCAGCTTTTAATAAGCCAGACAAAGGTTTGTCGAGTTGTATTGGATAGGCTTTCGAGAAATTATTCAGATTAATGATACCCTTTAAAGCAGCTTTAATTTGTGCGTTTTCAGCAATGTTTTTGATTGTAGCTTGGGCATTAAAAACATCTTGATCGATAGCGAATGACAATTGATCTAAATTTATATAGGTGTCATTAACAAGTCCTGTTTCGTTAACGATTTTGGTGTCGATATGAATGTTTTTAACCGCTTTTGGCAAATTCGGATACTGGAAAGAAGCATTTTTTGAAGCGATAGCAATATTGAATTTAGGGATTGTTGTTTCGCTTAGCTGACCTTTGGCAAATCCTTTTACCGAGAAGGCTCCCGTTGTTTTAACATTGTCAATACTACTTCGGTAAGCGGCCGGAATTAATCCTAAAAAGTTCTTGAAGTCCGAAGTGGGGGTTTCAAACGTAAGGTCATAATTTTGAGCTTTTTCCGTCATTTGAATAAAGCCATTGAATTTTAATGGTAAATCATTGATTTTGGCTTCATTTTTCTTGAACGAATATTTGCTTTGATTCAAATCAATTCCCAGTACCGCTTGAAGTGTAACGGGAACTTGATTCATATAGTTCATTTTATCCATACGCAACGATACTTTGGTCGATGTTTGCGTATCCAAGTCCAAAACAGCATTGCTAAAGTCACCAACTCCCGTATGGTTGATACTGTCCAATTGCATCTTGATTTTTGAACCTTGATCAGTGAAACGGAAGGTGTAATTTTCAACGGCGTAGGATTTGATTTTTAAAGCCAAGGGTTTGCTTTCTTCGCTAGATTCGCTAGGTTTTTTATCTTTCAATGCGATGTCATAATTGCCAATACCTTCTTTGTTGAAAATAATGTTTATCAGCCCATTTTTGGTTGCTATTGATTCGATTTGTAAGGGTTCGTTGTCATCATTGAATAATTCTCCAATCCCCATTTTTAAGTGTAACTCTTCAAAGGCAACCAAGGTATCTCCTTCAAATGGCGCTTTATTGATGATGGCCATTTTTTCAATTGATACGGTAGCTTTGGGGAAATTTCGGAATAAACTTAGGTCGGCATCTTCGAAACTAACTTTAGCATCGACACTTTCATTGATTGCTTTTTCAATGCGCGCCTTGATTTGATCTTTAAAAAAGTAAGGGATAGCAAAGGCGAGAAGCAATAGCACCCCTAAAGTAATTCCGGTTATTTTGGCAATTTTCTTAAACATAGGATTCGATTTTGATTTTTTGAGGGCAACAATCGTGCCCAATATGCCTTGTGGTTCAACAAAAATACTATTTTAAGTGCTCACTTGCGTTGAAGATATTGCCAAAAAAACATTAAAAAACCGCCTTTTTGGAGGCGGTTATGGTATTAGTCAATTTTCATTTCGTAAGGTAATCGTGTCATTACTCCTTGTTGACGTGCGATAATTTGTATGCGTTGTAAAAGTGCATAATTTTGTTCACCTAATTGTTCTTTGAGTAAGTCTGCTTTACTTTGTATCAACCCCATATCTTCAAAGAAGGCCAATAATTCTCGTTCGTATTCAGGATAGTCTTGTGTGCGGTATTTTTGAGTCTTTCCTAGTTTAGCCGCTTCAGCAATGGCATCATCTAGCCCTCCAATTTTATCGACTAATCCAATTTTTATTGCATCAGCTCCACTCCACACGCGCCCTTGGCCAATAGCATCTACTTGGTCAGTAGTTAATTTTCGACCATCAGCCACACGTTTAATGAAAGTTGCATAAACACGTTCAACACCTTCTTGTGCAGTAGCTCTAAAGTTGGCATCCATCGGTTTAAATACGCTATAATCCAAAGCATTAGCATTGGTCTGTACTTGGTCAACCGTTAATCCAATTTTCTGACCTAATTCTGTAAAGTTAGGAATGACACCAAAAACTCCGATAGATCCCGTGATGGTGGTTTTTTCTGCAAAAATTTTATTCGCATTACAAGCAATGTAATAACCGCCAGAAGCAGCATAATTACCCATCGAAACCACAACTGGTTTTACCTTTTTGGTGAGTTCAATTTCTCTCCAAATTAAATCTGAAGTTAATGCATTTCCTCCCGGACTGTCCACACGCAATACAATTGCCTTTACATCTTCATCACGACGCGCTTCGCGTAAAGCACGACGCATAGCACCTTCACCAATTACATTCACATCTCCTTCACCAGCAGCAATTTCACCTTGCGCATAGATGATTGCAATCTTATCAGTAGCATCAAGGTCGACAGCTGCAGTAGCTTTTGCCTCGGCATAATCTACAATAGAAATTGTGTTGTAGTCTTCGTCGGTCTCAACTTTTAGTGCTTTACGAATCACATCATCATAGTGGTCTTCATAGGTAATTCCATCTACGAGATGAGTTGCTTTTGCAAGTTCGGGCGTACGTGCCCCCAAATTATCCGCAATTGCATTTAGTTGCGCAACAGAAAGTTTTCTGCTTTTGGCAATATCGTCTAAAAGGGCATCCCAAATAGTTTGTAATAACTGGGTGGTTTGTTCACGATTGGCATCACTCATTTTGTCTTCTAAAAAGGGCTCGACAGCACTCTTGTATTTTCCATGACGGATGACTTCCATCTTAACGCCCGTTTTTTCTTGAACCCCTTTAAAGAACATAATTTCTGCACTTAATCCTTTAAATTCCAATTCACCCACAGGATTAATGTATACTTTGTCTGCCACTGAGGCTAAATAATATTCTTTTTGAGAATACACATCGGCATAGGCGTAAATGAATTTTCCTGATTTTTTGAAATCTTCTAATTGATCACGCAGCGCTTTCGTTTGTGCTATTCCTAAACCAGAATTAACATTTTTCAAAGAAATTCCTTTAATGTCGGTATCTGCTTTAGCATACTCAATCGCATTTAAAATGTCGGTTAAACCATCATGATGTGCTGTAAATTGACCAATGTCAGTAAAATTGATTTTTCCAGCATAGTCAAGAGAGACCTTAGATAAATCCAATTCAATAACCGAATTTTCTTCAACGACAACTTTTTCTTCGTCACCACCAAAAAGGGCAGCTACAAATAGTAATCCGAAAAAAGAAATCATAAAAAATAAAAAGATCCCCACTAGGGTTGCTAGTACATTACTTAAAAAACGCATAGTATAAATTTTAAAACATTAGTTTCCAATTGTCTAAAAAAGTTACGGGTGTAGGTAGAAAATTTGGAAAAATAGTTATCAACACCGAGCGCAAAAATAGGGTTTTCTGAATTAGTTTTAGTTATTTTGTCGGCTATGAATTCGCAACATCAAATCGTTATTTCACTTGGAACCAATTCGGGCAATAAGCGCGAGAATTTGGAGCGTTGTATCGATTTGATTCACCAAAATATCGCTACGGTTATCACTGTTTCTCCCATTTATGAAACACCATCTTGGGGGTTTGAAAGTGCTTCCTTTTACAATTGTATCCTCGTTGTACACACCCAAAAAACACCTCAGAAAATTCTGAAGAACATTTTGAAGTTGGAGCGTGAAATGGGACGTGTGCGGCAATCAACAACTACGTATGAAGATCGTAGTATCGATATTGATATTATAGGATTTGATGATCAAATCATTGAAACCGAATCATTGACAGTGCCTCATGTACTGATGACTCAACGTCGCTTTGTGCTGCAGCCTTTGGTCGATGTATTGCCTCAATGGCGACATCCTGTTCTAAATAAAACAGCAGTGGAATTATTGAGTAGCTGTTCAGACGCTAGTTCCTGTGTGCAAGTAGCTCGAGTGAAATCACCTATGAGTCTTGTTGCTTTGAATGCATTCAATTACATAGCGATTGAGGGCAACATTGGGGCAGGAAAAACGACATTGGCGACCAAAATGGCAGAGGATTTTAATGCCAAAACGGTATATGAACGATTTGCAGATAATCCTTTTTTGCCAAAATTTTACAAAGATCAAAATCGTTATGCCTTCCCGCTAGAAATGTCTTTTTTGGCCGATCGTTACCAGCAAATTTCGGATGATCTTTCGCAGTTTGATTTGTTTAAAGATTTTATTGTAGCCGATTATCATATCTTCAAATCTTTGATTTTTGCAAAGGTTACTTTGGCAGAAGATGAATACAGACTTTACAAGACACTGTTTGACATCATTTACAAAGAAATGCCAAAACCAGATTTGTATATTTACTTGTATCAAAATACAACACGTCTATTGCAAAATATTCGAAAGCGAGGGCGAAGTTATGAGCAAGAAATACCTGCTGAATACCTTGATAAAATTAATAATGGCTATTTGGATTTTATCAAAACCCAGAAAAATCTCAACGTATTAATTATAGATGTTTCAGAGTTGGATTTTGTGAAGAATCAGGCAGATTATATTTTTATACTCCAAGAAATTCAGAAAAAACTAGCGCTTTAAACTAAAATGGCCTCGCTGGTTGAGTTGTAAAGCTTCACTTTCGTAAAAATACCAGTAATCATCTGCTGGAGCAGGTTTGCCATTTTGCATACCTTGCCAACTCGGATTAGCGATTGATAATACCGTAATAACCTTTCCAAAACGATCAAATACAGTAACGCGATCTCCAACTGTAAAATCTATGCCCATTCCCGACCAACTGTCATTGATGCCATCACCATTTGGAGTAAAATAAGAAGGGAAAACATTGGCTAGAAAAGGAACTTCTTGTAAACCACACCCATGTTTTTCGCGAACAGTCATTATGTAATGTCCGCCAGTAGCTAATGTGAAAAAAGGACTGTCTTGAAACACAATGCCATCAATACTGTACTCATACGTTCCTGTTTGTGTCATGTTGACTTGAACATTCAAGCCGTTTACATCGATGGATGAGATGATCGGTAGTGGGAATTTCTGCACTTCAAAAATTTTAGTGTCAGCACAGTTAAACGGAGTGGTCACTGTAACAGTATACAATCCAGGATTTGTTGCGATTATCGATGCTGTAGTTTGTCCTGTAGACCATGAATAAGTAGCAGACGGATAAAATACAGCGAGGGTTGCAGATTTATTTTCACAAACAGTTATGATTTCATCAGCACCTAAATTGGGCGTTGGATAAACGGTTAGGGGTACAGCAATTCGTGAAGAACGACAACCATTGTTGTTGGCCTCCACATAAAATGTAGTGGGACCTGAGAGAATAGGTGTAGTAAAGTTTGAACCTGAAGCCAAAGCTTGGGTAGCAGTGGGACTGTCATACCAACGAATTTGACCAACCGTAGTTGAGGCCGACACTAGTGTGCTAAGTCCTGCGCAAGTGGGTGTGTTTGCCGTAATTGTTACTATCGGAATATCTAAAACGGTTGCAGTTACAGGAACACGAGTGCTATTACTACACAGTGATGGTTCGGTATAATAAACGGTAGTAGTTGTAAGTAGGGGAGTTGTAAACTGGTTTCCAGTTGCGATGGGTGTTCCTCCGATAGGAGCAGTAAACCAATTAATTCCGGTGGCATTGGTAGTTGCGCTCAACGTAATGGTGCCCGGACCACAACTCACACCGTCAACTGTTTGTGTGATTTGAGGAATATAAATTGTAGTACTTGTCGAGATTTGCAAAACGGGATCGCCAGGCATACCACCAAATTCCACAATATATCCTTTAGGCTGGTAATTACCTGAAGGTTCGCCAGTATTGGTCATGTCGTTCCAAGACCCCGGTAGTCCAACTCCAGGAGCAGTGATGTGCGCATAATCTTCGTCGCCTAAATTGTTTGGCTCGCCATTATTCCAGTAACTAAATGTTAAATTGGTGCCTGCCTCAGGACCAGACATCCAGCGCCATTGGCCTTCGGTCTGTGAATCACTTGCGCCTATCCAACCCGTCCCCGAAGCCTGATTACCACTAAATACTGCTTCGTCCAACGTGGTAAGTGTCGCCAAGTATCCTTGGAGTCCAAAATAGGTGCTTGCAGCAGCCTGTGCTAATGCACTGGTCCACGTAATTCCTAAACTCGGTACATAAAGGTAAAAGTGCCCTGTTGAGGGTAAAAAATTGGCATCTCCTACAGAAATAGAAAACGACCGAGTACCACTAGGATTCGGAGCTGTACTTTGATACGTAACAGCGAGTACAGCAGCAATTAATTCGGTGTAGGTTGGTTGACTTGTAATTCCGGAGAGGGTAAGTTTACCTGTATTTGCATTCCAACTGCTCGTCACATTCGGATGGGTGCCTGTGAGCGTTAAAAGATCCTGACCTTGTTGGTATCCATTCGAAATCTGGATATAAAGGTGTGCGGTTCCCAGGTCATCAGGGTCGGTAATGGTCATTGAGGTAGCTATTGGAATCGCCGTGCCAGCACAATAGGGTTGATTGCCTGTGGCATTTAAAACGGGTGCAGTGTTTGTTATTTGTGCAAACGAAATAGTGGCTTGTAGAAAAAAATAGAGATAAATGAGGGTTGATTTCATTGAGGCTTAGTTCATTTTTTGATAAATATCCCAAATAACAATTCCA
>CAYNDK010000039.1:0-18468 GCA_964395965.1 uncultured Flavobacterium sp.
ACCCTCTTTCAATTTGATGTTCATCGCTACATTATCTTGGTTGTTTTCTACACCTTTCAGAATTGAATTTTCATTGTAATTGCGTAACACTTGCACTTTATCAATGGCATCAGCGGGAATGTTTTTCACTCCAAGTTTGGTATCGCCATCAAAGAAATCTTTTCCTTCCACCATTAATTTGGTTACTTTTTTCCCTTCTACCTCTACTTCACCGTCGGCATTGACTTCAACGCCAGGGAGCTTTTTCAAGACATCTTCCAACTTGCGCTCGGTACCATTTTTAAACGAATCGGCGTTATACATAATGGTATCGCCTTTGATGGAAACGGGCATTTCTTTGATAATTTCCACACCATCCAATTGAATCCCACCGGGTTCCATCGCAATATTTTGTGTAATATTTTCGGACTTCGTCTGTAGTGTGATTTCTTTATTTTGCATTCCGATGTAACTTAACTTAATTACATAGGGTGTGTTTGCTTTAAGCGTTAACGAGTACTTCCCTTTATCATTGGTGATCGCATAGGAATCAACGCCTTTGGTATCTTGATTAACCGCCATTACATTGGCCATTTCCAGAGGGGTTTTACCTGCTTCTGTTACAGTGCCTTCTACACGAATGTTTTGAGCAATTGCAAAAGATGTACTTAATAGAATTACGAGATAAATTAGTTGCTTCATGGGTTGGTTCTATTGAAAAAAAATTAACGTGACATACGGAATTCCATACGGTTACCCCCTGGCCCGCTATTCATTTCACGCATTTCTTCCATCTTTTTAATTACGATTTCATCGTATTCTTTTTGTTTTACTTCTTTACCGCTTGAAGGCGCTTTAATTTCAGCCTTTTCTTTGGGATTCAAAACAATTTTTGAACAAAGAATAATTGTTTTCCCATCGTTGACTTCCAAGATTAGCCCTGGTAATCCCCAATAACTTTCAGGACCTTGATTAATGGGTATTTCAGGGGTATACCATGCGGTTATAGTAATATCTTTCGGCAAGTCAAAATCCTCCATAAAATTGGTACGGGTTTCTTTCTTCTCTGTGGTTGCCGTTGCATCTTTTGCTCCATCTTTGGGAGTTTCTGTTGCTGCTGCTGGTTTTTCTTCCGCTTTTTCTTCTTTCTTCTTTGGTCGGAAATTTCGAAAATCTGTTTTGCTAGCTGGAATGACACAGGTAGCTTTCAAACAAGTATATCCTCCAATTTGTTTTGACTCACCTGTCATTTGCCATTTAAAATGCGTCAGCGTATCTTTCACCAAAAATTCTTTACCCATAAACTCTTTGTCAACGGTATACATTTGGTCTTTCACATTTTTGTAATAGGTTCCACCACCTCCCATAAAAGAAGACATCATGCGAAACCCTCCATTTCCTTGACCTGGTGCATCCAACTTTTCTTCTTCTTTATAAATAGAAGCTTGTCGATCGAAATTAAGTACAAATGTTTTTTCAAACATTTTCTTCATACGCTCTTCAATCATTTTTTGCATTTCTGGGGTGATATTCTTGTTCCCTTCAAAACGGGACTTGAAATCGGCTGTACTTGTTTTGGATTCGTAAACAGCCATACCTTGAAAATCTTTTTGAGCCCAAGACACAAAGGAACAAATACTGAAGGCAAAGGAGAGTAGATAGCTTCTCATAAAGTATATTTTTTAAAGCAAATATGACGATTGAACTGGTATTTTGTTACCAATCTTTTGTTAAATTCATTGGTTAGACTTTTGCCTATTCTCAAGGTTTAAAGTATCTTAGCTTCATGATGCAAAAACTTCAGCTATTTTTTCTTTTTGTAGGTATTCATTATTGCTGGTCACAAACCAATTCGTTGCGTGTTCAGTTTTTAGAACATCTTCCCATAAAAGCCGATCAATTTTGGGGTAATGATGGTTTGGGAAATTATTTTTATAGTGATACTAATGTTTTGTACAAGGAGAATAACGGTGTTAAAATTCAATACCAAAATCTTCCGATGGGTGCTATAAAAAAAGTAGACCTCACGAATCCTTTACGACCTGTTATTTTTTATGAAAATTTCAATTCTGCTGTAGTATTGGACAATTACCTTAATGAAATTCAGACCATCTCTTTTTCAAACTTACCTGTACCGCTTTTAGTAAACAGTATAGGGATGTCAAATCAAAATCGACTTTGGATCTATGACGCATCGCTACAACAAATCGGTCTGTTCAATTTGGCAACCAACTCATTTACCCCTATTGGCAATCCTGTTCAAGGAGAATGGCAGTACTACCAATGTTCTTTTAATTTAATCCAATGGATTGACTCCAAAAAACATTGGAAAACTATGAGTATTTATGGGCAGTTGACCGATTTAGGAGAAGTAGCCGAGGGTGTAATACAACTCTTGGACAACCAAAAAGCATTGTTTATGAAGGGGGACCAACTCTTTCTCAAAACATTAGTAGATGGAAAAATTTACACCATTGAAATTGTTGAGAAATCCATCAAAAAAATATATTGTAAAGAACAAATTTTATCTATTTTTACGGACAAAGGAATCACAAACTATAAAATCACATTACCGTAATGCATATTGCTGTAGCAGGAAATATTGGTGCTGGAAAAACAACGTTGACGCGTTATTTGGCCAAACATTATAAATGGGAACCTCACTATGAAGATGTAGTTGACAACCCCTACTTGGACGACTTTTACCACCAAATGGAACGTTGGTCGTTCAACCTTCAAATTTACTTCTTGAATAGTCGTTTTCGTCAAATTTTACAAATTCGCGAAAGCGGTAAAAAAATCATTCAAGACCGTACCATTTACGAAGATGCGCATATTTTCGCGCCCAACTTACACGCGATGGGTTTGATGACGAATCGCGATTTCGAAAACTACAGTTCGTTGTTTGAATTAATGGAAGCCTTGGTGAAAGCACCCGATTTGATGATTTATTTGCGCAGTTCGATTCCGAATTTGGTGAAACAAATCCACATGCGCGGTCGCGATTATGAAAATACCATTTCCATTGATTACCTCAGCCGTTTGAACGAACGCTATGAAGCTTGGATTCAAACCTACGACAAAGGAAAATTATTGATTATTGATGTAGACAATATCGATTTTGTGAATAATCCCGAAGATTTAGGGACGATTCTCAACCGCATTGACGCTGAAATCAACGGTTTATTCTAATACCAAAAAAATACTCCCAACCTGCTTCACGGCAGGTTTTTTTATGGCAAAGTATCCCAAAGACTTTTCACTATCACCGAAGATGAAAGTGGTTTGTCAAGCGTAATGTACTTGGTTTCCCCGGGAAGCAAATCAAAATAATTATCGCTAAACAGCACTTTTTCAGAACTGATTAATGCTACATTTTTCGCAAACACATCGGTTTGAATGGCAATCGTAGTGGCATTGATTTTTTCTAAAGAAATTCGAGGCTTTTGCAATTGCAAATCTTTAGGAGTAACTCCTGTATAAATTGCATTTAGTTGCATTTCAGGCGCTTTGAAATTAATTTGTAAAACAACCGTCCCGTCTAATTTAGGCCAATCGGTTTCTTTTTCTAAGGGTATTGTATTGACGCCATTGGCCAACATTGTCGCGTTAAGTCGTTTCTCTTTTAACAGCACACCACGCATCGAGAACCATCTGAGTTGGACTTCTCCCTCATGAACAGTATCTGCATCATTAATCAAATTAATTTCTAATGCATTGTCTTTCCATTTTGGCACAATCAATTGCGGAGCAAAACTTCGCTTCACTTGATACTGCGCGGCCTTCCAATGGCCAAAATAATCCATCGAACTCCACGAAGTCACCGGCCAACAATCGTCCAATTGCCAATACAAACTTCCCATGCAATAGGGGCGGTTGCGTCGATGGGCTTCAATGGCTTTTTGCAAACCGTAAGCTTGCAAAAGTTGTGAAACATAAACGTAATTTTCAAATGAATTGGGGTTTTGGTAATCCCGCTTTAGGTAGTTTTCAATAGTTTCAAAACCCGTAAGATGTTTTTGATGGTGACGAATGGCTTTTGAGGTTAGTGCTAACGGTTCACCATCTGATAATATGCGTAATGTTTGAAGTGAAGGCATCCATTGAAAACCGTATTCGCTCATGAATCGGCCCACTTTTTTATCATAGCTTTCAAAAGGTTCCAATCCCCACCACACGCCCCAATAATGGGAATCGCCTTGGGTCAGACTCTCCTTTTTTCCCCAACCGATAGACGGCGAGGACGGCCAATACCGGTTTTCATTCGAAGGTAATAATCGACTTAACGTATTGGGTATCCGTTGGTGAAACAACTGCTGATAATCCTCCCAAATTCGGGCAGAATCTTGAGCCGTATACTTGTATTGTTTTTGCCAACCCCAATTGTGCCATCCTTCGTCGCTTTCGTTATTACCACACCACAAAGCTAGTGAGGGATGGTTTTGCAAACGTTTGACCTGATCTTCGACTTCCTTTTCAACCGATTGGAGAAAGGGCTCATCACCCGGAAACATGGCGCAAGCAAACATAAAATCCTGCCATACCAAAATCCCTTTTTCATCACAAGCGGCATAAAACGCATCATCGGCGTAGACGCCTCCGCCCCAAACGCGCAGCATGTTTTGATTGGAAAGTCGGGCGTTCTCCACCAAAGCTTCCCATTGTGCGGTAGTCGTGCGCGGCACAAAACTATCGGGGGGAATCACATTCGAACCCTTCATAAAAACGGGTTGCCCATTGAGTTTGAAGTAAAAACTTTTCCCTTGGGCATCAGGTTCTTGAACGAGTTCGATCGTGCGGATTCCTATTTTAAGTTCCCGACTATCGCGTACTTTTCTTTTTTGTTCAAGGGTAATCGGAAGGGAATATAAGTGTGGCGTACCCAAACCGTTGCACCACCATAATTTAGGATTTTCAATAGTTATAGAAAAATCAACGACCGTAGTTCCGGGCTGCACGTGAACCTTACGTTTTTGGTGATTAACTAAAAGCGACACTGTGGTTGCTTTGCTTGCTTCCAATGCTACGTGAACAATAACTTCCGCTTGTTCTTGAGTGATGTTTTTTTGTTCGTGAAACACATGCTGGATGCGTACATCGTCCCACAACTGCAATTTGACAGGCTTCCAAATGCCACAAGTTACCAAGCGCGGTCCCCAATCCCAGCCGAATTGATAGGGTGCTTTACGAGCAAAAACGCGATTATCATCCGGGAGTTGATAGGGTATTTTTTGGGCTAATGCATTGGTTTGTTGCACCGCTGATTTAAACTGAATTTTTAAATGGTTTTGCGCTTTCGCGAAAGGTTTTATATCCACACGCCAGGTGCGAAACATATTATCCCCATCGAACAAGGATTGACCATTTAAAAAAACCGAGGCATAGGTATCGAGGCCTTCAAATAGGAGTTCGATATGCTCCTTTTGGAGTTCGGCATGGGTCAATACAAATTCGGTTTCATATACCCAATCTTCGTTTTCAATCCACTGCACTTCTTTTTCATTGGATTGCAAAAAAGGATCGGGAATACGTTGGTTGGCGAGCAAGTCGGTATGAATAGTACCAGGAACCGTAGCCTTTAGTTTTTCATTCTTTCCCCATTGATGAACCGTCCATGACAACTGACTCAAGTCTTTTTCCAGTACTTGAGCGGTGAGTCCGATTGACCAAAGAAGAAAAAACAACCACTTTTTATGCATTCGATTCCTTTTTTAAAGCTATAACTTCTTCAGGATTAGCAATAATTCCTCCATCCGTAATTGCCGAAGAATGTACAAAATGCACACCTGTTGTATTTACAATTTGGCGAACATTGGAAGAACGTAGTCCGCCGCCGGGCATGATGGTAATACGATTTGCTGCTTTTTGTTGCATTGCTTGGAGTTCGTGTATTCCTTCTACCACATTGGCTTTTGTTCCTGAAGTGAGTATTGTTGTAAAGCCACAATCGATGATTTGTTCCAAGGCAGTTTCCCAATTAGACACACGGTCAAAAGCACGGTGAAACGTACACGGAATGGGATGCGCCAGTGCGACTAATAGTCGGTTGCGCTCTTCGTCCAGCGTATCATCTTCCTTTAAAATTCCGAATACCAAACCATGGACTTGCAGTTTTTTAAAATCCGCAATACTGTCTTTCATAGCCTGAAATTCTGCATCGGTATACACAAAATCACCTCCTCGTGGCCGCACCATCACATAAACCGGAATGGGCACTTGGGTCAGGACTTTTTGTGTGGTTTCTAAATCGGGAGTAGTTCCTCCTACTTCGATTCCGTCACACAATTCGATACGATCGGCACCGGCTTGTGCAGCGATAATAGCCGATTCGGGATTAAAACAAGCGATTTCGAGTTGGATCATTTTAAATAAAAATTAGCGTCAATCAAACGGTTGCCAGTAGTATCGTGTACGGCATAATTGAATCCCCCTTGCACACAATAGGAACCATAATTCCCTTGTTTGTCCAAAGCGATAAATCCCACTTGTATATCTTTTAAATTCTTTTTTCGGTTTTGGGTCAGTTTCACGATGCGCATCACGGCTTCTTCACAAGCTTGTTGCGGCGACTTCCCTTGGCGCATGAGTTCGACCACCAAATGACATCCAGCAATTCGAATCACTTCTTCACCATGTCCAGTAGCTGTAGCGGCACCAATTTCGTTATCGACATAGAGTCCGGCACCAATAATCGGCGAATCCCCCACACGACCGTGCATTTTATAGGCCATACCACTCGTGGTACAAGCGCCCGATAGATTCCCAGCCGCATCAAGAGCAATCATGCCAATGGTATCGTGGTTTTCGATATTGACTTTGGGTTGGTACTGACTTGTTTTTAGCCACTCTTTCCATTCTTTTTCTGAAGCTTCGACTAATAAATTCTCTTTTTTGAATCCTTGCGACAGGGCAAAATCCAGCGCTCCTTGACCGACCAACATTACATGCGGTGTTTTTTCCATAACGGCACGTGCCACGGAAATAGGATGTTTGATATGTTCGAGACACGCCACCGAACCGATATTGGATAATTCATCCATGATACAGGCATCGAGAGTCACTTTACCATCGCGATCAGGACGACCGCCATAACCCACACTGCGTTCGTTGGGATCACCCTCAGGAATGCGCACACCGGCTTCCACAGCATCTAGGGCACGACCTTTTTTGGCTAATATTTCCCAAGCCGCTTCGTTGGCTTGTAAACCAAAATTCCATGTAGAGAGCACGATGGGTTTTGTTCCTACTAAAGAAGGATTATTGGAGCTTTCAGCAGCCTCAGTTTGCCAAGAAGTAAGCGATAAGCCAACCGTTCCCAGCGCGGCTGATTTTAAAAATTTACGACGTGTATTTTCCATTTATTCCACGATTATTTCGTCCACAAAAAGCCAAGAACCATTGCCGGCACCGGGCATTCCGTCTTGAATTTTACCCTTATTTTTGGCCGTTACTTTCACGAATTGTGCTTTTACTTTTTTCCCTTTCCAATCCACATTCCCTTTGGCTTGTTGAATATCTGATTGGGAAAAAGTTTGAATTGTTTCGAATTTAATGCCATCGGTAGACACTTCGAAAACAACTTCATTGGGAAAATAAATCCAGCTTGACGGACTCTCGAGTGTTCCTACATTCAAGTGCGTGATGGTTTGTTTTTTACCCAAATCGATAAGAGCTACCATATCTTTTTCCCAAAACCCTAACCAATCGCGACCGAACTTTTGGGTATCCCCTTTGATTCCGTTGACTAAGGCAAAACTACCTCCAGCACTGTAGCGTTTATCGGGTTGATTTTGAAGATTGACCAAACAACTAGTGGCTTTGTGTATGGTGAAGGTTTGTTCAGAAAGCGCACTTTTTTGGGTAGTTTCTTCAAAATAGGCTGCTTTCACCGTTTGGGATTGCTTTAGAGTTAGCGCATTGGAAATAGTTGGCGATTGTGCGGTGGGCTGACTTCCGTCCACCGTATAATGAATATTAGCTTGGTTTTGGTTGGATTTCAACACATACAATACGCCATTTTCACCACCGGGATTTGGCATGACCTCCGCAGTAATTTCGAATACCGCTTTACTAAAGTTGATTTTTTTGGTTTCCCATTCTTTAAAATGTTGGGTCACACGGTTAAAGTAATTGGAATAATCATTGGCATTCGCCGTTCCCCACAACACTTCAGCAAGTGCCGTCATCCGTGGGAAAATCATGTATTCTACCTGTTCAAAAGTGGGAATATATTCCGTCCAAACATTCGCTTGTGCGCCTAAAATATATTGTGCTTCGTCCGCATTGAGTTCGGTAGGAATGGGTTGATAGCTATACACTTTTTCCAATGGCGTATACCCGCCTATCGCCAAGGGTTCATTTTTGGGTTCGCCCTGATAATGATCAAAGTAACAATGTGATCCGGGTGTCATCACTACTTGATGTTTTTGTTTTGCGGCAGCGATACCGCCTTCGGTTCCCCGCCAACTCATCACGGCTGCATTAGGAGCTAAACCTCCTTCGAGTATTTCGTCCCAACCGATGATTTTTTTGCCTTTAGCATTGACAAATTTCTCAATACGTTGGATAAAATAGCTCTGTAATTCGTGTTCGTCTTTCAGGTTATTTTCCTTCATCCGTTTTTGGCAATTGGGACAGGCTTTCCAACGGGTTTTCGGGCATTCGTCTCCTCCAATATGAATAAATTGTCCGGGGAATAAATTCATGACCTCTGTCAATACATCTTGTAAAAAAGTGAAGGTTTCTTCTTTGGGACAAAACACATCCTCGAGTACGCCCCATTCTTTGGCCACTTCAAAAGGTCCGCCCGTACAAGAAAACTGCGGATAGGCCGCTAAAGAAGCACGCGCATGTCCGGGCATTTCAATTTCAGGAACAATCGTAATATGTCGGATGCGCGCATAATCCACCACATCGCGAACATCAGCTTCGGTATAAAAGCCGCCGTAACGTTCAGTATCAAACTTTTGATCGTTGTAATGACCCACCATCGAACCGTTGCGCCACGCACCTACTTCGGTAAGTTTGGGATACTTTTTAATTTCGATTCGCCAACCTTGGTCATCGGTGAGGTGCCAATGAAACGTATTGTATTTGTAGGCCGCAAGGTAATCGATGTATTTAAAGATGGATTCTTTTGGAAAGAAATGCCGACTCACATCAAGGTGCATACCGCGCCATTTGAATTTGGGGGCGTCTTGAATAATTCCGCAAGGAAATTGCAACTGATCTTTGGGAACATTAATGAGTAGTTGGGTTAAGGTTTGAAATCCGTATTGCACGCCGGTATAATCAGCTGCTTTAAGAAAAATAACTTTGGGGTTGATCTGAATTTCGTAGGCTTCAGGAGCCAATTTGGGTTCGATTTGCACGACAATGGCATCCTCTACGATTCCCGCTTTATTGGTAACATAGAGTGCCTTTTTACGCAAACGAATTTCTTTCATCAACGGTTCGGCTTCGGCATCCATTTCCATAGGAGCTGAAATGATTAGGGTTTCTTTAACCGTAAAAAAACCATCGTGAAATTCGACATAATTCGGTTTTGGAATCAAAGGATAATTAGTTTGAGACCATGCCCATGAGGCTAGAAGAACAAAAAGCAAAGAAAGTTGCGTGCGCATTTTTTAGTTTATATTGTTTAGGTAAATATAAAAAAAAAGCCCCACCGAAGTGAGGCCTATATTGAAATCTAAGTTGATTATAAATTCAAAATCACATATTCTAAGATATAAGAGGTATTACCGATATTTCCAGAAGCGTGATTATGAAAAGTTGTATAATAAATGGTTCCACTATTGGCATTTCCTTGACAAGGTCCGAGTGTATCACCGTGGGCTTGATGAGCTGCCCAAGCTGAAGCACTAATGGTGATTGTTACATTAGAATTTGTCGCCTCATCGTGATGGCAGATGGTTACCCAGCCGGTATCGTCGCCACCTACGGGTGTCCCTACAGCCCCGCCAGAGAAATCCGTATTACGCACCATTAAAGGTTGATTATTGGAAGGATTCATCACCAAAGCTTCCCAAAATGCAGGGTCATAAGCATTGATTTGTTCCCAACTTCCAAGATCGTAATCAATATTCAAGGTTGAAAATCCGATGGCTGCTGCTAAGTTTGCATCGGGAATGGTGGCGCCATTGATGAACCCTGAAGCTCCGTTATTGATGGCACACATTTTATCATCGGAGATAAATCCAAAAGGTAAGTTACACGAATTGGAATTGGTGCCACCACCTGTTAAATAAGCAACGGCCCAATCGGAAGCATACAAACTACCTCCATTGGTTACAAAATTGGCAAGATTCGTATCGATTTGTGCATTGAGTGTATTTTGTTTCCCCCCACAATTCAAAAAGATAATATCGTATTGTGAAATGGTAGCATAATTGGATAGATCGTTATGTGTAATGGACTGAATAGTATACCCCAAAGATTGTACAATCAACTCGATTTTATCATAGGATCCCGGTACATAGGCCATATTGGCAACTTGTTCCAAACGACAAAGTGTGGGATCTACTGTAATTGTTTCGTCTTTCACAACATCAATTTCGAGAGTAGTTCTAAAATTGGACCCGTTACCTGTTTGAAGGTATAAATTTCGTTGACCGACTGGAGCTACAAGTGTAAACGTTCCATCAGCAGCTGTTCGGGTATAATGGATTTCATTTTTGGAATCGAATACAAAAACGAGCGCACCTCCAACGGGTTTTGATCCGTTTTTCACGGTAAGTGTTCCTTTTACGGTTCCAGAAGGTTCGGTAATTTCACCTTGATTATCGTCTTTACTACAACTAAGAAAAAAACTGATAAGAGTCGCGAGCGCTAAGAATACAATTTTGTTTTTCATTTGATTGGTTTTGGTTGGTAAAAAATTGAACTGTAGCGACTTGAAGAACTCAAATGTAGCTAAATACTTTGTAAAAGCTTCATTTTCAGTAAAAAAAATCCCCGCAATTGAGCGGGGATTAGTATTTATTCGTTTTGACCGATTATTTATGAGCTTCTGAACAGCATTCTTTGCCTTTCATTTCACCAATAAATTTTCCGTCTTTATCATAATGTGATAAACATTTTTCTTTTTCTTCGGGAGAGCAACCCAAAGAATCGCACATTTTTGCACATTCTTCTTTGGTCATAGAGGCACATTTGCTCATATCGCATTTGCCCATCATTTCTCCTTCGCATTTACCGTCACATTTATCACCGGCACAATCGCCTTTACAGTTTTCTTTAGAAGCACACATTTCTTTTTTAGCGCATTCTTTTTTGTCCACTGTACTGTGACCGTTGCTTAAGATCGGCGCAATAACCAATCCTACCAAACACGTTAATTTGATTAAGATGTTCATAGAAGGTCCTGAAGTATCCTTGAATGGATCCCCAACGGTATCACCCGTTACAGCTGCTTTGTGCGCATCGGAACCTTTGAAGGTCATTTCACCATTAATTTCAACGCCCGCTTCAAATGATTTTTTCGCATTATCCCAAGCACCACCGGCATTGTTTTGGAAAATAGCCCACAACACACCCGATACACAAACACCAGCCATATATCCTCCTAAGGCTTCTGGTCCCATTAATAAACCTAGAATAATTGGGGTAATGATTGTGATAGCACCCGGCAACATCATTTCGCGTAAAGCGGCTTTCGTAGAAATGTCCACACATTTTCCATATTCTGGTTTGCCTGTTCCTTCCATAATACCTGGAATTTCACGGAACTGACGACGTACTTCTTGTACCATATCCATGGCTGCTTTCCCAACGGATTGCATCGCTAAAGCTGAGAAAATTACGGGGATCATTCCACCGATAAACAAGGCCGCCAAAACATCTGCTTTGAAAATATTAATACCGTCGATACCTGTAAAGGTAACATAAGCTGCAAATAAAGCCAATGCCGTCAATGCCGCAGAAGCAATTGCAAACCCTTTACCTACAGCAGCAGTTGTATTTCCTACTGAGTCTAAAACGTCGGTACGTTGACGTACTTCTTTGGGTAATTCACTCATTTCAGCAACACCACCAGCATTATCTGCGATGGGTCCGAAAGCATCAATGGCTAACTGCATTGCTGTGGTGGCCATCATCGCAGAAGCAGCAATAGCTACTCCATAGAAACCTGCCAAGAAATAAGCACCCCAAATCGCTGCAGCAAAAAGAATCACTGAACCGAAAGTAGACTTCATCCCTGTTGCAAGTCCGGCAATAATATTGGTTGCAGCCCCTGTAGATGAATTTTGTACAATGTTTAATACTGGTTTTTTACCCAAAGCGGTGAAGTATTCGGTAATCGCAGAAATCAACAAACCTACTGCTAAACCTACTAATGTAGCATAGAACACGTTGATTCGTGGCACTTCTTTCACCCCTTCACCAAAGAAATTCATATTAATGGTAGCGGGTAACATTTTGTCGATTAAGAACCAACAAGCCACCACTGTTAAAGCTAAAGAGATGTAGTTCCCTAAGTTTAAAGCGCCTTGTACTTCAGCTTCTTTAGCATCGTTGTTTTTAATTTTCACAAAGAAAGTTCCAATGATCGAAGCTAAGATTCCGATACCTGCAATGGCAAGCGGTAATAAAATAGGCCCCATATTTCCGAAAGCATCCGAAAATTGAGCTCCATTGGCTTCGGTCATATCTTTAATGATATAATTACCTAGCACCATTGACGCCAAAACGGTAGCTACATATGAACCAAACAAGTCGGCTCCCATACCCGCAACGTCTCCCACGTTGTCTCCTACGTTATCGGCGATAGTTGCAGGATTACGTGGATCGTCTTCGGGAATACCCGCTTCCACTTTTCCAACTAAGTCGGCACCTACGTCAGCGGCTTTGGTATAAATACCACCACCCACACGGGCAAACAAAGCAATCGATTCAGCACCAAGCGAGAATCCGGCTAAGGTTTCCAACACCATAGACATATTATCATAGAAGGATTTTCCTTCGATGCCCATGAATTGGTTTAAGAATACTAAAAAGAAAATGCTCAAACCTAGTACGGCCAACCCGGCAACACCCAATCCCATAACGGTACCTCCTGAGAAGGAAACTTTCAAGGCTTGAGGCAAACTTGTTTTAGCTGCCTGTGTGGTGCGTACATTCGATTTTGTTGCGATGCGCATCCCGATATTTCCGGCTAAAGCTGAGAAGATTGCACCAAAAATGAACGCGACTACGATCATCCAATGCGAAACTCCAGAAATCTGGGAAACGGCGAATAAAGCTACAGAAGCGATGACTACGAAAATAGCCAAAATTCGGTATTCAGCTTTAAGAAACGCCATGGCTCCTTCTTGAATACTTTTGGCAATACTTTGCATGCGTTCATCACCGGCATCCTGTTTGTTTATCCATGAGGCTTTAATCCCCATGAATATCAGTCCTAACACTGCCATAGCAATTGGCAGATAGATAAACATTTTCTCCATAAAGTTGGTTAGTTAGTTATTGAATTTAAATTATCAAATCAAACAAAAATAAAGAAAAATAAATTCGATAATTATGTATTTTATCATTTTATTAAAAATAAATACCAATCTGTCAATTTTCCTTTATTCACAAGGGATTTCAAAATACATATCGTAACGTTAGCGTTAATTTTTCGTTATTTTTCAAGCCAACCCATCCGTGAACTCTATTATAACCGACTGAATATCAAAAATGCTAAAAACAAAAAAGAGCTGACGAAAGCCAACTCTTTTTGATTTGATTTGATAAACAATTATGCTAACCAAGCAATACTGTACAATTATTTGATACTAAACAATCCTTCTGGACGGTTTTCTATGGCAGCAAAACGATCGATACATTGTTGTAAAATTTCACGTGCCTCTTCCACATTACCCCAACCATGTACATCAACTTGTTTGTTTTCAAGATCTTTATACACTTCAAAAAAGTGCTCAATCTCTTTCAATAAATGGGGATTAATATCGTGTAAATCGTTTAATTTATTCCAAATTGGGTCAGAAACAGGTACACAAATAATTTTCTCATCGGGTCCTTTATCATCTGCCATGTGGAACACTCCAATAGGTTTAACCTCCATAACACACATTGGGAAAGTAGGTTCGGTCACTAAAACCAAAACATCAAGTGGGTCACCATCCAATGCTAACGTTTCAGGAATAAATCCATAATCTGCTGGATACATCATGGAAGAGAACAACATACGGTCATAACGAATTTTCTTTAATTCAAAATCATATTCGTATTTGTTACGACTTCCTTTTGGAATTTCGATTAATACATCGAAAGTATTTTTATTATCTGCTGTCATTTCTTTTACGGAATTACTATTCAAGGGCGCAAATTTACTGCGTCCAACTTCTATTCGCCAAAAAGAAATGCAAAAAAAATATATACCTATCACGCATTTGTGAATCCCTAATTTTTTTAACCTTAAAATTAGATGATGTGTTTTTTTACACTACTTTTTTTATCATTTTACTATACATAACTTCAATTCGCTTCATACTCTATTTATCGAATAAAAAAAGCTGTTTTCGAGATTCAACACCTCAAAAACAGCTTATGTGTTTGATTTTAAATTTACTACCTAAAAATAGAACCCAAACTCTCCTTTAATCGTAAAATTATTTGTTCCAGGTAAATCACGGTAATTTCCTCGCCATGAAGCATCAATTCGGAACACTTTAAAAATATTTCCAATTCCGACACTGTATTCCCAATAAGGTTGTGTAGGTGCTTTGTAGACTAAATTTGAAGCATTTAGCAATCGGTTTTGTTCTGAAAAACCTCCATAAACACCACGGATTCCAACAATTTCGCGCCAATTTAACTTACGCAATAAGGGTATACGAGAGAACAATCGACCTTGAAAATTATGATCCCATTGAAACGTAACATATTCATCAGTGACAAATTCATAAAAATTCAAATTACTGAAAGTGTTGCCGATAATAAAATAGGTTTGATTACCGGGCACAACGCTCATCAAACCTAAAGGAACTTTTCCAAAGGTTTTCCCCATTTCAATGGTCACATTTGTTCGGCCAAGTGGACCGATTACAAAAGGCTGTTTGTAATACAACTGAACTTTGGTGTACTCAAAATCACTATTCAGCACTCCTTTAAAACCTTGGCTGACATTTACAAATAATCGGCTGTAGGGATTATCTACAGAGAGGCGTTCAACCCCATAACCAACCGACTTTTTCCCAGGTGTATATTCCGTTTGAAAATGGACTTCAGATTGACGCAGATCACCACGCGTTTGTGTTCGAGCGGCATCAGTATAGTAATCCATTGTAAAAAGATCACGTGAAGCCGACTCTAAAGTTCGGAATGAAAACCCGGTTTCAAAAATTAAATTTTTTACAGGTTCAATTTCAATAGCAGCTGTTGACAAATTAATATTTGAAAGTTTACCATTTGTTCCAGACATAAAAATCCCTGACGAAGCAAAGCTACGACCCAACACATCATTAGTTGTAGTTAAACTAGCGCCGATCTGCTCGATATCCCTACGATTTCCTCCCGAAATAATCACCCGATTTTTGGTATCAATCATCCACTTGGCAGACAAACCGTATTTAAATTTATGATCATCAAATCCAAACGCGGTATAACCCTGAAGACGCCACTTATCATTTGGCCCAAAATACGTTCGTCCACCTGTTCGCAAACGAATTCCTTCGACCACATTATAGCCAAAGGTGGAAAAAATAGGACCATAATCAAAATTACCTTTTTGTATATAGCCACTGGCTAAAATCGTGACTAGGTTGTACATTTTCTTAAATTTCTTGACCGTTTTTAAAGTGTCAAGCATTTTATACACACCCACCTCGTCTTTATTGAGTTTTTCAAAACGGTTTTGCTCCCAGAACTCTTCATTTCGGGTATAAACCGAATTATCAATAAAATTGACTTCGTCACGATAAAACTTATCCGGTTTTACTTGGTTAAATTTATGATTGCGGAACAAGGTTGTTCGTTTGCCATAAACCCCTTTTGCTTCATCTTTTTTTGACAAAGAGAAATCAGACATCATGTAGTCGCGAGTCAAGAGAAAAACGGAATCGTTAACTACATCAAATTCTTGTTCAATGTAAATATCTTTTACCCAGTTAATATTGGCACTCTTCGATACGGCCATATTAATCTTTTTAATCGCAAATGTGGAATCATTCACCCAAAAATCACCTTTAAAGGTCAGTTCATTTTTACGACGGGGATAAAACACAATATTGTAACACCACTTATCATCTATATAGGCACTGTCACGTAAAACATAATTATACACGTCAATTCCGGTTGTTGAAATGGGACTTGTGAAACTTTTATCAAAAAATGTAAGGTGATTGTTGTAGATATTATAGTCGTTGTATAAGTCTTTTATAAACGTATTGACCCCATCACCATTACTTAGTCCGGAGTTTTTATTCCCTTTTAATATCTCTTTTTTCTTACTCAGCTTGTTATCGCCAAAAACTTCATAAACCGATTCGTTTATAAAAATCGGCAAATACGTTTTTCCGGTCACTGAAGACGTATCAACCTTATCAAAGATAAACTCCATTCCTTTAAACACTTTACTTTTCATAAAGTTGCTATCAATAGAGTTAAGATCAAACTCTACTTTCTCGTATTTGTCATACGCATATTGGTCAAAAAGGCGCAATCCATTTCGGCGCTTACGTTCCCATATTTTTCTAAGAATTCGCAAGGCAGGATTGTTTTTTTTAGAAGTTTTACCCGTATAAATCACCACTTCCTGCAATACTTCCTCTTCATTTAAGACCACTTTCAAATTATACAACACCGGCTTTTCAAGTTCGACATCTTTGGTTGTAAAACCCATAAATGCCACGACCAAAACGGTGTAGTTTTTCTGTGATTCGATATAGAACTTACCGTTTTCATCACACACCACACCTTCATTAGACCCTTTAAAAACGATATTTGCAAAAGGAACTGGTTGATTTTTTTTATCAACTACAAATCCACTAACTTTTGTTTGTGCAAAGGAAAAAGCTGTAAACAATACAGCTAGGAATATAAATAATTGGTTTTTCTTCATCCTGTTTTTTATCAACTAAAAAAGCCATTCCAAGATTACCTGGAATGGCTTCAAATATAAAAGAATATCCTTACTTATACATTACTTTTTTTACCGCTTTAACAACATCGCCAGCATTGGGCAACCACTCTTTTAAAAGTGTTGGCGAATAAGGAGCTGGTGTATCAGCAGTAGTGATACGTTGAACAGGTGCATCCAAATAATCAAACGCACGTTCTTGCACCATGTATGTAATTTCAGAAGCTACACTGGCAAATGGCCAAGCCTCTTCTAATACTACTAAACGATTGGTTTTTTTCACAGAATTAATAATCGCATCATAGTCCATTGGACGAACGGTACGTAAGTCGATGACTTCACAAGAAATTCCTTCTTTGGCTAATTCATCGGCAGCGATTAACGCTTCCTTGATAATTTTACCAAAAGAAACAATCGTAACATCAGCACCTTCGCGTTTGATATCGGCAACACCAATTGGAATGATGTATTCTCCTTCAGGCACTTCCCCTTTATCACCATACATTTGCTCTGATTCCATGAAAATAACAGGATCGTTATCACGAATCGCTGCTTTCAACAAACCTTTTGCATCATAGGGCGTTGAAGGTACAATCACTTTCAGACCAGGACAGTTCGCGTACCAGTTTTCAAAAGCTTGTGAGTGGGTTGCTGCCAACTGACCTGCAGATGCTGTAGGACCACGGAACACCATAGGCATAGGAAATTGACCGGCTGACATCTGACGCATTTTGGCTGCGTTGTTGATGATTTGGTCAATACCTACTAATGAAAAGTTGAAGGTCATGAATTCTACAATTGGACGACAACCGTTCATGGCTGACCCTACTGCGATTCCTGCGAAACCAAGTTCTGCAATAGGCGTATCAATGACACGTTTTGCGCCAAACTCATCCAACATTCCTTTGGAGGCTTTGTAGGCACCGTTGTATTCGGCCACCTCTTCACCCATTAAATATACTGATTCGTCGCGACGCATTTCTTCGCTCATCGCTTCGGCTATCGCTTCTCTAAATTGGATCGTTCTCATATCGAATATTTCGTTATTCAGTTTTAGGATTCGCAAAAATAAGAATTCTCGATGATTAAAATATTCCGTCTTTCGATTTTGTGTCTGCTTTTTTTACGAAATCGATATAATTGGGCAGAAAATTCACTTCCGCTAGCCTTAAAACCATCTTTTTGAGCAAAAAAGAATTAGTATACCCTGAATTTTTGCGTTAAATTTTTAATAATTCAAAACAGAAAACCCGTCACTCAACGGAATCTTCAGCGAAATCGATTGAAATATGAAAAAATATTATGCATGCATACAAAAGTTAGAAATATATTTTTTACTTTTACGTCGGAAAAATTTAAACCCCTCTTAAATATATGAAAATATTAGTTTGCATCAGCCATGTGCC
>CAYNDK010000040.1:0-7483 GCA_964395965.1 uncultured Flavobacterium sp.
GGTAATTTATGATCTTTTTTCCATTTCATTCTTTTTGTTTTTTTGCAACATCTTAACCGCATAAATAATACATTTGTAATCACTATTTTGACAATCACAAGCATGAAAGCATTTAAATCCTTAACAGTCATTTTATTAGCAGGAATTACCGTAACGAGTTGTGCCCCTACAGAAACAGGTTTTCAAATTGATGACACCAAAATTAAGGCAACCTATACGCAAGGAGAAACCGTTTCCGCTGGAATTTCTAATCCCAATAACCTAAAAATTGACAGTGTTGCGTTTGCCTTAAACAACAAACGTATAGGTTCGACCAAAGGAAATACAGCGTTTTCATTTCCCTTTACAGAAGACAAATTAGGCTACCATGATCTCATCGCAACTGTGTACAGCGAGGGAAAACCGACAGCCGACACCACCCGTTTGGAATTGGTCTCTAAAATACAGCCTAAATTATTAAAATACACGATTATTAATACTTACCCACACGATATCACCTCCTACACTCAAGGACTGCAGTTTTATAACGGTGTTTTGTATGAAGGGACGGGACAGTATGGTAAATCTAAATTACTACGCACCGATTATAAGTCAGGGAAAGCCGACTTAAATGTCAATCTCGATCCGAAGTATTTTGGAGAAGGAATTACCGTTTTAAATGGCAAAGTGTACCAACTTACCTGGCAAGAAACTACCGGATTTGTATATGACGTGACCAACTTTAAAAAGTTAAAAGAATTCCAATACGACAAACAAATCGAAGGTTGGGGATTAACCAACGACGGTACACACCTCTACCAATCCGACGGTTCAGAAAAAATCTATACGCTTGACCCTGAAACCTTAAAAATCACAGGTAGTATCAATGTCTATTCCTTAGATTCAAAAGTAAAGGAGTTGAACGAATTGGAATGGGTAGATGGAAAAATCTACAGCAACGTTTACCAACAAAAAGCCATTGTAGTTATTGATCCCAAAACGGGAGCCGTTGAAGGCGTGTTGGACTTGTCCGGTTTGGAAGCCAAAATCACCAAATTACCCGACACGGACGTACTTAACGGTATCGCCTACAATCCCTCGACCAAAACCTTTTTTGTAACGGGGAAAAACTGGGACAAACTATTCGAAATTAAAATCACCGAGTAAATGCCCACCTCCCAACACATGCCGAAATCGTGCCGCGAGAATTGGCTCGAACTCAATCCGGAGGAACGGGCACGGTTTTGTTCGCTCTGCCAACAAAACGTCTTTGACGACCACAACCCCACCCCAGAAGAAATTGAAGCCTTCAATGCACACTGTGCCCGCTTTCAAGATCAAGCTCCAGATTCAAAAGGCGTTTTTGCATTCGTGAAACGATTGGTGAAAAAGAGTCGTTAGACTTTAGACGTTAGACATTGGACATTGGACGTTAGACCTATCTCACCCAAGCTTCTTTCTTCTTTCTTCTTGCAGCGTAGCGGTCTTGCTTCTAGTAGCACATTGTTACACAAGGGTTTGAGTCGTAAGTCGTAAGTCAATTTTAGTTGTAAGTCATTAGTTGCAGTCACTCTAAACTCATAATTCATAACTCCTAATTCCATTCGCGGTCTTTCCTCTAGTAGAACAAAGTTTCACAAGGTTGAGCACAATGTAACACAAGGGTTTGAGTCGTAAGTGTTATTCTATATTCACTTTTGTAGACTTAACTCTTCCCGATTTATCGGGACTTAACTCTTAATTTTCCTTAACACCTTAATGTTTCAAAAAAAAAGACCAAACTTTCGCTTGGCCTCCATTTGTAATTTAGACATTAGACTTTAGACGTTAGTCTTTAGTCGTAAGTGATTTGAGTCATAAGTCGTAAGTCCTATCTCACCCACGCTTCTTTCTTCTTTCAGCGTAGCGGTCTTTACTCTTTCAGCGTAGCGGTCTTTCCTCTTTCAGCGCAGCGGTCTTTCCTCTTATTTACCGCTTTGCCACAAACTCTCCTTTTTTGGCATCATACACCCATTTTGTTGATTGGGTTTTGTTCTTTTGGAGGAGTGTTCCATCAGGCATTGTCTGGATTTCCATGCCTTCGCGTCTTACGCGCATTTGGGTTTCACTCGCGGTTTTATTGCGGTCTAAGAACACTTTTTCAGTACTATTGTTGGTGATTTGTGCATTGCTAAAAACAACTTTTGAGAGTCCGATATCTATAATACGCGTCTGTACCGCAACAATATCCTCGGTTTTATCAGTCGTTTTTTGGAGTGTTTTTTCGGTCCAACTTACTACATACAACTTGACGCCTCCCGAAGTAAACGCCGTAATTTTAGGTTGTAGAGCTTCAAACTTTGGTCCCGTCGATTGTAATTCCAACGTGAGTTTGACCACTTTTCCCTCTTTTTGTAAAAACCATAATTTCCCGTCTTTCTGTTCGAGTGTAAAGGTTTCAAAAGTAGCTAATGGCGCTGTACTTTTCTTTTTTTGAGCCGTGGTCGTTAGTGCTAACATGGCAACACAAACCAAAGTAATTATTGCTTTCATGGAGTTTAATTTTGTGAAAGATAGGAAGAAAAACTTTCGCTTACTGTTAAAACAAAAAAAAACGGACACCTTTTGAGTATCCGTTTTTTATAAATATTGAAAAAAATGTATTACTTCACTTCTTCAAAATCCACATCTTGGGTTTGGTCCCCAGTGGATTCTTGTTGGGGTTGCGCTTCGTGCGTTTGACCTTCCGCTTGAGCTTTGTACAATTCTTCCGAAGCATTTTTCCACGCTTCGTTGATTGCGTCTAAAGCGGGTTGGATGGTTGCCAAATCTTTGGTTTCATAGGCTTTTTTCAATTCTTCTAAAGCCGCTGTAATCGTCGATTTGTTGCCTTCTGATAATTTGTCACCGTACTCGCTCAATTGTTTTTCCGTTTGGAAAATCATGCTGTCGGCTTCGTTCAATTTATCTGCTTTTTCTTTCGCTTGACGGTCTGCATCTGCATTCATCTCTGCTTCTTTCTTCATACGCTCGATTTCTTCTGGAGTTAATCCCGAAGAGGCTTCGATACGAATGTCGTGCGATTTACCGGTTCCTTTATCGGTTGCCGATACTTTGATGATACCGTTGGCATCGATGTCAAACGTTACTTCAATTTGAGGTACCCCGCGTGGCGCTGGTGGAATCCCGTCTAGGTGGAAACGACCAATCGTTTTGTTGTCCGCTGCCATCGTACGTTCTCCTTGCAACACGTGGATTTCTACACTCGGTTGGTTGTCTGCTGCTGTAGAGAACACTTGTGATTTTTTCGTCGGAATTGTCGTATTGGCTTCGATCAATTTCGTCATCACATTCCCCATCGTTTCGATACCCAAAGAAAGTGGCGTTACGTCCAATAACAAGACATCTTTTACATCTCCAGTTAATACCCCTCCTTGAATCGCTGCACCAATCGCAACCACTTCATCTGGGTTAACTCCTTTGGATGGTTTTTTACCGAAGAATTTTTCTACTTGTTCTTGGATCACTGGGATACGTGTCGAACCTCCAACTAGGATTACTTCATCAATATCCGAAGTCGATAATCCAGCATCTTTCAAGGCTTTCGCTACGGGCTCCATCGAACGTTTTACTAACGTATCTGCCAATTGTTCGAATTTCGCACGGGTCAACGTTTTCACCATGTGTTTGGGTCCGCTTGCTGTAGCCGTGATGTACGGTAAGTTGATTTCCGTTTGTGAAGACGAAGACAACTCGATTTTAGCTTTTTCAGCCGCTTCTTTCAAACGCTGTAAAGCCATTGGGTCTTTGCGTAAGTCAACGCTTTCTTCACTCATGAATTCGTTAGCCATCCAGTCGATGATTACTTGGTCGAAGTCGTCACCACCCAAGTGGGTATCCCCATTGGTAGATAATACTTCAAACACGCCGTCACCCAATTCAAGGATGGAAATATCGAAGGTTCCCCCTCCTAAGTCGTATACCGCAATTTTTTGGTCTTTACCCGCTTTATCCAAACCGTAGGCTAAGGCAGCCGCAGTCGGTTCGTTGATAATACGCATCACTTTCAATCCAGCGATTTCGCCCGCTTCTTTCGTTGCTTGACGTTGCGCATCGTTGAAGTACGCGGGAACCGTAATTACGGCCTCTGTAACGGACTGACCCAAATAGTCTTCCGCTGTTTTTTTCATTTTTTGAAGGGTCATCGCCGACAATTCTTGTGGCGTGTACAAACGACCGTCAATGTCTACACGAGGCGTGTCGTTATCCCCTTTTACTACTTTGTACGCTACAGTAGACGCTTCTTTAGCGCTTTCTGTGTACTTGTTCCCCATAAAGCGTTTGATAGACGCAATGGTTTTGGTTGGGTTGGTTACGGCCTGACGTTTTGCAGGATCCCCAACTTTAATCTCACCCCCTTCAACGAAAGCAATCACGGAAGGCGTGGTTCTTTTCCCTTCAGCATTCGCAATAACTACGGGTTCGCCACCCTCCATTACTGCTACACATGAATTTGTTGTACCTAAGTCGATACCAATAATTTTTCCCATGGTTATAATCTCCTTTTTTTAATTCTGTTGGATTGCCCCTCTAGGAGTGGGCAGTGCTTGCGCACGACAGCAACTAGTCAACTTTTATGCCATTCCGTCTGCCACTCCTTTTTGGCAGATTTTATTAAAAAACAACTGACAAGATGACATTTTTAAGCTGCTGAGAAGCTGAGTTACTGAGCTGCTGAGCCGAGGGGCTGACAGGATGAACGATTTGAAGATTTGAAAATTTGAAGATTTGAAAATTTGAGATTTGAAGATTTGAAAATTTGAAAATTTGAAAATTTGAGATTTGAAATTTGGTCCCGAAACTTCGGGAGAGATTTGGATTTTGGTCCCGAAACTTCGGGAGGGATTTGAGATTTGAGATTTGAAGATTTGAAAATTTGAAAATTTGAAGATTTGAAATTTGGTCCCGAAACTTCGGGAGGGATTTGAGATTTGGGATTTGTTATTCAAAGGTTAACTCTTGCTTTCCTTTGAGTGTGTCCGTAGTGAGTCCGTGGTGAGTCCGTGGTGAGTCCGTGAAAATGCCCTTTTTCACGGACTCATTTCGGAGTGATTACGCAAACATTACGCACGAATCTAAAAGAAGTCAGCTGTTAACCCAAGGTATACCCTTAGTTAACCTCGAATGTACTGCGAATGAAGTCCGTATCAGGTCCGAGTTTAGGATGCAATTTGAAAATTTGAGATTAGACTTTAGACGTTGGACGTTAGTCGTTAGAAATTGATTCCGTAATTTAGGGAGGAAATTGGGATTTGGAATTTGGAATTTGGTCCCGAAACTTCGGGAGGGATTTTGCTATTGGAATTTGGGATTTTGCTATTGGAATTTATTAACCAACTAAATTCTAGTCCTTATTAAACACCACAATCGACACCGCAATCAACCCGTAGGACACGATTTGTGCGAGGTTGATGGATTCATGGAAATAAAATAACGCTAGAAAGAAATGAATCAGCGGATTGGTGTACATCAAAATCCCAACGGCCGAGGAGTTCATCCCTTTTAACGCATACAGATTGAGAAATAAGGGCACAATGGTGAATACCACCACAATCACTCCCATCAAAATATAGAACAACGAAGCCGTGGGTGTGGGTCCACTATAGGCTGGAAAAAACGGTAACAACACCAACGAAGCAATCACCATTTGCACCATCAATACGATGAACTTGTCAAAACGGTCGTTTTTGCGTTGGCTAATCAAATACAAAGCAAAAGAAACGGCAATCACCAAACTGTACACCAATCCGTGTAAATCGCCATACGAAAGGATACCACAACTCAGAATACAGAGTCCGACCGCCATCCACTGCCACCAACCCAAGCGTTCTTTCAATATAAAAAAGGCCAAAACGGTGGTGATGATGGGACAAATCAAATAGGCAAAGGAAGCCGACTGCAAACTGACATGGTTCACGGCATACATGAACAGAAACCAGTTGAATACGAGTAAGAACCCACCCAAAATTGTCAGCGTAAGAAAACGCGTTTTATCGGTTATCGATAGTTCGCGAAACACCTGAATGTTCGCGCGTACCAACCGATTCCGGAATGCAAAATTGAGAAATACCAATAACCCCGTGGCATAAAACACCCGGTAAAACAAAATATCCAACGACGGATAATCGTGTAAGGGTTTGAGGGCCAAACTGAAGAAACCCCAAATCACAAAGGCAGAGAAAGCTGCAAGATAGTATTTGTTTAAGCGCACGTCAAAAATTTGTGCAAAAATACACATTTGAAGAGGTTTGACACGAGATACTAACATTTCCTTAAGAGGTCCAACCACTAATCAAATGGTTGTCAGTACGCTAGATTGTGGCATAAATTAAGACATTGTTAAAAAGGGCGACTATCAATTGATAAATTGCTAGCGAAAACGATTTTTCTTGAAAATTCCGTACGACTTTATGCTATATTTGTGATACGAATAAACACTACTCACCTATGGAAGAATGCATTTCGGTTTTTGACATGCTTAAAATTGGAGTCGGCCCCTCAAGTTCGCATACCCTCGGACCCTGGCGTGCCGCAGAACGCTTTTTGAGTGAATTGCGCGCACAAAACCTGTTTGAGAAAGTCGAACGTGTACAAGTCGACCTTTACGGTTCGTTATCCCTTACGGGTAAAGGGCATGCTACGGATTTAGCGGTGATGCTCGGACTTAGCGGTCAGGACCCAGAATACATTCCGGTGGATCAAATTGATTCGATTATTGCCAACATTCGCAATCACCAAGTGCTACAATTGGGGAACGAACTAACGGTTCCCTTTGCTCCAGAAACAGATATTCGGTTCAACCGCAATTTTCTTCCTTTCCACTCCAACGGTATTCGCTTTACAGCTTATGCGGGCTTGGCCACTGTGGAAGAAACCTACTATTCGATTGGTGGAGGTTTTGTGGTAAAAGAGGAACGCACTAATGCCAAAAAGAAAAATGCCATCAAATGTGCTTTCCCCTACCCGATACAAACGGCGGAGGAATTATTAAACTATTGCCATGAGCAAAACCGCTCCATCTCTGAAATTGTGTATGAGAATGAAAAATCCATGCGCAGTGAGGACGAAATTCACCACGAATTGATGCGCATTTGGAACACCATGCTCGAATGCATGTATATTGGATGTCATACCGAAGGAACACTGCCGGGTGGACTCAATGTGCGACGTAGAGCCTACGACATGCACCTGAACTTGATTGGCGAACTTCCCTACAATTCCCCACAGGAATGGCTAGAAGTGATTCGAAAAACCGAAGTTAAGTTTCGCCAAATCTTAAAATGGGTTAGCTGTTTTGCCCTAGCAGTCAATGAAGTGAATGCTGCTTTAGGGCGTGTGGTTACGGCACCCACCAATGGAAGTGCGGGTGTTATCCCTGCTGTTTTGATGTATTATATGGTGATTGAAAACCACCAAGCTACGGATAAAGAAATCAAACAATTTTTGATGGTGGCCGGCGAAATCG
>CAYNDK010000040.1:7493-18405 GCA_964395965.1 uncultured Flavobacterium sp.
ATCGGTTCCATCTTTAAAAAAGGATCGACCATTTCGGCAGCCATGGGAGGTTGTCAAGCTGAAATCGGGGTTTCCTCGGCGATGGCCGCTGGAGCGTTGTGCGAACTCATGGGCGGTACGCCTGCGCAAGTGCAGATGGCAGCTGAGATTGCTATGGAACATCACCTCGGATTGACTTGTGACCCGATTGGTGGGTTGGTTCAAATTCCGTGTATCGAACGCAATACCATGGGCGCCATCAAGGCTATCAATGCCGCCGAATTAGCTTTAGAAACCGATGCGCGAAATGCGAAAGTTCCTTTAGATAAAGTCATCAATACGATGTGGGAAACCGCTAAAGACATGAACCACAAGTACAAAGAAACTTCTGAAGGCGGTTTGGCGATTACGGTGGGGCTGTCGGATTGTTAATCGTAAAGTTTCATTACAATAATATAATTATAGCATAATTGTTGTATATTTACAACACAAATGCTGTTTTATGAAAAAAGACACCAATCAAAAAGGTAAATTTGACCCTAAAGAAAGTATTGGCCGAGCCAAAGCTATGCGAAAAGGGACAGCCCGATGGCGACTAGAATCAGAGGGGCATGAGTACCTTTGGACTACAAAGCTAGAAAGAGTAAATATCATTCGTACAGGAATTCCCTATGCTTCAATTGATGTTATAAGCAAACGAATAAATGTACCTGTTAAAGAATTTTTACACATTTTTGGGTTACCGCAAACCACCTACAATAAAAAACGTAGAGAAAATTCGTTGTTAAATGGCAGGGATAGTGAAATTATTTTACTACTCACCGAACTTGTTGATTTTGGTATTGAAGTTTTTAATAATGAAGAAGAAAAATTTCAAAGGTGGATGAAAAAGCAAAACATTTCTTTAGGAGGCAATACTCCTGAAAGTTTGCTAGACTCAACTACTGGAATTCAAGAGGTTAGAAATTGCCTCAACAGAATTGAATATGGAAACCTCGCGTAATGAAAGTCTATCGAATTGAGCGAGAAAAATATTTAGACACTACTCTTCAAGGTGTTGGGGCGGCTTTAACCGATGGATTTCGCTGGAACAGTTTAAGTACTTATCTTGTTTATACAGCTGAGTCACGCGCACTTGCAACTTTAGAAATTTCCGTACATCTTAATTTTTCTGAAGATTTACCAACCGATCGGTATTATGTTGAAATTGAAATACCTGACGACATAGAAATCCTTGAGCTTTCTATAGACGAATTGCCTGAGCATTGGGATTCTAAACCTCCCCTACTTGAAACACAATTTATTGGGGATGATTTCGTATCACAAAAAAACGCTGCAGTATTAAAAGTTCCAAGCGCTATTGTTCCACCTGAATTTAATTATTTAATCAATCCGAATCATCCCAATGCTTCAAAAATTCGAGTAATCAGTACACAACGACTGCAATTGGACAATCGATTAAATCCAAATAAATAACACTTTTAGAACATTTGTATTAAAAATTAAAACCCCATCACCAAACTACTGGTCAAAAACAACGAATTGGTTTGACCATTCAAGACATTTTCAGTAGCGGATAAATACCGTGCTTCTATTCGGAACTTGCAGTATTTATTGACGATGTAATCCGTGTTCAACGAAGTGCCCCAAGTTTTAAATGGTAAGGTTTGGGCAATCATCACATTCGACTTGTCATGATAATATTCCCCACGCAATGCAGTTTGCCAATGGGTATTCCAGGAATATTGGGCGATGAATAAAGGTGCCCACCACGATTTATAACCTTTGGGCGTTTGTTGCCAACCGATATCATACCCTACTACCGTATGCCATTTGGAATTCCACTGGGCATCCCAATACAAATTCTCAAACCAACGCATGCCGGTATATGTCGCATAGTCTTCCTTTCCGCTGTAACTGCTCCAATTAAACGTGTGTTTTGCATTGGGTTTGTAGGTAATTTGGGTACCAAGAGCGGGTTCGACCGACCGATCGGCCTTATGTATGCGCTGCCAACCGTTGGTCACCAAAGCACCAAAACTCCAACGGGCATTGGGATTGAAATGGTACCAGAGTCCGGTCATAAAATACGGCGAATTATCCGCTAATATAGACCTAGTGAGCGTTAAATTGTTAAAAGTAGTTGCCGACTCAATTCCGATGTAGCTGGGAAGAATACCCATTTCTACACTGTGTTTTTTTGGGGCATCCAAATACATCCCAACATACGCTTCATTCAAATATTTTACCGATTCATTGGCATAATTGTCTTCCACATACGTACCCGCTTGGACTGCCACCGAAGCATAGAAATTGTCGTAGTTTACTTTGGCTTTTAGCAAAGCAAGATTAACGGCAAACTCGTTATGGCGGTTGTAGTTGTATAAAAAAGGTAATTTTTGTTCGCCTTTGGGAGCCTCAAAATCATAGGAATAATAGGTGTCAAGAAATCCGCCCCATTCCAGTTGAATTGAGTCGTTCTGACTCCAAATGAACATTGGAAATAATAACACTACGACTATTTTTCTCATGAACGACGACGGGTATCAACAATTGAAATAATAGTCCATACTCCATTGTCTTTGTAAAGTGTAAAAACATTGACCCCCGAATGACTCATTTTATCATTTACATAAAATTCATACGGCGTCCATACAATTGCCATAGCGCCATCCACATGAATCGTGTAATTCAGAAGTCGTTCCTCAAAACGAACGGTGGCGGGCATTTTTGTCAAGGAAGTATAAAATTCCTGCGGGGTTTCTTCTGTTATCCGTGTACCTTTCAATTGCATTTCAATAATGCTTTGAAGGCGTAAACTTTTACTGCAAACTTTTTGGAGTTTAACAGTGTCCTTTTGGTGAAAGGCTTCAAAAAAAGATTCGACTGTTTGTTTCACTTCTGTTTCTTGTCCCTGCACTGCAAAGGTTACTAAAAAACTCAACGTAAAGAATAAGCGTTTCATAGAATAGATGGTAAAGTACTTCATAGGTAGAAATTCATTCGATTTCGTAACAAAACTAAAGCAATTTAGTATTTTTACAGCGCACAACTCCACTAAAATCAGAAAATCATGTCGGTTGCAAAAAAAGATTATAAAAAAATCACCACCAAATCACTCGTGGATATGAAAGCCAACGGGGAAAAGATTTCGATGTTAACAGCTTATGACTACACTATGGCTAAAATTGTGGATTCTGCTGGAGTCGATGTAATTTTAGTGGGGGATTCAGCCAGTAATGTGATGGCAGGCCATGAAACGACCTTGCCGATTACCTTAGACCAAATGATTTATCATGCCTCCTCCGTAGTGCGCGCTGTTGACCGTGCCTTAGTGGTCGTGGATTTGCCATTTGGAACCTATCAATCCGACCCGAAAGAAGCCTTGCGTTCATCCATTCGTATTATGAAAGAAAGTGGCGGGCATGCGGTAAAACTCGAAGGCGGTTCGGAGATTAAAGATTCGATTAAAAAGATATTAAATGCGGGAATTCCAGTGATGGGTCATTTGGGATTAACCCCACAATCCATTTATAAATTTGGTACCTATACCGTTCGTGCCAAAGAAGAAGCAGAAGCCGAAAAACTGATTGAAGACGCCAAGTTATTGGAGCGATTGGGTTGTTTTGCTTTGGTTTTGGAAAAGATTCCGGCCAAATTAGCACAACGCGTTGCGGAAAGCATTCATATTCCTGTAATCGGAATTGGTGCAGGTAGCGGTGTTGACGGTCAGGTCTTGGTGCTACATGATATGATTGGGATGACCCATGAATTCAGTCCACGTTTTCTTCGTCGTTATATGAATTTATACGAAGACATGACCCAAGCGATCGGACAATATGTGAGTGATGTTAAGGCAGTAGATTTCCCGAATGCGAATGAGCAATACTAATTAGAAAATTTGAAGATTTGATGATTTGAAAATAATAGTTCACTGCATCTAATCCACTTTAAAACCATTCAACTTTTCAACTACCTAAAAAACTTCACTTTTCATGAAAATAATCAGTACACCCGATAATCTGGACGTATTGTATGAAGACAACCATTTGATTGTGGTGAACAAACGGGTGGGTGATTTAGTACAAGGTGATAAAACGGGAGATACACCCCTTTCAGATATTGTCAAAGCCTATCTCAAGAAGAAGTACAATAAACCGGGAGAGGTATTCTTGGGGGTAGTACATCGTTTGGACCGACCCACGACAGGATTGGTTTTGTTTGCGCGAACTTCAAAGGCATTGGAACGGATGAATGCCCAATTTAGCAATCGTGAAACACAAAAGACCTATTGGGCTGCTGTAAAAAACACGCCGCCTAAGGTCCAAGATACCTTAATCCATTTCCTTGTACGTAATCCAAAAAATAACACTTCTAAGGCGCATGTAAAAGAAGTTCCTGGGAGCAAAAGAGCGAGTTTAGACTATACCATTCTAAAAAAACTGGAACGGTATTCGGTATTGGAAATCGAACTCCATACGGGACGACACCATCAAATCAGAGCGCAACTAGCTGCGATAGGTTGTCCGATTAAAGGGGATTTAAAATATGGCTTTGACCGTAGTAATCCCGACGGAGGAATTCATTTGCATGCCCGCCAACTCGCATTTATCCATCCTGTGACCAAAGAAGCGGTGAAGCTTGTTGCACCTACGCCGCAAGACCCTATTTGGAATGCGGTGTAAACTTTATTGAACTATTTTTCGTTTATATAAAAAGGATTACTATTTAACATAAAACCCCAAAATCCATGAAAAAAACACATCTTTTTGCACTAGCTTTCATCGGACTCACTGCCACAGCTCAGGAACACTTTGCAGGCATTGGTCTTTCGAGCCGTGTGGGCGTATTAAATACACAATTTAATCCCGCCGAACTCAACAACATGTCCGATAAATTTGACATCAATTTCTTTGGTCTTAGTGCCAATGTTTCCAACAATAAATTGTCCATCAGCGATGTAATCAATAACGATAATCTAGATGCTATTTTATTTCAAGGAACAGAGCCGGTAAACTTCCGTGCCGACATGCAAGTGAGCGGTTTAGGAGTTGGTATAAAATTTAAACGTTGGGCCTTAGGAATCAATACCAAAATTTATGGCAACATGGACATCATAGATGTTGATCCTCGTTTAGGAGATGCTTTTGTGAATGCTGGGATCAACTCACTATTTGGTTCGACTACCGTTACTAATAACTTCAACCAAAGGGTTAATGGAACGGTTTGGGGCGAGATTGCAGCAACAGCCGCGATGAGTTTGGTGAACACAAAGATGCATAAATTCAATGTAGGTATTACTGGAAAATTGTTATTTCCAGGATCGTTTGCCAACATGGGTATGGATAAATTTAGCGGAACGGTTTCACGCATTGGAACTACGGCCTATCTAACCAACACCCAAGCTTCGTTAAATTTTGCTTATTCTGGAGAACTGGGTAATAGTTTTACCCAATTTGACAACTACAGACAATCCGCTATCGGTGCGCTCAATGGGTTTGGCGTAGATGTAGGTATCAACTACCAATGGCGCGATACACCACCCGAGAATCCGAAGAAAAATCAAAACCGTTATAAATTAAATCTTGGGATGGCAATACGCAATGTAGGCGCTATGAAATTCAAAAATTCCGACAATCAATCAACCAATTACACCCTATCCATTCAAGGGTCACAAAGTTTAAATTTAAACCAATTTGAAAACGTAGAAAGTGTTAAAGATATCGAAACTATCTTATTGAATAGTGGCTACTTAACCAAGACTACAGGAACTAAAGATTTCAAAGTACAATTACCAGCTACATTGGCGTTATATGGCGATGTAAAAGTCATTTCCAAGTTGTATGTTTCGGCCTATTTACAACAACGTTTAAAAGCTCCAGACAGTAACGATCAAATTGCGGTACAAAACCATTTCACAGTTACCCCGCACCTCAATTTAGGATTTTTTGAATTCTTTGTCCCATTTACCCAAAATGAAATTGCGGGATTCAATACTGGTCTTGGAATTCGTGCCGGTGGATTTTACCTCGGTTCCGGAACAGGAATTACGGCATTACTCAATGATAGCAAACAAGTCGACGTCTATATGGGCTGGCGTCTAGGTATTTTTTAAAGATGGAACGCATTTCTTCAATCACTTACCGCAAACAGCAACTCAGTGCACTTAAATCTGCAATTGAAGCACAGGAGTCAGCGATTATTGCAGCGCTCGCTGTTGATTTTCAAAAACCTCAGTTTGAGGCGGTGGTTACAGAAACGGCCTATGTGCTGAGCACCATTCAACATACCCTTAACCACTTAAAGCGATGGGGGCGACCGAAACGGGTTTGGCCCTCGCTCTTAAATTTCCCGTCCGTAGATACAATTCACTATGAACCGTATGGACGGGTATTGATTATAGCTCCATGGAACTACCCCTTCCAACTAGCGATGGCGCCTCTGGTCGCTGCAATTGCTGCAGGAAACAAAGTAGTACTAAAGCCCTCTGAATTAACCCCTACGGTAGCTTCTTGTATAAAAAAAATAATCGCAGCGGTTTTCACACCTGAAGAAGTAACGGTTGTTGAAGGCGGCATTGAAACAAGTCAACACTTATTGCAACAACGTTGGGACTACATTTTTTTCACCGGTAGTGTTGCCGTGGGTAAAATTGTGGCTCAAGCTGCTGCGGTTCACATGACTCCCTACACATTGGAATTGGGAGGAAAAAGTCCTGCAATTGTTACAGCCGATGCTCCCCTTGCTAGGACGGCCCGTCGGATAGTTTGGGGAAAATTTATGAATGCGGGACAAACCTGTATTGCACCGGATTACCTTTTGGTCCATGCTTCAATCTATTCACAGTTTGTTGAAGTTTTAATTCAAGAAATTCAGAAAGCCTATGGTACTAACCCAATGGCTTCCCCCGATTTTGCACGCATCATAAACACCCGAAATTGGGAACGATTGCACGCCTATCTCAAAGATGGCGAATTGCTTTATGGCGGAGTAAGTGATCGAGAGAGCCGCTATATTGGACCTACCCTTCTAGGAAATCCTTCGCGCGAAAGTGGCGTAATGCAAGAAGAAATTTTTGGTCCTATTCTCCCCATACTCACCTACACCGATGTAAACACACTCGACCAATGGATAAACTCCTTTGAAAAACCATTGGCTTTGTATGTTTTCTCAGCATCAAAGTCGGCCGCAAAAACCTTGTTTAAAAGGTATGCATTTGGAGGTGGATGCATCAACGACACCCTTCTTCATTTCAACAACGAACGTCTTCCATTTGGTGGTGTGGGTCACAGTGGTGTGGGTTCCTATCATGGACGTTGGGGTTTTGAAACCTTTTCACACCGCAAATCGTGTGTTTATAAACCTTTTTGGCTAGATATCCCGATTCGTTATGCACCTTATAAAAACAAAGTGAATTTTGTTAAAAAAATTATGAAATTGTTCTAATAATTTTGTAAATTGCTAGAAAATCAAACCAAACTGCAATCACTACATGACGCATTTGTACAAGGTAGCAATGAGCCCTTTACACTTTTTATTATTACAATCGAAACCCTTGCTAACACGGGAGTTTCATTTTGAAAAGTGGTTTATCGTTCTTGCAGTCCTATTTTTAGTACTCTACTTAACTTATGCTGTTTTTAATTATAAAGCCAAAAAGAACAGCTTCATTTATAATTATTCAGAATTTGCACCAAAAGAAGAGCTGTACAACATGTTCTTACTCATGTTGGGGATTGCCTTGCCACTAACTGAGGTTATTATCGAACTTTTTTATGTTCGTCCCAACAGTTTGTTGGTGGTCAAGTTTGGCATAGGTATACTGCTTTTAACGATTTATTTTATCAATACACAAACCAATTGGTTAAGGAAATACTTCGTTCCCATTTTCATCAGCATATATGTCATTGATTTTTCATTAAACATTTCCAGTCTGGTCTTGTTACCCTATGATTACATGCTGTTTTGTTCTTTGCTCATCAATTTCTTTTTAGCGTACTATATTTTAAAAAATATGGCGCAATATTGGACTTTTGTGGTCATCTATTTCTTTTTCCTTATCAGTTTACACCAACAAGAGGCATTACCGCCCAAGGATGTCATTATTTTAATCGCTTGTTCCTTACTTGTTATAGCAATTCACGGAGCTATTCACTTGGCTACTGCAACAACGCGAAATAAGTTTTTATTTGCCAACGAAATTCTGTCAAAGGGTAACATTCTTACTATTGCCACCAACAAAAAAGGGGAACTCTCCTATTGTAGTGATCAGATTCGTGACTTTTTAGGCTATGAACCCGAAGAAGTAATGGGTATGCGCTTTTGGATTTTAACCGAAGATCCCGACTTTATTGGAGAAGCCTATCACGATGATTTTGTTGACAACCGCATGCATGTGCGTCGTTTAAAAGCAAAGAATGGTGAATACAAATACATTCAATGGAAAGATAAAAAGTTTAGTGATGACTTAATTATCGGAATTGGTCAAGATGTCACCGAACAGATGAACATTCAGAACCAGTATCAAAATTTGATTGAAAACGCCAACGATATCATCTATGAAATAAATACAAATGGTTACTTCACGTTTATTAACAAACATGGCGTGGCATTAACCGGGTATTCGCAAGAGGAATTTTATTCCATGTTATTTTTCAATCTTGTACGAAATGACCATCAACGCAGAATTAAAGAATTCTATGAGCGTACTCAATTAGAATTCAATGAATTTCCGACTTTGGTTATTCCGATTACGGCCAAAGATGGATCAACGCTTTGGTTGTCGCAAAATGTGACCATCAAACGCAATGAGGTTGGTAAAATTTCGGGGTATACGGTTATCGCACGGGATGTAACACTTCAACGTCAATTAGAAATTGAAAATATACGCAAGGAGAAAAAGTTAAAACGCTATAACGAAGCTATTAAAAATCTTACCCTAAAACACCAACCCAATGGTTCCAATTTTCAAGAATTCTTAGATGCGGTTTTGAAAATATTGGCGCGTAAAGTAGACATAAATCGTGTCGGATATTGGAAATACCATGGTGATTATATCCAATGTGAACGTACCTTTATTAAAAACAAAGACCAATTTACAGATGGTACAAAAGTTTTAAAAAGCGACTATCCAAACTATTTTGAAGCTATTGAAAATGAGTTGCAAATTGTTGCTTCAAATGTTCTTGAAAATCCTTTCACATCTGAATTCACAACCTCCTATTTTAATGAGTTTGAAACAAAATCAATGCTTGATACCCCCATTTATATTAATGGATTACTTTATGGAGTACTTTGTCTAGAATCGGATACAAAAATCAAAGAATGGGACAATGAAGATATATTATTTGCCCGATCTATAAGTGACTTTTTTGCAGCTGCTATTGAAACCCACCAACGTTTAGAAGCTGAGGGGAAATTGGAATATAAAAATCAGATTTTAACAGAAATCACCAAATTTACCAATCGATTTATTACCATAAAGAATAAACAAGAACTTTTCAACGAAGTCCTTCTTTCTCTTGGAAATGTAATTGGTGTAGATCGCATGTCCTATTTTGAATTTGATTTCGAAAAAATGACTTTTAGTCAGCGAAACCGTTGGCATAAAGAGCATAAGAATTTAATTGATTTAAATCCTGCGTTACAAAATTTAAATTACGCTGATTTTCATGAAATCTTTTCAGTAATTGAAAAAGATGAAGTATATGCCAATATTGTTTCCAAAATAAAAAATCAAACTTCTCGTAAATTCCTTGAAGCGATCCATTGTACTTCGATTTTAATTTTACCAATTACTGTAAATAACCAAATGGATGGTTTCATCATTTTGGATGATATGCATTCAGAACGCAATTGGTCTTCTGAGGAAATATCAATTTTGAAAACCTTAGCACGTATTGTTTCTTCTACTTTAGAACGCAATGTAAATGAAAGTATCATCCGTGAAAATGAAGAACGTTTTCGTTTACTAGCCAACAATATCCCAGGAACTGTATATCTATGTCAAGTTGATGAAGAGTATACGTACATGTATCTCAATGATGAAATTCAGAATTTATCAGGATACAGTAAGGATAAGTTCAAAGATCATAAAAATAGTTTTGGAACTATCATTCACCCTGAAGATCGTAAACGTGTTTTTGAAAGTTATGAAAAGGCTATTGCAACAAAGAAAAAAATTCATACTACCTATCGAATAATTACGGCAGAGAAAGAAATTAAATGGATAGAAGAGTTTGGTGACAGTATACAGAATAATGACTCCCAATACATTGAAGGTATTTTAATTGACATTACCCGTCAAAAAGAAGCCGAAGAGGCAATCAAAGCCAAAGAATATGCAGAAGCTGCCAATAAGGCGAAATCTGAGTTTTTAGCAAATATGAGTCACGAAATCCGTACACCTTTGAACGGTATTATTGGATTTACCGATCTGCTCAAAAGCACCAATTTAGAACAAATTCAGCGCAATTACATGAATACTATTAACGAGTCAGCGCAATCGCTACTAGACATTGTTAATGATATTTTGGATTTTTCTAAAATTGAATCGGGTAAACTTGAGTTGGATATCCGTCGCTATGACTTGAAAGATATTTTAATGCAAGTCATCGAATTAGTAAAATATGATACCAATCGCAAAAACCTGCAATTGGAATTGACCATTCACAAAGATGTTCCCAAATTCGTTTGGACTGACATAGTACGGATGAAACAAATCCTTATTAATTTATTAGGGAATGCGGTAAAATTTACAGAGAAAGGTAAAATCAATTTATCGGTTACCAATTTGGAATTGATTGGCGACACCCAATGCCGATTGCGATTTATGGTAAAAGATACCGGAATTGGTATCAGCAAAGAATACCAAGAACAAATCTTCAATGCCTTCTCACAAGGGGACAATTCAACTACCCGAAAATTTGGAGGA
>CAYNDK010000041.1:0-18358 GCA_964395965.1 uncultured Flavobacterium sp.
AAGTCAACTAAACCATTCGTTAATGAACATTTTCATGCGCTTAATGAATCTTAAATACATCTAAAACTCTTAATGTTTAAAAATGAAAAAGCTTATTTTTTTCTTGTTCCTCTCCATTTCAAGCATCGCGCAGATCACCCGCGTTGAACCCCCATTCTGGTACAGCGACATGAACCATGCAGACGTGCAAATCATGTTCTATGGCAAAAACATTGCTCAAAATGAAGTGAGTGCAACCAACCTCATCATCAAAAACGTACAAAAAACCGAAAACCCGAATTACCTTTTTGTAACCATCGACACCAAAAATGTAGCGCCAGGCACTTTCGTTTTCACTTTTAAAAACGGGAAAAAATCATTTACCCAAAACTATACCCTCAAAGCCCGTAAAAAGGATTCCGCATTGCGCAAAGGTTTTGATAGCTCCGATATGATTTACCTCATCATGTCCGATCGATTTGCCAATGGCAACCCTAAAAATGATTCTTCACCCAACCTTATCGAAAAAGCCGATCGCACCAACAAAGACGGGCGACATGGAGGTGATATCGAAGGTATGATCCAACATTTGGATTACTTGCAAGAGTTAGGTGCAACAGCCATTTGGCCCACGCCGCTTTGTGAAGACAATGACGAGAAGGGTTCTTATCATACCTACGGCCAATCCGATGTTTATAAAATTGATGAACGATTCGGAACCAACGAAGATTATGTGCGCTTGAGTAACGAATTGCACAAACGCAACATGAAACTTATCAAAGATTATGTCACCAACCATTGGGGCTACAAACATTGGATGATGGACGATCTACCAACCTATGATTGGATCCACCAATTTCCAGGTTACAAACAAACAACCTACCGTATGACGACGCAATTTGATCCAAATGCTTCCGCTTTGGATGCCAAAATCTGTATGGACGGATGGTTTGTTAAATCGATGCCCGACCTCAATCAATCAAATCCTTTGGCCCTCAATTACCTGATTCAAAATGCACTGTGGTGGATTGAATACGCCGACCTTGATGGTTTCCGTGTGGACACCTATCCTTATGCCGATAAAAATGCAATTGCAACCTGGACCAAAGCCATTATGGATGAATACCCCAATTTTAACATCGTAGGGGAAGCGTGGTTGTACAGCACGGCACAAATCGCCTACTGGCAGAAAGATAGTAAGGTAGCAGCAATTCAAAGTTACAATTCATACTTGCCATCCGTTATGGATTTCATGACCCAAAGCGTTATTAGTGAGGGCGTCTTCAATGAAGACAAAGGGGAATGGCAAAAGGGAATTGTTCGTATTTACAATACTTTAGCCAGCGATTTCTTGTATGCAGATGTCAACAACCTTTTGCTTTTTGCTGAAAATCATGACACGAATCGTTTGAATCAATTCTATCCCGAATTTGAAAAATATAAACTCACCATGATGTTATTAGCTACCATGCGCGGAATTCCACAGTTATACTATGGTGCCGAAATCGGTATGGCTGGAGATAAAGGTAAAGGTGATGGCGATATCCGTCGTGATTTCCCTGGCGGTTGGCCTGGGGATTCTCAAAATGCATTTACAAAAGCTGGACGCACACCGGATCAGCAAAAGTATTTCGAAATCACCGCACAATTATTCAATTGGCGTAAAACCAAAAAGGTAATTCACACTGGAAAAACAACCCACTATGTTCCTGAAAACAATGTCTATGTTTACTTCCGTCATAATGATCATGAAAGTGTGATGGTGCTTATTAACAACAGTAACGAAAAACAAACGGTAAGTCCGGAGCGTTTTGCTGAAAACTTATCCAAATACGCTCAAGGAACCGATATCTTAACCCAAAAATCATTCGATATTCGTAAACCCATCGAAATCGAACCCAAATCAGGATTCATTTTGGAACTAAAATAATGGGGAGCTATTTCCCGCTCTACTTGCCTGCCGTTTTAGGCAGGTCGAGGCTAAAAACCAACGTATGAAAAAGACACTTATCTTCTTTTTGACCGTAAGTCTGACATGGGCACAAAATCCCAACCGAAAATTTACACACCTCAAGTCCACAACCTCGGGTGTAGAAATTGGAGTAACAGACGGATATTATCAAATCAAGGTACTCAGCGACCAAATCGTTGAGACCTCCTTTATACCTTCAGGAGAAACGTTTAATCCCGTTTCCCATGCTACCCTTTTGACTGTACACAATCCCAATTATACAGCCATTGATTCGGGGAACGAACTTTATCTCAATACCCCTCAAATAAAGGTTATTATCACCAAACAACCCTTTCAAATTCAATACTTCACTCCCAAAAACGAATTGATTCTTTCAGAGCGCATGGGTTATATCAAAAAAGATTCGACAGAAGTTTTGGATTTCAACCTTAATCAAGAGGAAAAACTTTACGGCGGGGGTGCCCGTGCCTTAGGTATGAACCGCCGAGGAAATCGTTTGGCATTGTACAATCGCGCTCATTATGGGTATGAAACCCGAGCCGAGTTAATGAACTTTTGTATGCCTATTGTGATTTCTTCCAAAAAATACCTTGTACATTTTGACAATCCCTCCATTGGCCATCTGGACTTGGACAGTAAAAAAAATAATACTTTACAATACGAAACGATCTCTGGTCGAAAAACTTACCAAGTGGTAGTTGGTTCAACTTGGCCCGAACTAATTCGTAATTACACCCAACTCACCGGACGTCAACCCCTACCACCACGCTGGGCTTTTGGGAATTTTGCCTCACGTTTTGGTTACCGTAGCCAAGAGGAAGTTGAAAAAACGATCAAAAAATTTGAAGATGACCAGATACCTGTAGATGCCATCATCTTGGATTTGTATTGGTTTGGAAAATCAATCAAAGGAACAATGGGTAATCTCGACTGGGATAAAGACACCTATCCAGAGCCTGAAAAAATGATGGCTGACTTAAAAGCAAAAGGCGTGAAAACCATTTTAATTACCGAACCATTTATTTTAACCACTTCATCTAAGTGGCAAGAAGCGGTTCAGCAAAAAGTTTTGGCAACAAAAATTGATGGGACACCGGCTACATGGGATTTTTATTTTGGAAATACAGGAATAGTCGATTTATTTAAACCTGAGGGTAGCCGTTGGTTTTGGTCGATTTACAAACGGCTGATTCAACAAGGCGCAGGCGGAATCTGGGGCGATCTAGGTGAACCCGAAGTATTTCCTTCTGAGGTACAAACTGCAGGTGGCAAAGCTGATGAAATTCACAATATCTATGGTCATAATTGGGCCAAACTAGTAGCCGAAGGATATAAAACCGATTTTCCACAACAACGCCCTTTTATCTTAATGCGTGCAGGCTATTCGGGTTCTCAACGATTTGGTATGATTCCATGGAGTGGTGACGTGAGTCGCTCTTGGGGAGGTTTACAAAGCCAAATGGAAATTGCATTACAGATGGGAATGCAAGGTATGGGCTATATGCATAGTGATCTCGGCGGATTTGCTGGCGATTATTTTGACAATGAATTATACCTGCGGTGGTTACAATATGGCGTTTTCAACCCAATTTTCCGTCCGCACGCACAAGAAGAAGTAGCTTCAGAAGTAGCACGAAAAGATATCGTCACTAAAGCGAAAGCCAAAAAATGTGTGGAATTGCGCTATCAATTACTTCCCTATAATTATACATTAGGGTATCAAAATAGCACTACTGGCATGCCTTTAATGCGCCCTTTATTTTTTGAAGAACCAAATAACGAATCGCTCAAGACTGTAGCTGACACCTATATGTGGGGCGCTGATTTTTTAATACAACCTATAGTTCAACCCGGAATTACTCAAACTCAAGTATATTTTCCAAATACTTCTAGTTGGTTTGATTTTTACACCTATAAAAAATACAACGGGGGTAAAAAAGCAACGGTTTCGGTTGTTGAAGATCATATTCCAACGTTTGTTCGTGCCAATACTTTAATCCCTATGACAACAACAGTTCAAAATACAGAACGTTATCAAAATAGTCACTTGGACTTATTAGCCTTTGTTGAAGGAACTGCTACCACCGAACGAACTTTTTATTTTGACAATGGAGCTACTCCCAATGCCCAATCACTTCCTGAAAGTCACGAATTTCTTGTTGCCCGACTTCAAACAAGCTCTAAGAAAACGACTGTACTACTCGAAGATAAAACTGACTCTGCTGCCGTAAAAACCACTGAAAAAACAGGAACCCTAACGCTAAAAAATTGGGGGACTATGCCGAAATCGGTTACACAAAACGGACAAAAAATTCCGTTTCAATGGAATAGCAAAACTAAAACAGTACAATTAACCTATAAGCATACACAAGCGAAAACAACACTTGTGATTACCAATTAACCATGAAAAAAACATTGTTAGCCCTAGCGCTTCTTTTTGTATCAGGCGCTTCCTTTGCACAAAATAAAACCAAAAACACAGTCACAAAAACTCCTTTTGTATGGGAAAGTGCCAATATTTACTTTATTGTCACTGACCGTTTTCAAAATGGGAATCCGTCAAACGACCACCAATACAACAGAAATAAACCTACTGGAAAATTACGAGGATTTGAAGGGGGAGATCTTCGCGGAATTATTCAAAAACTAGATGAAGGTTATTTCGATAAATTGGGAATCAATGCCATTTGGATGACACCAATTGTTGAGCAAATTCATGATGGCGTAGATGAAGGAACAGGATTCTCCTATGGATTTCATGGGTATTGGACACGAGATTGGACAGCACTTGACCCCAATTTTGGCACCCGAAAAGAGTTGGCAGAATTAGTTACAAAAGCCCATGCTCGGGGCATTCGCATTATATTGGATGCAGTAATTAACCACACCGGACCCGTAACCGCGGAAGACTCGGTGTATCCGAGTGATTGGGTGCGTACAAGTCCGAAATGCCAATACAATTCGTATGAAACCAACATCAATTGTACGTTGGTTGAAAACCTTCCAGACGTAAAAACGGAAAGCAAAGCGAATGTTGAATTACCTTCATTTTTAGTAGAAAAATGGAAAAAAGAAGGTCGCTATGAACAAGAAGTAAAAGAGTTGGATGCCTTTTTCAAACAAACGGGTTATCCTCGAGCGCCAAGGTATTACATCATGAAATGGCTCGCAGATTACATCACCGATTTTGGGATTGACGGTTACCGTGTAGATACCGCCAAACATACGACGGAAGATGTCTGGGCCGATTTTCAAAAAGTGTGTGATCAGGCTTTTGCAACGTACAAAAAAAATAACCCCAAAAAAGTTTTGGACAACAATCCCTTTTTCACGGTTGGTGAGGTATATGGCTACTATATTGGTGGAAAACAATACTATGATTATGGGGATAAAAAGGTAAATTATTTTGAAAATGGATTTACGGGCTTAATCAATTTTGACTTTAGAAATGAAGCCAAAATGGGCTACGAACCGTTATTTTCAAAATACAACTCTATTTTACAAAATGATTTGAAAGGACATACCGTCATGAACTATGTATCTTCACATGATGATGCTTGGCCTTTTGATAAAAAAAGAGAAAAACCATTTGAAAGTGGTACCAAACTCCTATTGGCACCTGGTATTGCTCAAGTTTATTATGGTGATGAATCGGCACGATCACTAGACATCGCTGGAACTCAAGGGGATGCAACTTTGCGTTCTAAAATGAATTGGAGTGAACTGAAAAACAGTACCTACCGTCAAGCTGTATTGGAACATTGGCAAAAATTGGGAACTTTCAGAAAAAATCATCCAGCGATCGGAGCGGGTGTTCACCAACAAATTTCGTCAACTCCTTACACTTTCAGTCGTATATATCAAAAAGGAACATATTCGGACGCTGTGGTCATTGCATTGGATGTTCCCACCGGAGAAAAAACAATTGAAACAGGACAAGTTTTTCCAGACGGCACTGTTATTCGTGATGCCTATTCGGGTAAAACAACTACCGTTAAGAATGGAAAAGTTAGTCTCAACACCGAATATATGATTGTTCTTTTGGAAAAAAGATAAAAATGAAACCGACCTTGTGTCGGTTTTCTTTTGCAGTAAATATTCACTTTTTGTTAAGATTTTCGCTTTTCCAATTCTCTAACTTTGTATTAATTTTCAAACAGGTTGCTTATGGGATTTGAGTATATCGAAATAGAACGTGTCGAGAAATTAACCAAAGAGGAGTTTTTAAAAAACTACTACACTAAACAGAAACCTGTTATCATCACCAATCAAATTGAAGATTGGCCGGCGTTCCACAAATGGGATTTAGACTATATTCGCGAACAAGCTGGACAAACTAAGGTTCCCCTATACGACAGTCGAAAAACTGATTATACCAAAAAGGTAAATGAACCCGATTTTATCATGACCATGAATGAATATTTGGACATCATGGAAAAAGGTCCAACCGACTTACGCATTTTTCTCTACAATTTATTTAAAGATGCCCCAGCGATGAAAGCCGACATCAAGTGGCCCGACTTTGGCGTGCGCTTATTCAAAGGATTCCCACTTGTGTTTTTTGGTGGCGAAGATTCGAAAGTGTTTATGCATTACGATATCGATTTGGCCAACATTTTCCATTTCCATTTTCACGGTGAAAAACAATGTGTTTTAGTAGATCCCAAAGAAACGAAATACATGTACCGACTCCCCTATTCCTGGATTTGCAATGAGGATATCGATTTTGACCAACCCGACTTTGAAAAATTTCCCGCTTTACAACAAGTCAAGCCCTACATCACCAATCTAAAACACGGAGAAATGTTGTACATGCCCGAAGGTTGGTGGCATTATATGAAATATTTAACACCAGGATTTTCGCTAAGTTTGCGTTCATTAGCCCATAAACCGGCCAATATAGCCGAAGCCTTTACCAATGTGTTTATCCGAAGAAATTATGACAACTGGATGCGTAAACGCAAAGGACAAGCGTGGTTGGATTTCAAAGATAAAGAGGCTATACGTCGAACCAATGCTTTGGTAAAATAATGAGGAAAATAGGACATCGTGGCGCTTGCGGGTATGCCCCTGAAAATTCGACAGCTTCTTTTCAAAAAGCTTTAGATCTAGGAGTTGATGCCCTAGAATTGGATGTACATTGCAGCGATGAAGGCACCGTAATGGTCATTCATGATGCAACTGTTGACCGCACCACAAACAGTAGTGGATTGGTTCAATCCAAAACCAGTAGCGAACTCGTAGGTTTTGGCATTCCAACATTATTGGAGGTCATCGAAATGGTTCAACGTCGGGTGATCATCAATATCGAGTTCAAATCCAAAGAGGCGATGTTGCCCACACTTTCCCTTTTGAACCAACGAATCAGCGAAGGAAAAAATTCGAGTTCCGACTTTCTATTATCTTCTTTTGATTGGGATATACTGGCGGAAATTGCTGCTATGAATCTTGGATTTCCTTTAGGTGTTTTGTATGAAGATTTGCAAAAAGATCCGATAGCATTTGCCCAAAACATTCGTGCTTACAGTTTACATCCCGATTATAAATTACTTACTTTTGAAACGGTGAAATCCATCCAACAAAAAGGGTTTAAAATTTATCCTTGGACCGTTAATGCACTTGAAGATATCGAACGATTAAAATCGTGGCAAGTAGATGGTATTATTTCGGATTTCCCCGATCGACTATGAAACATTATGATGTACTTGTAATTGGAGGTGGTGCGGCTGGTTTTTTTACGGCTATTAATTTAGTTGAAAAACATCCCCATCTCAAAGTGGCCATTTTGGAACGCGGCAAAGAAGTTTTATCCAAAGTTCGTGTTTCTGGTGGCGGCCGTTGCAATGTTACCCATGCGTGTTTTGTTCCAAGTGATTTGGTAAAAAATTATCCCCGTGGCGAAAAAGAATTATTAGGTCCTTTCAATCAATTTTGTTCAGGCGATACGATTGAATGGTTTGAAAAACATGGAGTCGAATTAAAAATTGAAGAAGACGGCAGGATGTTTCCAACTTCTGATTCTTCGGAAACGATAATCGATTGTTTTTTAAAAGCTACCCAAAAATTAGGCATAGATATTCTTACTCAACAAAGTGTACAATCGTTGTATCAAGGTGAAAATTATTGGAAAATAGATACGCAAAACCAGCAATTTAAAGCCGAACGTATTGTTGTAACAACTGGAAGTAATCCAAAAATTTGGGATATGATGACAGTATTGGGACATACTATCGTTCCGGCCGTTCCTTCTTTATTTACCTTTAACATCAAAGACCCTCGCATTAAAGATTTGATGGGATTATCCAGTCTGGCAGATGTTCGCGTCAAAGGCACCAAACTCAGTGCCTCGGGTCCTTTACTAATTACCCATTGGGGCATGAGCGGTCCGGGAATATTACGCCTTTCCGCTTGGGGTGCCCGTATTTTGGCTGAAAAAAACTACCAATTTACGTTGCAAGTGAATTGGCTTCCCGATTATGATGCCGAAAGTTGTGCGGACTTTTTAAAATTAGTTCGCACCGAACAAGCCAAGAAAACGGTGGCTAAAAAAGCGCCATTGGAACTCCCCAACCGACTTTGGGAAAAATTAGTACTGGCTTCAGGTATTTCCTCCGAACAAAAGTGGGCCGACCTTACCAACAAAGATCTTCACCAACTCCAACAACAATTGACAGAGGGTCATTTTCAAGTGAATGGTAAGAGTACGTTTAAAGAGGAGTTTGTCACTGCTGGAGGAATTGATTTGAAAGAGGTAAATTTCAAAACGATGGAAAGCAAATTGTTACCCAACCTTTATTTTGCGGGAGAAATTTTGAACATTGACGCCATAACCGGCGGATTCAACTTTCAAAATGCATGGACGGGAGGTTTTATTATTGCTAATAGCTTTTAATTAAATTCTCAATTAAAAAACACCATTACTAGTTTGCTGATTTTAATTAAAAGCAAATTTCTATATTTAAGGTTCATTTTAAATGTGTTAGCCATGAGAAGAATAGTACACTTTTATTTACTTTGCTTGATTTTCATTCCATTTCATGCTACAAAAGCAGCTACTAGCGATGTAAACTGTGCTGCTCCCACGCAATTAACCTTAGTAAATCTCAATGCAAATTCGCTAACATTTACTTGGACCGATTCAAATGCAACTGTTGTACAATGGGAAGTTTTTTATACCATTTTCAACACTGGATTACCTACAGCTAGCACCACGGGAACCCCTGTGTTTTCTATACAACATACACTTACCAACCTCACACCGGGCACCTATTATTCCATTTTTGTTCGAAGCCATTGTCCCAATGGAGAAGTAAGTTCGTGGAGTAACCCACTGAATGTAATGAACCCTGCGAGTCCGCCCAGTTGTGGATCGACTTTTACCGACAGCGGTGGGGTGAATTATGGCTATTCGGCCAATGAAGATCTGATTTGGACGGTTTGTCCGTCGATGCCAGGAGAATACACGAGTGTAGTATTTAGTGAATTTGATGTTTCCGCCCAAAATAATGCCTTGTATATTTACGACGGCCCGGATACCAATTCGCCATTAATTGCGAGTGGGAACGGCCCAGGAAATGTCCCAGGGGGGTTAGCAGGTGGGTATTGGGGCAATCAGTTGCCTGGTCCTTTTTTAGCAACCAATCAAAGTGGTTGTTTGACATTTCGTTTTCGCAGCGCTACCAACTCACAAAATTCAGGTTGGAATGCACGTGTAGATTGCATTCCTGACCCCAATTGTTACGACCTCAATACCGCAGTAACCGCAACACAAATCACAGATACTTCAGTTACCGTTACATGGACGCCGCCGAGTGGTATTACCCAGTGGGAAGTACTTTATGTGCCGTGTACCAGCGCACCTCCTTCAGCCGATACAAATGGAATTCAGGTTAACACCAACTCATATACCTTTACCAACTTAAATCCGAATACGTGTTACACGCCGTATGTTCGAAGTTTATGTCCATTTCCGCCAGGTGGTTATTCCTTATGGTCAATTGGCTCAACGTTTACAAGTCATTATCCAGACCTCAGTTGTGATGCTGTTTTTACCGATTATCCGGGTGTAAATTCAAACGGGTATGCAAATAATGCGAATCAAATTACAACGATTTGTCCGGATGCCACAAGTGAGAGTGTTACTGTAACGTTTACTTCATTTTCAACTGAAGTGAATTTTGATACGTTGTATGTGTACAATGGTAATTCCACACAGGCTCCCATGATAACGAGCAATAACGGCCCTGGTTTTTTTAACAGCTCCATGCCCGGTGGTTATTGGGGTACAACGATACCCGGCCCGTTTACTTCAACGAGTCCCGATGGTTGTTTGACCTTTCAATTTATCAGTGATAGTTCGGTTGTTTCAAGTGGTTGGGAAGCCAATGTGACTTGTAATAATATCCAACCGAAACTTATTGCCATTGCTTTTGTTGATTTGAATGGAAATGGGATTCAAGAGTATCAAGAGCCCTATTTTAAACATGGGAATTTTGCGATTCAAATGAATAATTCGGGCACCACTACTCTAGTGAATACAGCTACAGGATGCTACACCCTGTATGATTCCAACCCGACCAATACTTATGACATTAGTTATTCGATTTATCCTGATGCGCAACCATTTTATCAAGGAAATGGATACTCTGTTAATGATACAACAATCAGTGCTACCACACAGTATGTTTATTTTCCAATTACCTACATCCAACCTTTTTCTGATGTAGAGGTAACCCTTACACCTCGCAAATCTGCCGTCATAGGTACACAACATTATCAATTTGTTCGTTTGAGAAATAATGGTCCGTTACCCACATCGGGAACATTAACCTATACAAAACCGAGTCAGATTACCTCAATTTCGTCACCAACACCTGGGGTAACTACATCAACCAACGGTTTTACTTACCCCTATCAAATTAATGCCTTCTCAACTGTATATATCGATGTGAAATTAACAATCCCAAGCTCACCAACTGTTTCGATTAATGAAAGTATAAGTGCAACGGCAAGTGCAACCGCTTCAAATGATATAAATTCATCGAATAATACATTTTCGCTTACGGAACAAATTGTTGGATCATGGGATCCCAATACAAAGAGTGAAGTACATGGACCGTTGATTCCGATTACAAGCTTTAACACTGATGACTATTTTTATTATCAAATCAATTTTCAAAATGAAGGAACTGCCAATGCAGAAAAGGTGCAAATTGAGGATGATTTAGAAAATGGAATTATACCCGAAAGTGTTCAAATGGTAGCGTCTTCTCACAATTATATTTTGGAACGAACTGGAAATCATTTGGTTTGGAAAATGGATAATATCCAACTTCCTCCAAAAAGTGTGAGCAATGTATTGAGTCGGGGACATGTACAATTTAAGGCAAAATTACAACCTGGATTCCAATCGGGGACTCAAATAACAAATTCAGCATCAATCTTTTTCGACTCCAATCCGGCTGTTATAACCAACACCTGGGTTTCCGAATTTGTAGCGCCAATGAGTACACAAACCTTCAACAATTCGTTATTTGTATTGTACCCAAACCCAGCCCAAACAACCATTTACATCCAAAATACAACTGATGAAGTTCTTGAAAAAATATCCATTTGGGATGTAACTGGAAAATGTGTCCAAACTCGATCATCTTTTGACCAAACACCACCTAGTTTTGGGATAAATGATTTGAGTAATGGTTGGTATATCATTGAACTAATAGCTAAAAATGGAACCCGTTCCTATTCTAAATTTATTAAAAACTAAATATTTACCGTATCCCATAAATCGCATTAATCCGTTTTTTTGAATTTGAGATTAATTACTTTTCACAACAACAACTTAAAAACTTTCAAATTCTCTTTGAATCTGTTAAAATAATAATTTACAATAGTTAATTATTTAAAAATCAATGTATATTTGGTAGATAAAACCTAACCAAATATGAAAAAACAACTACTTCTGACTTTATTAGTCTTACTGGTTGCCCCATTTTCTTTATTGGCTCAAACAACCTACAATTGTGGCGAAATTTTTTACGACACAGGCGGACCGAACGGTAATTATGGAGACAATGAAAATAATATGGCCGTTTTATCTAGTGCCATGCCGGGTCAAACCGTAATTCTTACATTAACTAATGTTACGATTAATGACGGTGATGTACTTACGATTTATAATGGCCCATCACCCAATTACCCTATTCTTCAAACGATTACCAATGTAACAGGAGAGCAATACACTTTTATTTCTTCGGATGTATCGGGTAGCTTGTCATACGGATTCACCTCTGATGCGAATGGAAATAACGCGGGATGGACTGGTGCAGTTGAATGTATCCAATCCGTTTGTATGCCTCCATCACAAATCAGTATGCAAACCTTAAATTCAAGTTCTGCTTTGATTAATTGGGCCGATCCAAATGGTTCGGCAATGCAGTGGGAAGTTATTATTTCTACTTCTGGGATGGCGCCGCTACCTAGCGATACGGGTGTAATTGTGACATCTCCATCGTATTTAGCATCCAATCTGACTTCAAATAACTTTTACACGGTATACATTCGCACATATTGTGATCCTGTAACCATGAGTGATTGGTCTACCGGTTTTACATTTTATCTTTCTGGATGTGACAGTCCTTCAAATGCGGTAGTTTCTAACATCACAACCAATACAGCAGACATCGCTTGGATTGGTGGACAAGCTACAGAGTGGCAAATTTTAGTGCTACCGGTTGCTTCAGGTTCACCTGCCGCAACAACATCTGGAACACCTGTTATAGCAACCAACTTTAATGCAACGGGGTTAAATCCTAGTACGGTTTACAATGTGTTTATTCGATCGATATGTAACGGAGTTCCTTCTCCTTGGAACAATTTATCGCAATTCACTACTCTAGCTGGCGCCACAACTACTTGCGGAAGCGTATTTACCGATCCCGCTGGAGCCAATGCCAATTATGCTAACGGTGCCAATGTAACCAACGTACTTTGTCCAGATACACCTGGACAAGCTGTAACTGTTACGTTTACTTCATTTGCAGTAGAGACCAATTATGATGCATTATATGTTTATAATGGTAATTCTGCCAACGCACCTATGATTGCGAGTACCAATCCTATTCCCACAAGTAATGTTGGACCTGCAGGTGGCTATTGGGGCTCAACAGCACCCGGCCCATTTACTTCAACTAGTGTGGATGGTTGTTTAACGTTTGTATTCAAAAGTGACAGTTCAGTAACACAAGCAGGTTGGGTAGCTAATGTAAGCTGTGGAGCACAATCCAATTGTTTACCTCCATCAGTAGTTACGGCATCGAATGTAACTAGTAATTCAGCCGTTGTAACTTGGACGAATAATTCCCCCAATACAACGCAATGGGAAGTAGTTGCAGTTCCTTGCGGAACAACAGCACCTACCCCTAATTTCACTACGACAATTGCTACAACAAATCCGTTTACACTTACTGGTTTAAATGCGGCTACTTGTTACAACATATTTGTTCGTGCAGTTTGTAGCCCAACCGAAACGAGTGTTTGGGCATCAACGGCAACTTCACTAACAACATTAATTGCACCACCCGTTTGTGGCGGTACATTTACAGATCCTGCTGGACCTAATGCGAATTACGCGAATTCAACCGACTCCACAACCACGATTTGCCCTACAAATCCAGGGGATGTTGTAACCGTTAATTTTACAACCTTCTCTACGGAAGCGCTTTGGGACGGACTCTATGTTTTTGATGGTAATTCCATTAATGCACCCATGATTCCAAGTACCAATGGTGCAGGCAATGTTCCAGGCAATATTCCAGGTGCTTGGTGGGGAACGTTAACGGGCGGCAACTTACCTTCTTTTACTTCTACTTCACCGGATGGATGTTTAACATTCCGCTTCCGAAGTGATACTACAGTAAATGGAATTGGATGGGTAGCCGATGTTATCTGCGGCCCTGCACCAACTTGTCTTCGTCCAAACAATGTAGTCACTTCAAACATTACACAAACCACTATGGATGTGAGTTGGACAGCAGCTTCAACAACCAACACCCAATGGGAAATTTTTGTACTTCCTTGTGGGGCTCCAGCTCCAACAACTACTTCAACAGGAGGTATTATTACTAGTGTTAATCCAACTTCACTAACTGGACTATCGGCGGGTACTTGTTATGATATTTATGTTCGAACAATTTGCTCAACTACCGATGTAAGTCTTTGCACCTTCCTTCCCAACCAATCTACCCAAATAGCTCCACCCGTTTGTGGAGGTACATTTGTTGATGCGGGTGGACCCAATGCTAATTATCCAAACAACTCAAATCAAACGTATGTCATTTGTCCTTCTACACCAGGAGAAATTGTTACAGTTACCTTTACTACATTCAGTACAGAAACCAACTGGGATGCCTTGTATGTTTACAATGGAAACTCGGCTTCTGCACCCATGATTCCTAGTACCAATGGCGCTGCCAATGTACCTGGAGGCATAGCTGGAGGATATTGGGGCACAGCAATTCCTGGTCCATTTACTTCAAGTAGTCCTGATGGATGTTTAACTTTTGTATTCAGAAGTGACGGCTCAGTGAATCAAGGTGGTTGGACAGCTAATGTGACTTGTGCTCCTGACCAACCTAAGATTTTAGTTGTAGCCTTTGTGGATACCAATAACAACGGAACACAGGATGCTGGCGAACCGAACTTCCCTAATGGGAATTTTGTAGTCCAACAAAACAATTCAGGAACAGATATGTTAGTATTTGCACCAAACGGCATGTATACAATTTATGATACTGACCCGAACAACACTTACGACATCAGTTATCAAATTCTACCTGAAGCGGCGCCTTATTTCTCGGGCAACGGTTTTACAGTAAACGATGTAAATATTCCTGCTAATGGAGGCACACAAGTTTTCTATTTCCCTATTACCAATACACAACCGTACAGTGATGTAGAAGTGAGTTTAACACCTTATGGAGCTCCTCCTAGACCCGGACTCACGTACACACAGCGTTTATTAATTAAAAATAATGGTATAGCTGCTGCAACGGGTACAGTGACCTATGTTCGACCCACTCAAGTCACTGGTGTTACAGTAAATCCAACTGGGACTGTAGCAACTGCGAATGGTTTCACCTATGCGTTTACTAATTTACAGCCTAATCAAACGATTACTTTAATCCTTACATTAACCGTTCCTGCAGCTCCAACCGTAAATCTGAATGATTTATTAACTGCCACAGCTACTGTAACGTCAGCTAATGATATCAATGCGCAGAACAATTCCGCTTCTTTATCACAAATCGTTGTGAATTCTTGGGATCCCAACGATAAAATGGAAGCTCATGGAGATAAAATTCCATTCAGTTCATTTAATCAAACGGACTATCTATTCTACACCATTCATTTCCAAAACATGGGAACAGCGAATGCGATTGACGTTCGTATAGAAGATGATTTGAGTCCGTTGATTGATCAAGAAAGCATCCGAATGGTGAGTTCGAGTCACAATTACATCATGACGCGTGAAGGCAATCATGTTGAATGGAAATTTGAAAACATCCAATTGGTACCTGAGATTGTGAGTCCGGATGCCAGTAAAGGCTATGTTACCTTCCGAGTAAAACTAAATCCAGGATTCCAAGTGGGAACCATTGTACCCAACACTGCTTCTATTTTCTTTGATAGTAATCCTGCGATTGTTACCAATACTTGGACCACAAAATTCACGGCTCCTCTTGGAGTTATTGGTCAAGATTATGTGGCCTTTGTGATGTATCCAAATCCTGCAGAAAATGTAGTTACTTTTGCGGCGAATAACAGCGGTGAAACCCTTCAAGATATAATCATTTATGATCTATTAGGTAAAACTGTTAAAGAGGTTCGTCATGTAAATACATCGAATAGTACAATTTCTATTGAAGAATTACCTCAAGGATTGTATATGGTTGAAATTGCAACAACTAGTGGTTTAAAACTGACTCAAAAATTAAGCGTGAAGTAATTTCAATACTTTTACAAATAGAAAAGCCGTTCAAAATTTGAACGGCTTTTTTTATCGATTTAACCACCAAATCGCGGCATTCAATAGGGACGCAAATCCGACCCAAGCTAAATAAGGAAGGAATAAACGACTGGCCCATAGATTTATTTTTTTAAATTGAATATACGTTTCAAAAATCATCAACCATAAAAGGATCACTTCAACAAGAGCAAGCAACGGATTACATAGCACAAAAAACAAATAGGACCATAATGCATTCAAAGCCAGTTGAATTACAAAAAAAGTAAATCCTTTTTTTACGACATCTGGGTGATCATTTTGTTGATTCCATACTAGTCCCCCCGCAATGCCCATAAAAATATACAAGAGGGTCCAAACCGGTGCAAACACCCAATTGGGTGGATTAAAAAATGGTTTTACCAAAGTGGGATACCACGTTTTAATTCCTTCTTGAGTAGCCATTCCTGACAAATAACCTACAACTAAGCAAGTCATCACTACTAATCCAATACGTAAATACCGTTGCATATCTTTTTTTAGCAAAGATACTAAAGCCAAACGTCACGCTAATTTTCTTTTTATCTTTGTTCAAAAAAATTACTATGCCTTCACACGAAGATTTTATTTTTAAAGGTACTTATGACAATCAACTAGTGGGTAAAAGTCATTGGTCTGCACCTAGCAATATAGCACTTGTAAAATATTGGGGTAAAAAGGAAAATCAAATTCCGGCCAATCCTTCTATTAGTTTTACTCTAAATGCTTGTAAAACTGAAACTGCACTTGCATTTAGTGCAAAACAAAGTGAAAATCATTTTTCGTTTGATTTCTTATTTGAAGGCCAACCCAAAGAAAGTTTTCGACCAAAAATTGAAAAATACTTCGAACGCATCGCACCCTACTGCTCGTATGTAAAGGATTTTCACTTTGCTATCGACTCGCTAAATACGTTCCCTCATAGTTCAGGCATTGCTTCTTCTGCATCGGGAATGGCCGCATTATCTGTGAATATCATGGATTTAGAAAGGCAATTAAATCCCGCGATGAGCACAAACTATTTCTGGCAAAAAGCCTCATTTTTGGCGCGCTTAGGCTCAGGTAGCGCTTGTAGGAGTTTAAAAGGACAAGTTGTAGTTTGGGGTGAACATTCGCAAATTAAAGACAGCAGTGATTTGTATGGCATTGAATTCCCAAGCGCCTTACATGCCAATTTTAAAAATTACCAAGACACTATCCTCTTGGTAGATAAAGGAGAAAAACAAGTCTCCAGTACACTAGGTCATGAATTGATGCACAATCACCCTTTTGCTGCTCGTCGATTTGAACAAGCTCACGATCATTTATCAAAAATGAAAACGATCCTTGAGTCGGGTGATATAGCTGAATTTATGGCGCTTACTGAAAGTGAAGCCTTAACATTACACGCTATGATGATGACGTCAATGCCTTATTTCATTTTGATGAAACCCAACACGTTAGAAATCATCAATCGTATTTGGTCATTCCGTCACGATACAAAAATACCCGTTTGTTTCACACTTGATGCAGGTGCTAATGTACATGTTTTGTATCCCGAAAACGACAAAGCTTCCGTTTTACAATTTATTCAAGACGAATTAGTTGGCTTTTGTCAAAAGGAACAGTATATTTGTGATGAAATTGGAAACGGAGCTCAAAAAATATAACGCTAACGGATAACTTTAACATATGAAAGGACCGCTATTTTATTCCAAGATTTTACTTTTTGGCGAATATGGAATTATCAAAGATTCTAAAGGTTTGTCCATTCCTTATAATTTTTACAATGGTGCTTTAAAAATTGATGGTTCTACTTTAGCTGATGCAGTAAAATCAAATGAAAGCTTGCAAAAATTTGTGGCTTATTTGGAAAAATTGCAAACAGAGCAACCTGAATTAGTTCGTTTTCAACTAGATCTTTTAAAAGCTGATGTTGCAGCCGGAATGTATTTTGATTCAAGTATTCCTCAAGGTTATGGTGTTGGAAGTAGTGGTGCTTTGGTTGCTGCTATTTATGACAAATATGCATTAGATAAAATTACGGTTTTAGAAAATTTAACCCGTGAAAAATTACTGCAACTCAAAACGATATTTTCACAAATGGAATCTTTTTTCCATGGCAAAAGCTCTGGATTAGACCCTTTGAACAGCTATTTAAGTATTCCTATTTTAATCAATTCCAAAGATCACATTGAAGCTACGGGCATCCCTTCGCAAAGTACAGAAGGTAAAGGTGCCGTTTTCCTATTGGATTCGGGAATTGTTGGAGAAACAGCTCCAATGGTTAATATTTTTATGGAAAACCTAAAAGATCAAGGATTCCGTAAAATGCTTAAAAATCAGTTTGTGAAATACACTGATGCTTGTGTGGAAAACTTCTTGGG
>CAYNDK010000042.1:0-3665 GCA_964395965.1 uncultured Flavobacterium sp.
AATTTTTTTAACACAATCTATTTTATCAGCAGTTTGTAATTTGTGCAAATGATTATTAATTGCATCACACCCTATAGCGTGGATTTGCAATCCATGCTATTGCACTGAATAGGCATATATAGTATTTATCAAATATAAAACAAAGACATCGTTTTGATGTCGTTGTTGTTTGTCATATATTTAGCCATCGGTTCAAGGATATACAATTCTATCATACTTAGACGACAATATAGCTGAAATAAATTTATTAATTTTTTGGAACTTTATTACTTTTTCAGTTTTTAAGCCATTATTTTCAAATGTATTTTCTAATCCACATACAAAAAAATCATTTACTGTTTTTATTATAAAGTAATTCAATGTATCTTCTCTAATTCCATTTTTCTTGAAGCCAACAAAATCATTACTCAATAATAACAATTTGACTATTGATATTTCTTTATTAGCTTTAGGTTTTCTTAGTACTTTTATATGTCGTATTTCTTGTATGTCTTTCATATTAATTAATTTTTCAATTTGAAAAATCAGATAATAATATGTTGTTTTTTCCATAAAATAATTAATCTAAAGTAGAACCGCGATAGTGCGTAATTTCCTCCCCGATAGCGCGGATTTGCAATCCGTGCTAATTCAATGAATGGGCATATATAGTTTTTATCAAATATAAAAAAACTACATCAAAACGATCATGTCTTTAATTTATATGGTGTGGACACGGATTGCACTCGAGGCTTTAGCCGAACAGACGAAGTAAATCCGCGCCATCGTCAGTGCATTAAATCCGTGTCTTCGGGTTTTTATTTATTAAAATCATAACAGTTATTCTTCTACCAACATTCATTGAAAAATGAATACATATGTCTTAAATTTTCTGCGGTTTCTCCTTTTTCATCAAAATAATAAGTTTCTTTTTTATCTTTCTTTAATATCCAAGTTTTTAAAGTATAATCACTGTAAAGAGTATCTATTTCTTTTCCTTTTCTAACAATAAAAGCGTAATTGTATTCTCGGAAATTTTTAGAAGTAGTATCATTTAAAGTTTTTATATCTTCAATAAAATCATTGTTACGAATGATTAATTTTGCATGTTCATCCCTGTTGTTCCAAAATATTTTTTCATCAACAGAATAGGGTTGTGTTGTTATAGTTCCCATAAATTTAATTACTTCAACATAACCTTCGCTCTCTATCTCCTTAATCGTTAAATACTTCTGTCTCGTTGAACAGTTACTAAGTAAAAAAGAGATTGAGAAAATAAAGATTATTAAGTACTTTTTCATTCTTTTTAAATTATTAACGTCGGATATTTGATAAAACACCTTGTGTTGTGAACCCGATAGCGCGGATTTGTAATCCGTGCTAATACAATGAATAGGCATATATAGTTTTTATCAAATATAAAAAAACTACATCAAAACGATGTAGTTTTAGTTTTTTACGTTGTGGGCACGGATTGTAAATTGGTGCTATAGGTGTTCGCCCAAAAGTGTAATCAATTCTTCCTCCACCCAATCCCCATCTTTTTTAGTCTACTATTCCTGCATACACCAACTGACAAGGGTTGGCGGCATTGGAGTTAACAATGATCCTCTGGTTCAAGGCCGTTGAACCATTTGAACCCAGCCATTGGGCCATTAGTAAAAGGCGTGTGCCCGCAGGAAAGGAAGGCGTTGTAAACGTGAATTCTTGCGGTAGATTGTTGCTGAGGTGAAAACCATAGGGATGGTGCGTCACAGTACCGTCAGGTAGCCAAGCCACCGCATACAGTAATAAATCCAGACTCCGACTTTTCAGCGGACTCAGGGACAATTTAAAAGCGGGTAGGGTAATGGTGCCTTGCAGACTTCCCGCTTCCTGAGTAAATTCAAAACTCCCGTGGACTATTTGCGCAAAGGGAATGTGCGTATTGCCTTCCCATCCCACCAAAATTTGCAAATCAGCGGTTTCAAATCGGCCATGAGGCATCGCACCATACGGTACGTGAAAGGCTTTGTGCAATAAGCCCGTCAAGCGTTGTCGGGACACCGTGTCGCGACCCATGGATAAGATGGGATGAAATTCCCGCCGAATGCGTTTCTCTTGTGCCACGGCATACCCAAAATGAGAAGCACTGATTTTGGTTGCTTTTGTTTGTTTCACACGAGTCGGTTTGGCTTGCATGATTCGTTTCCCATTGAAGTTCCGGAAATAGACGTTTCCAATGGCGCCTTGAAGTTCGTTTTTTGTAGTGATTTTAGCCATGATTGTTTGAGATAAAAGGTTGATAAAGAATAGGCTAGAGCAATCAAGGATTGTGCCAAATTCACTTTACATTTCATAAAGAAAGAAAAGGATGAGGTTTGTGTTTAATCCATGCAAACATCGTAGCAAAGTGTACTCTCATTCGTACTAACTTAAGGGTTAGTCCTTGGTATATTCAGGGTTAACTTTGGGTTCCTTTTACGTGCTTACGTAATGTTGGCGTCATGACTCCGAAGTGTGTCCGAGAAAATACCCGTTTTCACGGACTCACCACGGACTCATTACGGACTCACCACGGACTCATCAAAAAGGAAAACATAGATAACCACTCATGAAGTAAAGGTTATAAGCGAAGTAAAGACAAGGTAAATGCAGGGTTAGTGTTCAGTATTCAGTGATCAGTAGTCAGTAATCAGTAATCAGTGATCAGTAATCAGTAATCAGTAATCAGTGATCAGTAGTTTCACGCTCAATGTAGCAGTAAACCCATCGCATAATTTGTTTTTCGCTCTAATTTTCCTATTTTTAATCGACCAACGCATAATTCATAACTCATAATTCATCACTTTTTAAAATGTTCAACCTCCATACCCACCACTACACCGCCACACCGAATGTTACCGAACTCGTGAATCAATATCCATGGGAATTTGATCCTGCTGCCGTTGTTTATTCAATGGGGATACATCCTTGGTTTATCGATGCTTTGCAATGGCCATTGCATTTAGAAATCGTAGAAAAGCATTTAATAAAGTCCTCTTGCCTTGCCATCGGAGAATGTGGGTTGGACAAGCGTATTGAGGTGCCGTTCGAACTCCAAATGCAAGTATTTGAAGCGCATTTGATTTTGGCTGAACAGTACCAAAAGCCTGTAGTACTGCACCTCGTAGGCGCTTTTCAAGAGTTGATTGCCCTCAAAAAGAAACTCGATATCACTGTGCCCCTCATCGTACATGGCTTTTCTAAAAATGCCCAACTCGCCCAAGAACTCGTGAAGCACGGTTTTTACCTGTCGTTTGGGAAGTACTTACTCCGCAATCCCGAACTCCAATCGGCTTTCCTTGCCGTACCCGATAACCGCATCTTTCTAGAAACCGATACAATGGAAGAATCCATCTCCGACGTCTATGCCAAAGCCGCCGAATACCGCAAATTGGAGGTCAGCGAATTGGAACGTCGAATAGAGCGAAATAGGGTGGAGGTGTTTGGGGAAGAAGCAAGACCGCTTTAGCAATTATGAGTTATGAATTATGAGTTATGAGTTATGGCTTACTGCTAAAACCATTGTGATACTTTGTGTTGCTAGAAGAAAGATCGCTTCGCTGAAAGAGGCAAGACCGCTTCGTTGAAAGAAGCAAGACCGCTTCGCTGAAAGAAGCAAGACCGCTTCGCTGAAAGAAGCAAGACCGCTTCGCTGAAAGAAG
>CAYNDK010000042.1:3765-18328 GCA_964395965.1 uncultured Flavobacterium sp.
TGAAAGAAGCAAGACCGCTTCGCTGAAAGAAGCAAGACCGCTTCGCTGAAAGAAGAAAGAAGAAAGATGGTAAAGAAGAAGAATGGCTTACGACTTACGACTCAAATCACTTACGACTTACGACTGTACTGACTTACGACTAAAACCATTGTGAGACATAGTGTAACTAGAAGAAAGACCGCTATAGCAATTATGAGTTATGAAATATGAGTTAAGGCTTACTGCTAAAAATCACTTACGATATAAGACTACAATGACTTTAGACTACAACCAAGACAGTGTTTCAGTACAAAGTGTTTAGTTTGCAGAGATCATCCATCATTCATAATTCATCATTCATAATTCATAACTCATAACTCCTTAGATATCCTTACTTGTTTTTAACAGACTCCCTCTTTTCTCTTGCTTCTTTTCTCTTTTCTCTAAACCCAATTCCTTATTTTTGCACTTCATTTATAATTCATAACTCATAATTCATAATTCTAAAATCATGGCTGTTTGGCAAGAACGTGCAGAACTTTTATTTAAAACGGAAGGATTAGAAAAATTACGAAAGGCCAATGTATTGGTGGTCGGACTCGGAGGCGTAGGTTCTTTTGCGGCTGAGTTTTTGGCACGGGCAGGGGTAGGGAAGATGACCATTGTCGATGGAGACGTGGTGGATATCACCAACATCAACCGTCAGTTGCCGGCCTTGCATTCTACCGTGGGGTTGCCCAAAGTGGAATTGATGGGTGCGCGTTTGCTGGATATCAATCCCGAACTTGAACTCACAATGCTCAAAGAATTCTTGTCGCCGGAACGTGCGTTTGAATTGGTCACACCTGAATTTGATTATGTTTTGGACTGTATTGATAGTGTGACACCCAAACTCAATTTGTTGATTGCCGCCAAACGCAAAGGCGTGAAAGTAATCAGTAATATGGGCGCCGGAGGGAAGTTCTTGGCCTCCAAAGTTAAAGTTACCGACATCAGTAAAACCGATTACTGTCCCCTCGCCAAACACGTGCGCAAGCGCTTAAAGAAAGAAGGTATTTCGGGAGGCGTAAAAGTGGTGTACTCCAGCGAACGCCCCGATTATGACAGTGTCAAACATACCGACGGTAGCAATTTCAAAAAGTCGTTTTACGGCACCAATTCATGGATGCCTTGTTTGTTCGGACTTCATGCTGCCGAAACCGTAGTGCGCTATCTTATCAAAAAATAATGGAATCGAATCGTCCCCAATTCACCATGCCACGCACCGCCTTAGACAATAGGGTAGAGGCAATGGCCCTTTTGGGGTTAATCAGTTCGTGGATATATGTTAGTGTACAATACAACCAATTACCCGACGTAATTCCTACCCATTTCAACGGTCATGGTCAGGTCGATGGTTATGGTGACAAATGGACGATTTTTGTAGGGTCGGGAATTGCTACGGCCATGTACATCGGACTCACCTATATCGGGCGGCATCCCCACTGGTTTAATTTTCCGGTGGCCGTTACCGAAGCCAATGCACCGCGTTTGTATCAAATAGCTACACGGATGTTGCGAACCTTGAAATTGGTTCTCGTGGGTATTTTCTTTGCCATTGAATGGCAGACCGTGCAAGTTGCCCACAATGCCGCATTTGATGGCGGCCGATGGATACTCCTAGGCGTGATGGGCGCTGTATTTGTACCCTTATTTTATTTTTTAATCCAACTCTTTAAAAACAGCTAATGCTTAAAACCGTCATTTTTGATATGGATGGGGTGATCGTAGATACCGAACCGGTACACCATTATGCCTACCACCAACAGTTTGAACAACTCGGAATCACCGTTACGCCTGAGATGTATGCGTCTTTTACGGGGAATTCGACCAAGAATATCTTTCAAAAATTAAAAGACCAATTTAATTTACCCCAAACCGTAGAAGAATTGGTGGATACTAAACGGATGTTGTTTAATGATGCCTTTGATCAGAAAGAAGACCTCACTTTATTGGAAGGCGTCCACGAATTAATATTGGATTTGAGAGCCCACAACATCCAATTGGTGTTGGCTTCGTCTTCAGCACGAGTTACCATTCACCGTATTTTCAAACGTTTTGAGTTGTTCCCACATTTTAGTCATATCGTTTCCGGAGAAGAGTTTCCGCAATCCAAACCGCATCCGGCGATCTTTGAACATGCCGTACATTTATCGGGCGATCAGGCTTCCGAATGTATCGTAATCGAAGACAGTACCAACGGGATTCTTGCCGCCAAAGCTGCGGGTGTATTTTGTGTAGGGTACGACAGTTTCCATTCCAAAGGACAAGATTATACCCAAGCCGATGTAGTGGTGCAAGATTTCAAAGCCTTGAATTATGAACGATTAGCGGCTTTATTGGCATGAGAAAATTACTGTTTTTAGGATGCTTCTTTATCGGGCTCGTTGGCTTTGGTCAACAGCAATTTGCAGGGGAGATAGCCCAATTTCAAAAACAAGACAGTATTCACCCACCGCAAAAAGGATTGGTCTTGTTTATTGGGAGTTCGTCGTTCCGACTATGGAATACCATGGCATCCGACTTCAATAATCCAAACATCCTTAATCGCGGATTTGGAGGTGCTACAATCAATGATATTTTGTTTTATGAGGATGAGGTGGTTTTGAACTACCAACCGTCTAAAATCGTCTTTTATTGTGGTGAAAATGATATCGCAGCTGATCCAAACCTTACCCCTGAAGCCGTTTTACTTCGTTTTCAAACACTCTTTACACATATTCGTCAAGCATTTCCCAAGGTACCTTTTTATTTTGTAGGCATCAAACCCTGTCCGTCGCGCTGGGCCATGCAGGAGCGTATGCAAGCTGCCAATCGTTTGATCGAAGCCTATTTGGCCGAACAACCAGCTACGGTCTTTATTTCGGTATGGGAGGCTATGTTGCAAAACGGGGTGCCCAATCCGGACTTGTTTCGAGAGGACCAACTGCACATGAATGCATTAGGCTATGCGATATGGATCAAAGCCTTACGTCCGTATCTACAACCTTAGGAGGCTTCGCGGTCGGGAAACGTATGTTTGGCGAGAATGCGCTTACTATCGCTGCGTACTTCTTGTTGTTTTCTAAAATTCCACCAAAAGTCGGTAGCTGCTTTCTGGGCTTCTTCTAGTGGCACAATCGGGAACGGATAATCATAACCGGGTTCGAATCCATACAACATTTGCTCGATAGGCGTTAGTTTCCATGGTTCGTGAATGAACGGTGCGGGAATTTTACGCAATTCGGGCACCCATTTACGGATAAAATCTCCTTGCGCATCGTGTTCGATGGAGTTCTTCACGGGATTGTAGATGCGAATCATATTTACACCCGTAACGCCGGCCTGCATTTGAATTTGGGGATAATGAATTCCGGCTTCGAAGTCCAAAAACTGTTGGGCGAGGTGCGGACTGCAATTTTGCCACGGTTGCATCAAGTGGTGGGTATAGAACGAAACGACCAGCGCACGCATGCGGAAGTTGAGGTAACCTGTGGTATTCAAACAACGCATACAAGCATCCACAATAGGCACTCCAGTTTTTCCTGAACACCAAGCCTCATGATAGTTTGTATTAACGGGTAACTTTAAGTGTAAATAGCCTTTGTTGACCGGGTAAAATTCCATCGAACATTCCATTTCAAACTTTTGGATAAAATGAGCTTGCCAGCGTAAACGCGAAGCGAAGTTGTCGATTTGGCGTTTGAATTTTCCTTTATGGCGCACTTCCCACGTCCATTGATAGACTTCCCGTATGGAGAGATTGCCCCAAGCAATATAAGGTGAAAGCCGACTGCATCCTTTGCGTCCCAATTCGGGTTTGGAGATGTGTCGGCTGTAGTTCTCAACGCGTTCGGTGAGAAAGGATTTCAGGTAACGTAAGCCCACGGAACGGCCTCCTTTTTGGAAAGGTGTGTCTTTCGGCGTTTCAAGGTACGGAATTTTAAAATGAATTTCGAGTTTCTCGATTTCGGTATATTTCACAAAGGTTCGGCCATTGGCTTCAAACGGAAAGCGGGGTTTCTCCATAAAGTCGTACCAATCTTCTTTCCAGGTTTGGCGGTTGCGAAGGCCACGTATTACGCCATTGGTGATGTATTCAAACCATGGTATTCCGTTAGTACGAAGGAGTTCGCTCACCTCAATATCCCTATGGAAGGTACGTTGAATACCGGTTTCTTGGTGGGAATATACGCCGGTAATTGCGGTAAGTTCGATTAGTTTTTCAAAGACAAAGGTCGCTTCTTCTTCAATGATGAGTATTTGCGTATGGAAAGGCAAAAGATCGTGTTGGAGTTCGGCCAACGATTCTTTGATAAAATTAAAATGCCGCGCACTGTAGTGGATATCTTGTTGGAGCGAAGGCTCAAGGATATACAGCAAGAGCACTTTTTCTTTGGTTGCGATAGCGCGAAACAAAGCTTCGTGGTCATGCAGGCGTAAATCACGTTTGAGCCATACTACTTTCATGGGGCGATAAGGGTTTTATCCCACGGCGGCTTTGTACACTGATAAGCAACGCTCGCGGGCTTCTTTATGGTCAACTATAGGATTGGGATAGGCTGAGGTTTCTACTTCAGGCACCCATTTTTTGATATAATACCAGTCTTTATCAAACTTCTTGATTTGTTCACTCGGATTGAAAATGCGGAAATAGGGAGCTGCATCGACACCACTGCCTGCCGCCCATTGCCAATTACCGACATTACTCGCTTGTTCATAATCGAGGAGTTTTAAGGCAAAATAGGTTTCGCCCCAACGCCAATCAATGAGCAAGTGTTTGCAAAGGAAACTCGCTACAATCATGCGCACACGGTTGTGCATGTGACCGGTAGCGTTAAGTTCGCGCATCCCGGCATCTACAATGGGATAACCAGTGGTTCCATTACACCATTTTTGGAACAAATCCACATCATTGTTCCATTGGATTTCGTCGTATTTGGGTTTGAAACTTTGATGCACCGTATGCGGAAAATGCCAAAGGATTTGCATGAAAAATTCCCGCCAAATCAATTCGTTCCAAAAGGTTTCGTTTTTCTCGGCAATTGCTTTGGCCATCATCTTTCGGATAGAAACGGCTCCAAAACGCAAATAGATTCCGAGGAAAGACGTTTTATTGAGTGCGGGAAAATTACGTGTGGCTTCGTAGTTGCGTATTAAAGTCTCGGAGATGTCATAGGGACGAACTTTAATTTTGGAAGGTTTGAATCCGATGTTTTCTAAAGACAAAAAGGGATACGAATGATCGGTTATTTGATCCAATAAAGTTTCCGACGGATAGTGTTGTAAAGTAAGGGTTCGAAAACGCTCTTTCCAACGACGGCTGTAGGGGGTATAGACCACATAAGGTGTGCCGTCATCCTTGACGACTTCACTCTTTTCAAAAATCACCTGATCCTTTGAGGTTTTGAAATCTACCCCTTTGGATTTAAACAATTGATTTAAAGCTTTATCTCGTTTCCGAGCATAGGGCTCATAATCGTGGTTGGTGTAAATAGTGTCGATTTTATGTTCCGCGAGGAGTTGGGTATATACCTCTTCGGGTGTTCCGTGAAAAACCGCTAAAGATTTCCCTACGGCTTGAAGAGCCTGCTGTATCGTCTCCAATTGCTGATGGATAAAAGTCACGCGTGCATCGTCAGGAGGTAATTGGGAAAGAATCGACGTATCAAAAATAAAAATAGGCAATACAGGTTGGCCACTGCTTAATGCGTGGTACAAACCGACATTGTCGTCGACCCTCAGGTCTCTTCGGAACCAAAATATATTCATCTTAACTATTTACGATTAATGTGGACATTCCTCCGTCTACAGCAAACACTTGACCGGTAATCCAGTTGCTTTGTTCGCTTAATAAAAAGGCTGTCATTTGTGCGATATCTTGTGGTGTACCCACTTTCTTCATGGGGTTACGTAAAGCTGCTTTTTCTTTTTTCTCTTCCGAATTTAAGAATTTATCAGCTAATGGGGTATCTGTGAGCGAAGGTGCGATAACATTCATGCGCACTTTGGGAGCATATTCAGCGGCAAAGGCTTTAGCAAAACCTTCAATAGCCCCTTTGGCTGCAGCTACAGAAGTGTGAAAAGGCATACCCATGGAAGCGGCAACCGAACTGTAGGCCACCACACTGGATTGTGGAGCAGCGGTGAGTTGGGGCAATACGGTTTGTAAAACTTTCACGAGTCCGATGAAGTTCAATTGCAAATCACTTTCAAACGCTTCTGGTTTTAAACCCTTAAACGGACGTAAATTGATACTTCCCGGCAGGTATACTAAACCGTGGATTTCAGCTGGAAGGGCAGCAGTATCCAAGGTATCTTGTGTCGCATCAAACGGAATGTGAGTTAGTTTTAAGTCGGCCAAATCTTCTACCGAGCGTGAAGCTACATAAAGGTTGGATTCAAACTGTAATTGTTGAGCGAGGGAACGACCGATTCCTTTGGAACCACCAATCAATAGGATATTTTTCATGTTATTCGGGTTTAAATTCGCCAAAGAGTTCGATTAACTTCTTTCTTCGGTAGTCAAAAATTTGGTGCAAACGCGGTTTGACAAGTATTGGGTGCACAAGTTGCCCTAAGATTCCCATGGGAAGTTTGTAGTCAACGATGTCTTCCATTTCTACACCGCCGGGCACTTCTTTAAAGAAATGTTTGTGGTGCCAAAGCGCATACGGTCCAAAACGTTGTTCGTCTACAAAAAACTTTTTGTGGTCAACGTGTGTGATTTCAGTTACCCATTTCATGGGAATGTTTAATAAGGGAGTAACAATATACTGAATGATTTGTCCTGGGTACATTTTCCGATCCGCACCAGAAAGGGTTTTAAACCCCATATCATCAGGTGTGATGGTATTTAGGTTCATCGGATCGGAAAAGAAATCCCAGGCTTCATCAAGAGTTATGGGAAGAAACTGTTTAGAGTGCAGTGTGTAAATCTTCATCTTTTTTTTTGGTAAAGATACACCTTGTTTAACAAATAGAAAAATAAGTTAAACAAAAATTATCGCTATTTAAGTTTAAATTAACAGTTAGACCCAATGGTTTTACTAATTTTGGCAGAAAAAAAACAAATAACCATGAGAAAACTAATCTATGCAATAGCCTTTTTTATTGCATCGTATGCGATTGAAGCACAAGTAAAAACCCCACAATCAAGTCCGAAAGCCACCGTAAACCAAGTTGTTGGGTTAACGGATGTGACTATTGAGTATTCACGTCCTAGTGCCAAGGGTCGTACCATTTTTGGTGATTTAGTCCCATTTGGAAAACTATGGCGTACAGGAGCCAATGCCAACACTATTGTAAGTTTTAGTGAAGATGTGGTGATTGACGGAAAAACCTTAGCAAAAGGGAAATATGCTTTGTACACTTTACCTAAAGCGGACAATTGGGAAGTAATTTTTTATAAAACAACGGATAACTGGGGTACTCCAGAAGAATTCAAAGAATCGGATGTAGCGTTGCGTGCTAATGCAAAACCAGTACTTACAGACCGTCGTGTAGAAACATTTACCATGGGAATTGGGAATGTATCAAACGATGCTGCTGAATTGGAAATTTCATGGGAGAAAACGTTTGTAGCGTTAAAATTTGAAGTTCCTACGCAAAAAGCAGCGATGGCAAGTATTGCAAAAACACTTGCTGGACCAACAGCTAACGATTATTATGCTGCGGCTCAGTACTATTACCAAGCCAACATTGAAATGGCAAAAGCATTGGAATATGTAAACAAAGCAGTAAGTTCTGTAAAAGCAGGAGAGGAAGCACCTTTTTGGCAATTGCGTTTAAAATCATTGATTCAAGCGAAATTAGGCGATAAAAAAGGAGCGATTGAAACAGCAAAATTATCATTGGCAGGCGCTCAAAAAGCGAAAAACGATGATTATGTAAAAATGAATAATGATTCCATTAAAGAGTGGAGTAAATAAGACATATCAAAAAGCCCCTGAGATTCAGGGGCTTTTTTTTTGACTACCTTTGTACCATGCAACGAAAAAACCGTAAACAAGAAGAATTTTGGAATGTACTCACCCATGGATTGGGAGCAGTATTGTCGGTGGTGGCGTTGGTCCTTTTGGTAGGATATACCGCATGGAAAGGCACATTGTTGGAATTGGGGGCTAGTTTGGTGTTCGGACTCAGTTTGGTGCTTTTATACTCCGCTTCAACAATTTATCATGCGGTGGTGCAATTGCGACACAAACGTTTTTGGCAACGTGTCGACCATTTGAGTATTTATATTCTTATTGCCGGAACCTATACACCTGTAATGTTGGTGGGTTTAAAAGGCGTATGGGGATGGACGCTCTTTAGTCTGATTTGGGTATTGGTGGTCGTCGGATTTGTATTCAAGTTTTCCAAATACCGCTACAACGAGAAATTATCCTTGACGTTATATGCCGTCATGGGTTGGTTGTGTATCATTGGTATACAACCTATCATTCAAGCCCTTTCTTCATCGGCGCTGTTGTTAATAGCGTTGGGCGGTGCTTGTTATACGGGTGGAATTTATTTTTATGCCAAAGACCGCAATCGTTTTTACCATCCCATTTGGCATGTTTTTGTGTTGGGCGGTAGTGCTTTTCACTTTTTTGCCATTTTCCATTACATCTTACCGTAAAAAAAACCACCCGAAGGTGGCTCTATTTAAATTTCGTTTTCATGGACAAGTTGGAGCTCCTCAGGAGATTCTTTGGGTTGCGTGCGTTGGATCAACCATGCAATCACGATGGTTAACATTGCACCAATAAAATTCAGCCACAAGAAACTCACCACATCCAGATAATAGATGTAGAAGATTAAAAGTTGGGAAATTACGGCACCATAGAAAATGGCAGTTGCTTTGATGTGTTTGATGTAAAATCCGACAAGGAATATCCCAAGCACTGTACCGTAGAAAATCGACCCGACAATATTCACGAGCTGAATGAGGTTTTCAAACAAGGTACCCACGCAAGCGAATAAAATGGCAATGACACCCCATAAAAGCGTAAAATAGCGCGTAGCCATGACATAATGCTTGTCCGACTTTTCTTCTTTCAAATTGCGTTTATAAATGTCGATAGCCGTTGTAGAAGCCAGTGCATTGAGTCCGGAGGCCGAAGAAGACATGGCAGCACTGAGGATTACGGCGAGTAACAATCCAATCAACCCTTTGGGAAGGTAATTGAGAATGAAATACAAAAACACATAATCTTTATCATTGGTCTCCGCTTTGGGATCGGCTTTCGCTATTAGTTCTTTGGCTTGATCCCGTAGATCTCTTTCTTTTCCTGACAAGGCTGTTAAGCGATTACGTAGGATTGGATTGTCATAATTCTGATTGAGGTGATCGATATACAAAAGATTGTATTCCTTTTTCTCTTCAGTAAGTGCTTTCAGTTGATCCTCCAATTTATGGTAATCTTCAGCGTAAACCGATTTTTCAATAATAGATTTATTCACTGGATTAAAGTTCAAAGGCACTTCATTGAATTGAAAAAAGACAAATACCAAAACACCAATAAGCAGAATAAAAAATTGCATAGGCACTTTTAGAAATCCGTTCATGATAAGGCCCATTTGACTTTCACGGTCTGATTTTCCGGAAAGGTAGCGGCCTACTTGTGATTGGTCGGTACCAAAGTAAGCCAAGCTTAAAAAGAACCCACCGGCAATACCACTCCAAAGGGTGTAGCGGGTTTCTGGATCAAAAGAAAAGTCAACAACATTCATCTTTTCATTGGCACCCGCAATATGCATGGCATTGGAAAGCGTCATGTCGTTGGGTAAGAGCGATAATATAAGGAAAAAGGTAATCAGCATCCCGCTCATGATGACAAACATCTGTTGTTTTTGGGTAACGTTTACGGCTTTGGTTCCTCCAGAAAAGGTATACACAATCACTAAAATACCTATGATGACATTGAGCATGGTTAGGTTCCAACCCAGCAGTGTTGACAATACAATAGAGGGTGCATAGATGGTGAGTCCTGTACCGAGACCGCGCTGAATCAAGAATAGGATAGAGGCCAGTGAGCGTGTTTTAAGGTCGAACCGTTGTTCGAGGTATTCATACGCCGTATAGACTTTTAATTTGTGGTAGATAGGAATAAAAGTGAGTGAAATCACCACCATGGCAATTGGGAGTCCGAAATAGAACTGTACAAATCCCATACCATCATGGTAGGCTTGCCCCGGTGTAGATAGAAACGTAATGGCACTTGCTTGGGTGGCCATGACTGAAATCCCCACGGTAAACCAATTGGTTTGTTTGTTTCCTAAAATATATTCTTCTACGTTGCGGCTCCCTTTGGTTTTGTACACCCCATAGATGACAATGGAGAGCAAGGTTACCGATAAAATAATCCAGTCCAGTTGTTGCATACTAGGAGTAGTTTTCCATGAGTAAATAAAAAATCAAGATATACAAGGCGTTGATCACTAACAGCCAAGTATAGTTATTGCTCCATCGGTTTTCCTTGTTGGTTTTCATAGAATTTTAGTTTTTAGCTGAAATTAAATTCGCCATGAGTCGGAAAGCGCCTGGAACCCCTTCAGGTAGTTCACGGAAGAAGCTCAATCCGGTATAAATATACGTTCCTTTTCCGTAGGGAGCGACGAGAATTGCACCGTCTTTTGGTTTTTCACCTTGGTCATTAGCCGAAATCAAGGCTGTAAACTGTGGATCCCACTCACTTGGGTAGTATAATCCTTGTTCTTGTTTCCAACCGGCAAAGTCGGCACTTGTAATTTTATTAGGGCTATTCAAAATACGGTGATTGGGTTGGAGCAAGCGCACTTCGGCATTTTCTTCCGTTACGCGGTCACGTGATATTTTGAGCGGATACGGAGCAATATCTTTGGTGACCAACTCATCGAGCGTATTGTATTGTACAATCATGGTTTTCCCACTTTTTACAAAATCCAAAAGCAGTTGTTGTTTGAAAGCCAATTGATTGACTACGTTGTATGCGCGAATCCCCGTCATGACCACATCAAACGGTTGCAAGAGTTCTGGCGTAAGCGATTCGGGTTTTACTATAGTCACTTCATACCCCATCTGCATCAAGCTATTGGGAACTTCGTCACCAGCTCCCATAATGTAAGCGATTTTTTCTTCGTTGGTTTTGATATTGAGTTTGATGGCTTTGGCTGCAGCCGACTTCAATACCATTTGTTTGTAGATGTGCGGGTAGTTGATATCTATTTTGTCTTTTGCAAACGGTATTCCATCAACGGTTACGACACTTTGAATGACGGCTTCGGCAGCTTCTTTAGGAGGGGTAAGGGTGAATGTATATTCGGCGGTTTCGCCTTTGCGTTGGAGTGTGACTTGTTGCTGTTCGGGAGTAACTTTCCAGTCGCTGGGTACTTGTAATTGAACGGTTCCCGAGAGGTTTTCTTTACCCGCTTTCACAAGGACGCGTACTTCACGACTGCGGTTTTTAGGAAAGATATATACCTTTTCTTTGATCGTTGAAGTTACCGCTGGGACGATATCTAAGGGTTGATAAACTTCTCCTTTAACATCATCATTGTATTTGTAGACCACTTTACGTGTATAGGGGAGTTCAACCCCATGAATAGAGAGGTAGAACGTGACTTGAGTAGGGCGTTGTATATCGGGTTTACCAATGAGTTGACGATCATTGACCGTATACATTCCAACGGTTCCTTCTTCTTTAAGATAGTAAGGCGCTGTATATTCATAATCAGTTGGCAAGGAAAGATCAAAACTAGTGGTTAAGTCTTTGTTATTGGTTAAAACTTGATTATTCCAGTTCACCGCAGCATTAGGATAGGTTTCCACTCGGTTTAAGGTCCAAGCATTGGCACTACGGTTAATTGCTTCTAATTTTACTTTAATGGTGCTGCCGGGAGTAGTTTCTTGCACATCGGCTACTGCTTCTAGGTATAAGCCAGAGCAAGCAGCAATAATCTTTTTGATTTCTTCTGATTTTTGGTTACGCCAAAAAGGGTCTTGTAATTGTTGGATTAGCGTGTAGGCTTTTAAAAGGTCTGGAACACTAGCACCAGGATTGGAGTAATTGAATTCTTTCTGCACTTTGGCTAAGAGATCACCTACGACTTTGCCATCGGACAAACGGTTCCAACTGGTATCAATTCCGTCAAACAAATTATTTTTTGAAGCAGGAGCGGTTCCTTTTAAGAATTCAAGGTATTCATCTTCATCACCACGGGTTCCGGTATTACCAAAGCCTTGGGATTGGTGGCAGCTACGACTCAAAGCTGCGATTTCCTGATTGGATTTCCCCGCAAAGGGATAGTAAACGCCAATTTGGAGTTGGGCTTGCGTACTTTTATCTGCTTTTTCAAACTTCTCTTTGCTACCATAAAACCACCATGAGGTATTAAAATAGATGCGTTTCGGTTGCCATGGTTGGGTATATGTGAGTTGATCTGCAAATTGATTGGTTTGGTTGGCCAAATCAAAAGCTTCCATAGAGAGCATGGCCGAAGCAGTATGATGGCCGTGTGTTGTGCCTGGTGAACGGTGGTCAAAACGGTTGATGATGATATCGGGACGAAAGGTTCGTATTGCCCAAACGACATCGCTGAGGACTTGATTTTTGTCCCATATTTGTAATGTTTCGGTAGGATTTTTAGAAAATCCAAAGTCGTTGGCTCGAGAGAAAAACTGTTCGCCCCCATCAATTTTTCGGGCTTCGATGAGTTCTTGGGTTCGAATAACACCGAGCAATTCCCGCAATTCGGGTCCGATTAAATTTTGTCCTCCATCTCCGCGAGTAAGTGATAAGTAGCCAGTTCGCGCATGCACTTCGTTGGAGAGGTAGGCGATGAGTCGCGTATTTTCATCATCGGGATGAGCAGCTATATAGAGTACATTGCCCAAGAAATTAAGTTTTTCAATTTGGTGGTAGATTTCGGCTGCATTGGGTTTTTCGGGGCGTTGTGCCCAAGCAGGGAACATGCCAACAAAGGCCGCCAAGAACAAAAACGATTGACGCATTAGTTGAGAATTTGATTTCCTCCAAAAATACATATTTCTTAGGGCTGCGCTTTTTTTATTTCATTTTCTTTAACAAAAAAAAGGAGCACTGAATTGTGCTCCTTTTCCCCCTAAACTAACTAAATTAACCCTAACGATTATGAATTAGTGTTATTTTTAATCGCGTCCACGTCCTCTTTTTTTACCGTGCCCGCGGTGTTTTCCACGATCATGATCATGATCACGATCGTGATCGCGGTATACCACTACGGTTCTTTCAGGAACATTGACATAGCGAGTACGATGTCTCTTGTGATAATAATACGGTGCGTTACCTCGGTAATCGGTGAGATAAACTACCCGACCTCGGCGCAAATCGTAATGGTTGCAACGTGACGGTAAGTGTGCATTGCGAATCCAACGTCCGTTGGCGTAGTAGATAAACAATCCGCCAGGTACGTCATAATATACATCAATTTCAGGGAGGTAGTAGTATTGTACTTCCACACGATCGGCAGGTGCCCATACAGGTGGGGTACCGAAATTGATATTTACACTTACTTGAGCTACTGCAGCGCTACTTCCCAGTAACAAGGCTGCAATTAATAGTCGCATATTTTTCATAAACTTTTGTTTTTAGCTTATGGTACAAAGTTGCGACAGAAAGCAGTAGTGGGTGTTATAACAATTTCAGGAATCGTTACAGTATTTCCATTTCAGAAGTGTTAATCCATGAATTCACGTTGATCGCTATGAGGATTAACAATAGTTATTCCTTTCTGTAAGAGGAGGTTATTAGGATAGGTGCTTAATTCTCCGTCGCTTGAACGCAGATTGATATGAAAGGCGTTAATATCTTCAATTTCACCTTGAACCGGAAAATCTTTATCATTGATTCGGATAACATCTCCAATTTTAAAAGGAAAAAAGAAAAAGAGAATGATACCTGAGGTGATATTACTAAGAATTGACCATTGGGCAAACATTGCTACACCAATTACAGTAGTGATTGATGAAACGGTCACTAAGATGTCTTCTTTTTGTACGCCCCAAATCACAATTAGTGCAATAATAGCAACGATATTGATGAGTAAGTCGATGTATTTGATTACTAAGTTTGCGCGGTGTTCAATGTTGTGATTGGTTTTGGCAAAGCGCCGTACGACTTTTGCGACCAGCATACGTAATACAATGACAAGGAAAAGTACACTGGCAGTTGCAATAATTTCTGTTGTAAATTGATTCACTTCCATTTACAAATGTCCTTCTTGATTGCGTTGGTTGATATAATTCAGTTGGTGTTCAGCCACATAATTTCTAAATATGGCAACTAATGATTCGTAGTATTTTTTGAGGTGTTTTGCATTGATTTCCGGATTGCTATCGATGGGGATGGTTACCGGCATTTCGTTTAAGTACTGATGTAATTCGGGGTAGTTGTCACGAATAACCATGGTTACTTTTAATATTTTGGCATTAATTTCCTGCTCCGTTTCCATTACTGAATCGGTATTATTTGTTGTGCACTATAAAAGTACGACTATTTTAAAAAATGAGTTGTTAAATAATGATAAACTTTTTCAGTTGGGAGTCCGACAACATTAGTATAAG
>CAYNDK010000043.1:0-18207 GCA_964395965.1 uncultured Flavobacterium sp.
CCACACGGGAAGAATTGGGTCAGTTTTTTGAAGGCAAAAAGCAATTCTTGATGGAAAATTTTTACCGTATGATGCGGAAAAAACATCAGGTGTTGATGTTGGGAAACGAACCCTTGGGCAACCAATGGAATTTTGACCATGATAACCGCTTGAAATACAAAAACCAAGTTCCCGTGCCTCCCATGGCGGTTTTTCCAAAAAATGTAACCTCAATTATCCAAGAAATAGAACATGCCGGCGTGAAAACCTTCGGTAGTATCGAACCCCATTTTTTTGCTTGGCCAATCAATCGAAAGGAAGCTTTGGAACAACTGGACTATTTCTGCGACCATTTGTTACCGCATTTTGGCGATTATGAAGATGCGATGCATACCGAGCAGGCCTTCCTTTTTCATTCCCGCTTATCGTTTGTGATGAATACGAAAATCGTGAGTCCGAAGGAAGTCGTGGACCGCGTAGTCCTGCATTTTTACAAAAATCAAGACACTATCACACTATCCCAAGTTGAAGGATTTGTGCGACAAATACTGGGTTGGCGCGAATACGTGCGCGGAATTTACTGGCGTCACATGCCTGATTATGCGCAACAGAATGCTTTGGACAATACTTATCCGTTACCCGAAATGTATTGGACCGGAAAAACCAAAATGAATTGCATGCACCATGCCTTGGGTTTGAGTTTACAAAATGCTTACGCGCATCACATCCAACGCTTAATGGTCATTGGCAATTTTTCACTCCTCACCCAGCGACATCCCGATGCTGTAGACGCCTGGTATTTGGGGGTCTATATGGATGCATTGGAATGGGTCGAACTCCCGAATACCCGCGGAATGAGTCAGTATGCCGATGGCGGAATATTGGCTACTAAGCCTTATGTCTCCTCGGGTAGTTATATTCAAAAAATGAGCAACTACTGCACGGGTTGCCACTATGATGTTAAATCCCGAACAGGAGAACAATCCTGTCCGTTCAACAGTTTGTATTGGAATTTTTTGGATGATAAAAAAGCCTATTTTGCCAAAAACCAACGCATGGCCATGATGCTGAATTTATTGGGAAAAATCCAACCCGAAGAATTGTATGCAATAAAAAAGAGGGCTTCCGAAATTATCGAAAACCCCGACCTGTTTTAAAATTATGAATTATGAATTATAAATGTTGGATTAATTGGCTTTGGGTTTTAATACCAATAACGTTGACGTTTCTTCAATCTCTTTGCGATTGAGTTTCATTTTTCGGAAACGGCCTTTGACATACATTTCGGCTTGATCGTTGTAATGCGGACTCGAGAGCACACCCGATTGACCCGTAGGCAATATACTCACACTATTTTCTACATCGGAGAAATCGATGATACGACGGGTTGACGGGCCTCCTCCTACTTTATATTGGCCATCCTCGGCCAAATAAAACAATAAGTTATTGATGACTTCATTTCCGCCGGGTACTTCAAAAGTACCGACATTGAATAATGGACGTAAAGCAGCCACTTTACCCAACGGGTGTTGGTGTTCCAAAGTATGTACTTTCCCCCAGCGCCAATTGGTATATTCAGGTCCTAATTGTTTTTCTAGAGCCTTGATGGCTTCGTGAAAAGAACGATTCACAATTTGATCTCGGGTTTCTTTGATTCCTTTGGTTTTCACATCATCCCACCACGGTGAATTGGGATTGACACTTTGGCCAGCCACCATTTGTTTGAGTATATGCGTTCCCAAGAATAAAGAAAAGCGCTCTTCCCCCAATTCGTCTTGGAAAGTGTTTTTTAAATAAAAATACAACCATTTGTTATAAATCGTGGGAGCGATATCATAAACCGCATGCGTTCCTTCCCATTGCTGCAGGGTTTCTAAGGCACTTTTTTCAGTGGATGTCAATCCATCTTTGGTCACACATTGCATCCAATTTTTCACCAAACCGGGATAAATTAAAGACGTATGATCGTTAATCATGCGTTCGACATCGGCGCGTTCCCAATTGCTTTTGGTTTCAAGCAACGACTGTATGCGTTTTGCACGATCTTGGGGCAAATAATAACCTGGGTACAAATACCCGTTGATGGGTTCGGGTTGGTTATTGGATGAATATACATAATGCCAATCGGGATTGATAGCATGCGGATTTTCATCAAAAGGTAAAAACGTGCGCTGATCGTCTTTGCCATTGGCTCCATTTAAAATAAAATTAGGATTCACGCCTTCGGGCATTTTGTATAATTTTCCCGAGGTTATCCAACCAATATTATTTTTTGCATCGCCATACATCACGTTCAATCCGGGAGCATGCACGAGTCCGACCTTCTGATGAAAATCGTCCAAATTTTTGGCATGACTCAACCCGTATACCGCTTCCAAAATATGATTGGGATGTTGGGTATAAATCCACGACATCGCCACCGGATTTTTGGCATTCAATCCTTTTAACAAACCATTCATCACGGGCCCATGTTGGGTAGACTTAATAGTGAGTTGTACATCGGTGGTATCTTTAACTTTGATGGTTTTGGTTCGAACGGAATAGTTGGCATACCCCGTTGCTGTTTTGTATTGCTTGGCATTTTGCGGATGATTTTCTTCTTGGAAAAAATCCAAATCATCGTTTTCAAACATGGTCAATCCATACGCATAATCGCGATTATGGCCGAGTAACGGAAAGGGGGTTCCAGCCAAATAATAGCCATACATTTCATAACCAGGACAGGAAATATGGGCTTCATACCATGTGCCAGGTTGGGAAAACATGATGTGCGGGTCGTTTGCAAAAATGACTTTGTTGTTTTTGGTTTTTTCGGCACCAATCACCCAACTGTTACTTCCAATAAAGGGCGGAATGGGCGATTGTTCCAAAAGTGCAGTAACCGACTTAGCAATGGCCGCATAGTCCTTGGCTTTTCCATCATAGGATTTTAATCGGGTTTTGGCTAAGGAGCCATCTAAACCAAAATCAGCTAAATAGTCCATGCCCCATTCGTCACGGATTTCCGTAAGCAACGGATCGGTTTTTTGTGCCATGGCAAAACTAAAGGACATGAATCCGAAGATATTGTACATGTCTTTGATGGTAAAGGGTTCCTTTTTTACACCCACCAAATCAAACTCAATCGGTGTTTTTCCTTCTTCAAGATATTGATTTACCCCATCGATATAGGCTTGCGCCAATTGGTAGGCTTCCGAATTTTTGTCTAAGTTAGCTACCGCTTGTGCCGAATTTTCATCAATTCCGATTCCGACAAAAAACTGATCGTTTTCTAAAGCTTTCGACCCAAACAATTCCGATAAACGTCCTGGAGCAATTCGTCGCATTAATTCCATTTGCCACAACCGATCTTGGGCATGAACAAAGCCTAATGCATGCAGCGCATCTTTTTGGTTTTGGGCATAAATATGGGGTACTCCGTAATCGTCAAAATAGACTTTGGTTTCGGAGGTTAAACCCGTAAGTTCCCGTTCGCCTTCATATTGCGGGGCTTTGGATTTGTAATAAATAAAAACGCCCAGAGCGATAAGGATAACCAGGGCAAGTATACTGAATAGAATTTTCTTAAAGATTTTCATAACGAAAGGAATTACAACAAATTTAGTCAACCCCTCTGCAATTTTGTTTCATTTATTCAAAAAAAAAGAGGCCGACACCATCCCTGATGTCCACCTCTTTTTCGGATAGAAGAAAATTATCTTTATTTCTTTTTCGAATCATCGATGATAGCGCCCGTTCCTGCACCTACTCCAGCTCCAGCTAAACCACCAATAATGGCGCCTTCCCCTTTTTTCTTGCTCACGATAGCACCCGTTACAGCACCTACTCCAGCTCCAATTACGGCTCCTTTGGCCGCTCCACTCCATTTTTTACGGGGTTGAGAAGTCGGAGCAGCAACAGCACCTTGTTGAACGACCACTTCTTTCTCTGTTGTTTTAGTCAACGCATTGATTTGTTGCATAGAATCAATAATACGCTGTTTCTCTTGTGCTTGTTTCATGGAATCGATTGCAGCAATTTTGGCTGCTTCCACTTCTTGATTTACTTGTTCTGGATTCTTACAAGCTACCACCATCCCGATAGTCAACATTGCTACAATTATCTTTTTCATTTTCTGTTAGTTTTGAGTTACAAGACAAAGTAACGGCAACAAGTAACCGATTGCTTTACAAGATTTTCAGGATTTGTTATAGGATTTTTAGTTGCACAAAAAAAGCCCTGAAAAATCAGGGCTTTGGGCTTGTTTTATTTTTTTAATTCGGTAATTCCTTGTTTAAGAATTTGACCAAATTCATACATATCTTCATAGGAACAGTAAAACGGAGCGGGCGCTAGACGAATCACATTGGGTTCGCGCCAATCGGTAATCACCCCATTTTGCATGAGATAATCAAAAAGATTACGCCCTTGACCGTGTAAATACACTGACAATTGACAGGCGCGTTCATCTTGATTTTGAGGCGTGATGACTTCAAAATCGGCGCCATCCAACTGACTATCGATATCATGAAGAACGAATTCGAGGTAAGCTGTCAATTGATTTCGTTTTTCAATCAACCGATCCATACCGACTTCATCAAAGAGTTCAACTGATGCCAAATACGGCGCCAACGACAAAATGGGTAAATTACTCACTTGCCAACCGTTGGCTCCATGAACAGGATCAAAGTCGGGCTCCATTTTAAAACGACGTTCTTTGTTGTGTCCCCACCAACCTGCAAAACGCGGTAGATTGGTGTGGTGGTGTTTTTCGTGTACAAAACATCCGGAAGCATTTCCTGGTCCGGAGTTCATGTATTTATAACTGCACCAAGCGGCAAAATCGACATCCCAGTCGTGTAAATTCAATTTGATATTCCCGGCAGCGTGCGCGAGATCAAACCCTACATAAGCGCCAACCGCATGACCGGCTTGGGTGATGGCTTTTAGATCAAACACCTGACCCGTGTAATAATTTACACCACCCCACAATACCAGCGCCAACTCATCGCCGACTTCCTTGATTTTAGCGATAATATCTTCATGGCGTATGTTGTGTTCACCCTCGCGACGTTTTACCTCAACAATCGCATCTTTGGGATCAAAGCCGTGTACACGAACTTGTGATTGAAACATATATTGATCGGAAGGGAAGGCTTTTTCTTCGCAAATGATTTTATAGCGTTTTCCTTCAGGGCGGTAAAACGAAACCATCAACAAGTGCAAGTTTACGGTCAAGGTATTCATTACCGTCACTTCTGAAGGCAAGGCACCTACAATTTTACTCAAGGGATTAGCAAAACGTTCGTGGTAATCCCACCAAGGTTTTTCGGCAAAAAAGTGACCTTCTACGGCAAGATTTGCCCAATCGTTCATCACGTCTTGAACAAATTTAGAAGCCGACTTCGGTTGGAGTCCGAGCGAATTCCCAGTAAAGTACACTACATTTTTACCGTTGTGCTGTGGGAAAATAAATTGGTCACGGTACGTGCGCAAACCATCTTGCGCATCGAGTTGTTGTGCAAACTCGCGTGTATTTTGAAATGTCATGGGTTAGTTTGTTTGGACGGTAAATGTAGTAATCTTGGAGGAGAATTAAAATAGGAGTTATGAGTTATGGATTATGAGTTAAGAATGAAATGCTGGTTGTATAATAGTTGCATCGACACACCTGCCTGCCGGCAGGCAGGTTGCCACATTGTCTAATTGTCACATTAAAAAAGGCCATCATTACTGACAGCCTTTTTATTTTTTCATTATAAGATCAACATCGCATCTCCGTAAGAGTAGAAACGGTATTTTTCTTTTACTGCTTCTTCATAAGCTTTTTTCATTAAGTCATGCCCACAAAACGCAGAAATCATCATTAATAAGGTTGATTTTGGTGTGTGGAAATTGGTTACCATACAATTGGCGATACTAAAATCATACGGAGGGAAGATGAACTTGTTGGTCCAACCGTCATACGGATTTAAGGTTCTGTTGGAAGAAACCGAACTTTCAATCGCACGCATTGAAGTAGTACCGATACAACAAACGCGTTTCTTGTTTTCGATGGCTTTATTCACCACGTCACAAGCTTCTTGTGTGATGCGTAACTCTTCTGAATCCATTTTATGTTTGGACAAATCTTCAACTTCAACCGGATTGAACGTTCCTAAACCAACGTGCAATGTAACTTCTGCAAAGTTGATACCTTTGATTTCTAGACGCTTTAACAAGTGTTTTGAAAAGTGTAAACCTGCAGTTGGCGCTGCTACCGCACCTTCTTCTTTAGCATAGATAGTTTGGTAACGCTCTGCATCTTCTTCCGTTACTTCACGGTTGATGTATTTTGGGATAGGTGTTTCACCCAATTCTTTTAATTTATAACGGAACTCTTCATAGGAACCGTCGTACAAGAAACGTAGGGTACGTCCACGAGAAGTGGTGTTATCAATTACTTCAGCAACTAACGAATCGTCATCGCCGAAATACAATTTATTACCGATACGGATTTTACGAGCTGGATCTACTAGTACATCCCAAAGTCGTTGCTCAGCATTCAATTCACGCAACAAGAAAACTTCGATACGCGCACCTGTTTTTTCTTTGTTTCCGTACATACGAGCAGGGAAAACTTTGGTATTGTTCAAAATCATCACATCACCGTCGTCAAAATAGTTGATAATGTCTTTAAACAACTTATGTTCGATTTGACCTGTACTACGGTGCACCACCATCAAGCGTGATTCGTCACGGTTTTCAGCTGGGAATTCCGCTAACAACTCTTGGGGAAGGTTAAAATTAAAATGGGATAACTTCATTGTTTCTAGTGTATTAGTTTACAAGGTTTGCCTAGTAGCAAACGGGTGCAAATATACTATTGGCAAAAGGGCGTTGTCAAGTAAATTGGGATTTATTTTTATAAAGCCTTTATTTACTTGCAACACCCTTGAAAAAACTAAAACTACTTTTACTTAACAACCAACTTCAAGCTATTTTTTTGATTCTCGTGGGTAACCACTTGTACACAATACAATCCAGGGTTTAACTGTGAAACATCGAATTTTGTAGTTTGAGTTCGCAACATTTCTTGCCCTTGTAATGTGTATACTACTACTTCCTTAACAGCAAAATCTGCAGTTATTATCACTTGACTATTAGCTGGATTTGGGTACAAGGCACAATGCAACTGTTTGGAACTATCGAATTCATTGTTTGCTAGGATGCCAATATTATTTGTGTAGATATCATTTATTTCAGCAGCATTTAGGGCTCTATTATAGATAAAAAAGTTGTCTACTTCTACACGAGCATTTTTATCTGGATTGATCACACCACCGGAATCTCCGTACGTACCACCACCTATTGTAAATTTTGTATTATAAGCCAACATTTGCTCGGTAGTTGTAGCCATAATTGTTTGACTTATTAATGTGCCATTTTTGAAAATTTTTAATTTTTTTTGACCATTTTCTATGCCAACCATATACACATAGTGATTCCATGTGTTTCCGGGGAAAGCCCCTAAATTGGGGTAATACCCTACTGTTACAGAAGTATTAATACCCGCTTCTAATTTACGATTACTAGAAGAAGTTCGTGTAAAACGAAAATAAGCAGAACTAAACGCTTCAAATGTTGTACGATAAATAGGTACCATATCTGCCACTCCTGTTTGTCTTTCCCAAAAAGCGATTGTAAATTCACTCGTATTCAATACGGAAGATAATCCTGTTGAATACAATACGTAATCTGCATTGAAGGAAACGGCAGAGCCTTGACTGTTAACTCCAACTACATAGTTGACAGGATTTGTACTGGTACTGGTTAAATTGTAGGTATTATTCCAGCTATTAATGGAATTTTCAAAATTATAAAATGCTAATAATCCATTAGACAAATTGGAAGTTTGCGCTATTCCTATCCAACAAGAAAGCAGCAGTAATACTAAAGGTAGTTTTCGGTTCATATTGTGTTACAATTAAATTTTCGTCAAAATTATTTGGAGTTAGAAGAATAGCATAGTGTCGGTTTACTAAAGAGGTTTTCGCGTTAACGAAACCCTATTTTTTTGCGTATACTCTTTCGGTTTCTGTTCGTACTTGAGTAATATCAATCACTTCCGGAGTGGTGACACCATTAAACACAACAATTTCCCAGATTCGATTACGCGTTGAAAATGGATAATGCTTTCCTTTTTCAGTAATGCAGTCAATAGTTTTACCACTTTCTACTTCGACTACTGAGGAGTGGATTTGTTCAAAATATTCCTTAGCTTGTTGTACATAAAAACTACTATCGTCTATAAAAGAATGGTACTCTTCTTCATCCATTTCTTGCTGCAAACTATCCAATTGATTTGATGTTGGTACAATCAATACAACTTCATGGGGCTGTATAATTTGAGTTACTACATTAACTTTCTCTTGTTTATCCAATTGCTTAGACGGCTTATCATGACACGAATTTTTCACTTCAATTTGGATTGGCCCTTCCTTTTTATCGCAAGCAAATACCGCCATAACACCTACGATTCCGATTAGTTTAAAAAGATTACTTTTCATAGATTCAATTTATTAAAGACAAAATAGAAACCGCCAATCCACAAGGGATTGACGGAATCCTCCTCATCAATTATCTAGGTTTATTTGCATTGGCTTTGTCGCATGGAATTGCTTCCATTCCAGAATTTGCGTGATCGGTTGGTGGAGTAATATAATTCTCTATTAAACTACCTGGTGCCAAATACGAATTCAACTGTTCGATTTGCATTTTCATAAATCCACAGCTACCGTCTGGTTTTTTAAATACTGCAACTATTGCCATTACTCGAGATGTCAATGTTTTTACATAGTGGCCTTGACTATTTTCGATTTCTTTAAATTGTGGCAACCATTCACTAGTTGGATAACAATAAACAGGCACATCTTTCCATTCGTAATCCTTCACTCGCTTTTGCACGGCATCCATCATTGCTTTTTGAGAAGGAGCCTTTACAGGATTTGCTTTTTGGGGCAGAGCATTTCCTGCGGTATAGGCTTCTTCTTTCTTCTTCTCCATAGCAGCAAAAAACTGCTTAATTCGATCTGCATTATATTCTTTGATTTTTTCTTGCATTCCTTCTTTGTATAAAAACAAATAGGCTTGTTGATTGAATAAATTATGTCCATACGGTTCTCCTCCAGAAGCAGCATAGGGTTCGTCACCCACATAAAACAACCCTGGCTCCAATTGAACCAATCCATGAATCTGCCCTTTTTTTACTCCATCAGCTGGATTTTTACTACTATATTGTACATACGCAAAATCCGGAAAATACCCTTCTCGGTAATGAACTATTCCTTTGGCCTTCATTTGCTTCATAAGTAGTTCTTTTGCTTTTAGGTTGATTCCCGAACTTACCCAACCTACAGGATCTACAGCTTCTCCTCCATTCTTTCCAAAATGATATCGCGTATACAATTTTACTTTAAAATTTGTTTCATCAAATTCGAGATATACTTTTTTCACAGCATATAATTTTTCTCCATTTATACTTTTCAATCCTACGGGAACTGACAAATAATAGATACCACTAGGCCCATCTTTTTTAAAAACTTGCTTTTCTAAAAAAGGGTCTTTAGCATCTTCTTCTAATGCTTTTAATTCTTTCTTACTTGGTTCAAATGCTTTTTTCGCATCACTTTCAGGTGACCCAAATGTTTTTTCAGCCGCTTTATCAATTAGTTTCCCAAGTTGTGCTTCTGCAGGTTGAAAAAATAGAATACCTAAAAATGCCGCCACAACCGACTTTATACAATGTTTTTTCATTACTTAAATTTTAGGCAAAACTATTTTCTATCTTTTTATCCATCGCGACACAATTTACCAAACCCTATTTTCCGTTAATAAGGATTTGGTTAACGGAAAAGGCACTTACCTAAACTTTTAAATCGCTGGAAAAAGTTTTCTTTATCTTTGTAAAAATGGGTAAGACATTCAATTTTACTTTTCTTTTACTATTCTTTTGCTCTTTTCTTTCAAGAGCGCAACATCCTTTTTATTATAAAATTGACACATCAAAGGGATTGCCTTCTAATACCATTTATGATATTTATCAAGACCACATTGGATTCATGTGGTTTGCTACTGATCGAGGAATTTGTCGATTTGATGGGAAACATTTTGAAACCTACACATTAGACACACAAACTTCAAAATCGGGTTCTAATTTAAAGGAAGATAAGTTTGGCCGAATATGGTATAGTAATTTTGATGGGTATTTATATTATGTTGAAAATGGAGCATTGCATGCTTTAAACAATCCAGAGACAATTGGTTTTGCTAAATTTGGAATTGTCAACGATTACCTTTTTGTTATTCAACGAAATTTTCTTTTGGTTTATCAACTGAAAAATTTAAAAGTGGTTAAAAAAATACCATTACAAACGGATGTTTTAATTGCTACACATAATTCAAAAAATCGTTTCTATCTTATTTGCAACCAATTAATTGAAATTGATTCACAACTGAAAATAAAAACTTCACCTTTACCCGAAAAAATTGCTAAAAAATTCCCCGCAAGTATTATTCAAGACAGTCCAGAAGGGATGCTAATTGTTTCAAAATATGCCCCCTATTATTATAGCTATGCGAATGGCCATTTTGAACAAAAACAAATTGTTGGTAAATTTAACTTTATACAAAACTTAAGTTATGACCAAACTACCAATTGGATTTGTACTACCCAGGGTGTAATTCGGTATCAAAATAAGACGATTGACACTAAAAACACCTATTTTAAATCCTTTAATATTTCCTATGTTTTTAAAGATCGTGAAGGGAATTATTGGTTTTCTACGATAAGTGACGGGCTCCTTTTGGTCCCTGACATTTCCACACATTTTATACCGTTTGAGCCCAAACCCAATGTGATCAGTGTGAGTGAAAACAATCTCTTTGTGGGGACAACAACAGATTTTGTCTATAAAATTAAGCTCCCTAATTTTCAAAAAGAGACGTTTTACAATGGAACTACAAATCATGAAGTTTATTTCTTAACTACAGATAAAACACTAAAAAAATGTTTTTTCACTTCGAATGCTTTTCAAAGTTATTATTACAATGGGAAAAAAGATGTAAATGCCATTTTAGCTGTTAAAGACATCCAAAAAATAGACGCTGCTTATTATGCTTTTGCAGCAAGTGGTGTCTGCGGTTTTATTAAAGTTAATGATGTAAAAAGCAAATGGGATGAGTTCTTAAATCAAAATCAAGTTGGCTCCAATATTGATAAAAAAATAAGGCCGATTCTTACGGGGGTTCAAGGAAAATCCGCAACATACAATCCGTTCAACCAAACTGTATATTTTGCATCCAGCAGTGGTTTAATTGCATTCACCCGGCATGCAAAGAAAGAACTGCTTTGGAAAGGACATACGCTTTATTTATCAAAAATTAAGAATGTAAATTGTGAAGTGTATGGCTTTTCAACGAATGAAAAGTTATTTCGTATTGACCGCAACAATACAATTTCAATATATGACACTTCAAAGTATACCAATAACGAGCCTTTACAAAAGGTAAAAATCATAGGCAACTCTTTATTTTTATTTACGCCTTACAGCATTTATGAACACAATCTCAACACAAAAAAAACAAAGAAAATAATTGCATTGAATCCTGAGTTTGAAATCTCAGATTTGGATATTTATCAAGACCAACTGATCTTAGCTAATTCTCGTGGCTTTTTATTGATTAATAGAAATCATCCCCAAAACACAATAGCGCCAAAATTTCATATAAATAGAATATATGTTAATGACAAAAAAATAAACCCAACTCGTATTAACTCTTTAGCTTATGACCAAAATAACATTTCCATTAATTTCTCACTTTTAACCTTTATTCCCAATCAAAAAAACCGTTTGTTTTATAAGATTAATGATGAAAAATGGCAATCTTTTGACGATGATAGTCGTAATTTAAAACTACGTGCATTGGCTCCTGGAAACTATACGATTCAATTTCAATTGGTTTACAACAACAAATACACCCCCGTCACTGCCATTCAATTTGAAATTAAAAAGCCTTTTTGGCTGACTGCTTGGTTTTTTGGCATAATGGCTCTTAGTATCATTTTTCTATGTTATTGGGGATTTCAATGGCAACTGAGAAAAATTCAAAAAAGAAATCAATTAATTATCGATCGAATTCAATTAGAAAAAAACGTCAACCAGTCAAAACTTAAAGCGATTAAATCGCAAATGAATCCGCACTTCTTTTACAATGCGCTGAACACCATTCAATCGTTCATCTTGGCTAATGAAAAAAAACAGGCGGTGAATTATTTGTCTAAATTTTCATCCCTAACCCGAATGATTTTGGAAATGTCAGACAAAGAAGTGATTTCTATCGCTGAAGAAATTAAAGCATTGTCCCTGTATCTTGAAATTGAGAAGGCGCGTTTTGAAGAGGATTTTAGTTACCAAATACAAACCGATTCTTCTTTGGATACAGAGAATCTAAAAATCCCTACGTTGCTCATTCAGCCCTATGTTGAAAATGCAATCAAACATGGCTTACTGCATAAATCGGGTCCGAAAATCTTACACTTGGACTTTGCCCTTGTTGATCATCAAATCGTAATCACAATCGATGATAACGGTGTAGGCCGACAAAAAAGCAGTGAATTGAATCAAATAAAAAATAGAAAACATAAAAGCTTTGCTACAGAAGCATTACAAAATCGAATCAGTCTTTGGAACCTGTATCACAACCAACCTATTCAACTGGAAATTAGTGATAAAATAAGTGCAAATGGAATCGCACTAGGCACTATTGTTCAACTTAAAATACCCTATTCTTCATAAAATGAAAGCACTACTTATAGACGATGAAAAAAGAGCACGCGTAAACTTGCAATTATTACTGGAAGAATACTGCCCCCAAATCACTATTGTTGCCGAAGTTGAAAATCTAGCCGAAGGAGTCAAAGCTATTCGAAAACACCAACCCGATTTGGTATTTCTTGACATCGAAATGCCAGGACATAGCGGACTCGAACTCTTGGATTTTTTTAATGAAGAGGAAATTAATTTTGGAATCATATTTACTACGGCCTATAACGAATATGCGATTCAGGCGTTTAAATTTTCTGCTATCGATTATTTGCTCAAGCCTATCAATCCCGAAGAGCTAACCGCAGCTGTGGAACGTTTTGAGAAACAACTTTACAGTAAGGAAAGTTTAAAACTTTTGAAAGCTAATATTCAAAAAGAGCAACTGGAACGCATCGCTGTTCCTAATGGCAATTCTTTACTCTTTCTAGACATTGCGGATATTATGTACATCAAAGGTGATGGTGCCTACTCGGATCTATTTATGTCCAATGGCGTAAAACATACGGTAAGTCGAAACTTAAAAAACTTTGAAGAACTCTTTCAAGAGGAAACAAATTTGCTCCGGATTCACAAATCTTATATGGTTAACATGGCCTATACCGTAGCATTTCACAAGGCTGATGGCGGAAGTTTGGAGTTAAAAAATGGCACACATCTTCCCGTATCCTCGGAAAAATCGCAATTTATTTTGGAAAAAATCCAAATCGTTAAGCGTTAATCTTCTGTAGTTGAATTCCCACTTGCTCCAAATCATCCCAAAAGGAAGGATACGATTTAGAAACCACCTCAGCATCATGAATGACAATCGGGACTTTCAAAGCTAAAGGAGCAAACGCCATCGCCATTCGATGATCTTGGTAAGTAGCAATTCCGACGCCTTCATTAATTGTTTTGGCAACTTCTAAAAGCAACTGTTCGTGGGTTACCGTTACCGTAGCGCCCAACTTTGACAATTCATTTTTCAATGCTTCGAGTCGGTCGGTTTCTTTAATCTTTAACGTATGTAAACCAGTTAAGGCACACGATATTCCGAGTCCGAAACACGTCACAGCAATCGTTTGTGCAATATCCGGTGCCCCAATTAAATTCGCTTCAAAATGACGAACGGGAGGCATGGCCACTTTGGTCAAACGAATTTGGTGATCAGCGAGAAACTCGGTTTCCACACTGAGTTGAGCATACAAAGTGGCCAAAACATGATCCCCTTGCAAGCTTTTTGGATGATAACTCGACAAAGTAACTTGTGTTCCTACTTTTGACAACGCAATCAAACTGTACCAATAGGAAGCCGATGACCAATCGCTTTCCACAGTGAGCGTTTGGGTATCGCTATTTGAAATTTTTAAGGGAGCGACATAAATATGGTTGCCTTCAAAAGTGGTCGTAACACCAATTTGATGCAACAAGGCCAACGTCATTTGGATGTAGGGCACCGAGGTAATTTCCCCTTCTAAGGTCAATTCAAGTCCGTGCTCCAAACTTGGTGCAATTAAAAGCAACGCTGAAATATATTGACTGCTCACATTTGCAGGCAGTGTGACTTTGTGCTGTGTTAGTTTTTTTCCTTGAATACGCAACGGTGGAAAACCCGGATTTTTTTCATAGGAAATGTTCGCCCCCAACTGATTTAAGGCTTCCACAAGAATATGAATCGGACGTTCTTGCATACGGGACGAACCCGTAATTACGACTTCCTTTCCTTCTTGAATGGCAAAAAAAGCAGTCAAAAATCGCATTGCGGTTCCTGCGTGGTGTACATCAATATGGAGTACGTCTTGATTATCGGATTTTAATTGTTCCAAAGCTTGCATCATGACTTGGGAGTCATCAGAGTTGGAAGCATTTTCAACGTGCAAATGCGGATACAAAGCTTGCAACAAACGCAAACGATTGGTTTCTGATTTGGAACCAGTAATCGTAATTTGCTTCCCGTTGAGCAACGTTGAATGAAGTAAATGATTAGTCATGTGACGCGACAAATTTGAGTCCGATAATCGACAAAATTAAGGTACTTAAAAAGAAAACACGCCAAAAAGTAGCCGGTTCTTTAAACACAAAAATACCGACTAGGACGCTACCGACAGCACCAATCCCTGTCCAAACCGCATACGCCGTACCGATCGGAAGTTCTTTAGTGACTTTAACAAGCAAAACCATACTCAGTGTTAAACACACCAAAAAACCAACGTACCACCCCACGGTAGCCGAGCCTTGTGCTTCTCGTGCTTTACCAAGACATGTTGCAAATCCGACTTCAAAGAGTCCGGCAATGATTAAAAGGAACCAATTCAAGGAGTGAGGAATTATGAACTATGAGTTATGAATTATGAGTTATAAATTATGAGTTTGAAATACTTGTCACAAGTCACTACTTCAACTTCTCATTATTATGATGACGGTCGTGATCGCGTTGGGTTTTCAAGTCCATTTTCTTATCAAAAGCGGCTTGCAAATCAACGCCTGTTTGATTGGCCAAACAAAGTACAACAAAAACGACGTCGGCGAGTTCTTCCCCTAAATCTTTATTTTTATCGCTTTCTTTTTCGGATTGTTCTCCATAACGACGAGCGATTATACGCGCTACTTCACCAACTTCCTCTGTGAGTTGGGCCATATTTGTGAGTTCGTTAAAATACCGAACTCCATGATTTTTAATCCAGTTATCGACGTCTAATTGTGCATTTTTTAAATCCATGGTTATCGTTTTACGAGAACGATTTTCTCGGTCTCTTTTGCGGTAGCCAATTTAAAAAATTCTTTTAGGGAAAAATAGGCTTCTGCTGGAAATTCGGCTTGATTGATATCCATCGTAGCTGTAAGCGTCAACGTATTCTCTGCCAAACTCGCTTTGAACTTATAGGAAGCCTTTCCTTCAGGCAAGGAAAACGAACCCTCTTTTGGATACGACTCAACAACAAATCCATCTGGAATAGTAAGGATCAAGGTCGTTTTCAATCGATTGGGATAACTGAAGTTGATTGGATACAAACGTTCTTCAGCAGTAAATGGATTTCTTGAATGCGTTTGAAAAAGTAGTGGATCAATTAATAGTTTAACTCCAATTGATTCTACATAACCATTGGATGAAAATGAAAACTCTTCTTGAGCCACACCGTCTTCCTTCTCAAAAACTTTATAATTGGAAATGGTCAATGACTCGAAAATCTTTTCACGCCATTCCGCCATTTGCTCCAAATTTTTACCATTCATTTCCGCAAGTATATCAGCCGCTTCATATTCTGTAAAGGTGTTCTTTGCAATCCCCTCGATAGATCCTGACGGACTAAGTTTTGCCAAAATCGTATAATTTTCTAATGAGGTGGTTTTGGGCATTAAATCAATTTCTTCAGAAGTACCGTCATAACGAACCAACCGCCCAATTTCATTCAAAGCACGAAGGGGCAACATTTGGGTATTCCCTGCTTTATGCGTAGCATCTAACAAATAGACTTTATCATTTAATTTTACCGCGGCAATTACATAATTGAACTTACTTATATTAGGGAAATTGGGGACTCCATTATCACGTGTACTCAACAGTACAGGATAGGCTTCAAGAGCACTCATTTTCAACATTGAAACTAAAATAAGATTGATGTCGGCAACCGAACCTTGACGTTTTTGATAAGCCTCTTCCAAGGGTTGTGAAGCAAATATACCTCGGTAGTTGTTCCACCCCATCCGTTGTTTTACCCAATGAAAAATTGCCGTCATACGTTTGTAAGAGTCACTTTCATTGGCAGTAATATTTTTCAGATCGGTTAAATAATAATCGCCTTTCAAAAGTTCTTTCCCAAACGCTTTATTTTCATAGATGGTTTTGGACACATCCTCCCAAGTTCCCGCAATTTGTTTAGGCTCTTCGTTGGGGAATTGTGTCCGTTCCAATTCTAGTGAAACTGCTGAGAAGTAATCTTTTTTCATGGCAGAATACTTTTCTTCTTTTAAGGCGGGTATGCCTTCCATGTAAAAAGTTGACACTACATTGTTGAAGGTAAGCGACTGATCTGACGACATCCCATACGACCCATTTTTAGCGGAAAAATTAATATACCCTGGTTCAACTTTTTGGTTAATTGCCATGTCCAAATACCCCGATTTAATTACTTTATAGACATAAAAAGCAGGTATTGCTGTTTGCAAAAATGCCTCGTTTACTGGAATCTCTGATTGCATTCTAAAAAGATCAATAGAGGCTATATCATCCGACTTGATGATGTATTGCAATTCGATTATTGACCCGGGCTTTACATTTGGAAATGTCACTATACGTGTTTCCCATTTGGAATTTTCTTTTTCCAACAACTTGCCATCAGAAGTTACCCTTTCTTTGACAACTTTGCCATTGTCTAAATTGTAAGTAAAGGCTCTTTTGATCTCCAATCGGTCTTTTTCCAGTTCTTTGTAGCCTACGTAGTATGGAATTTTTATTGACCCCCAATTCAATCCCTCTTTTTTATACACCTTCAGTTTTATGGTATATTCTGCAACATAAAAGAAGCCGCGTTCTGCATTGTAATCAAATTTCATTTTACAGGTTCGGAACAAATACGCTGCGGCGGCTGCCGTATCTTTGGGATGCACTTTTTCTTCCAGTTCTGCTTTGGTAACTTTATCCAAATTAAACGTTTGAGCTTGAGCTGACCCAATTACAAGTAAAAGGCATATAAAAAGAGTGAAGTGTCGCATTAGGCTTTCTTTAAAATAATTTTTTCAGTTTGTTTTTTAACTAATTCGGCTAACAAGCCTTTCAATACCACATAATCTTCGGCACCAATAACGGCTTGGTTTACATCAAAAGAGAACATAATTTGAATTTGCCCTTCATTTTGAGTCAAAGACATTTTAAATGAAGCCACATTATCGGGCATAGCCAAGGCTTTGTTTTGCGGTAAGGATTCCACTACATAACCTTCTGGAATTTTAATAAATACGTTATACCGATTTTGGTTAGGATATAAGAAGTCTACTGGATATTCTCGTTTCTCTTGTTTGAAAGGATTTTCAGTAATCGCTAAGAACAATAAAGGATTAAACAACAATTTGGTTCCAACAACCTCAACCGAAGAATTGTCTTCAAAATCGATATATTCAGAAACAGGCTGCCCTAAATCTTTGACATTTTGCACATCATAATTCACAATTTCGATCCCTTTATGATTTTTTTCCAAACGTTCTATTTGACTCTCTTTAGTAAATCCACCATAATTTGAACGAAAACGCATAGCATCATAGTCAAAATACATTTCTTTGATTTTACCCGTTACCTTCCCACTGGATTCTACCGTTGCCATTAACGAAACGACATCTTTTGAAACTCCTGTTGGCATCAAATCAATCAATGTATTTGTACCGTCTTTTTGAATCATTCGACCATTCCAGT
>CAYNDK010000044.1:0-17920 GCA_964395965.1 uncultured Flavobacterium sp.
AATTAAAGAAGAAGAGGCTAAGTCAAGTTTGGTAATTATGGGCAAAGCCCCCAGTTTTACATTAACAGATCAAAATAACCAAACCATTACAAATGCCAATTACAAAGGAAAAGTATATGTTCTCGAATTTTTCTTCTCTACATGTCCTAGTATTTGTCCGGTTATGAATAAGAATATGGTTACATTACAGAATACGTTTAGTACCAATCCTAATTTTGGTATAGCTTCTATTACTATCAATCCCGAGAACGATACTCCTACAGTTTTAAAAGAACATGCTGTAAAAGTTGGTGTAACCAGTAAAAATTGGCACCTATTAACAGGCGATAAAAAATATATTTTTGATCTTTCCAATAAAGGATTTAATATTTTTGCAGGAGAATCAAAGGAAAAAGTAAATGGAGGATTTGAACATTCTGGTTTATTTGCTTTGATTGATAAACAAGGAAATATTCGTTGTCGACGGGATAAACAAGGCAATCCAATATTGTATTATGATGGGTTAGAAGCTCCTGGAATAAAAGCTATCACTGAAGATATTAAATTACTTTTAAACGAATAAAAATGGAAGCTACTTCTACTGTGGAGAAAAAATTTAAAACACCAATCATACTGGTTTCAATACTGATTCCCGTGGCAGTTGCGGTTTTATTTTCAGTTAAATTAAAGGATTTTGGCATTCAGGTCGAACCCTTATCTTTTTTACCTCCAATTTATGCAGGTATTAATGCACTTACAGCAGTTTTACTTGTGATGGCCGTAGCTGCTATTAAAAACGGCAATCGTAAAAAGCATGAACGATTAATGACAGCAGCCATTGCATGTTCTGTTGTTTTTTTGGTCATGTATGTGGCTTATCATTTAACTTCAGAAGCGACCAAATATGGGGGTGAAGGAATCTTACGACCCATTTACTTTTTTATACTTATTTCCCACATCGCCCTGTCGGTGGCCATTATTCCTTTAGTGCTTTTCTCCTATGTGAGAGCACTTTCAGAGCAATTCGATCGCCATCGTAAATTAGCTAAAATTACCTACCCATTGTGGTTGTATGTAGCGGTTACGGGTGTAATTGTTTACCTGATGATTTCTCCTTACTATGCGCATTAAACATTTTTTTTACGTAGTCGCTTTTTTGTTGCTAAATAGTAATCTACTATTTGCCCAGTGTGCTATGTGTAGAGCTTCTTTAGAAAGTGAGGGAAATACAGTAAAAGCAGAAGCCGTTAATGACGGTATTGTTTATTTGATGCTATTCCCGTATCTGCTTGTTGGAGTAGTAGGCTATGTGGTGTATCGAATGTTTACAAAGAAAAAGAAACAAAACGTTTAGTCCATTCCATCTATTTTTACATTCATTTTGCCATTTCCATTAATAAAGGCAATGATTAATTCGTTGGTAAGTTCGATTTTCTCAAATTCCAATTCGTCAATACTTCCATTCACAAAAACCCCTTTCATAGGAGAGAAATTGTTTAAATACGGTAGTAAATTCTTTTTTCCTTCTTCCATATTGGCTTTTATAGAATAACGACATGATTCTTGAATTTTTCGAACAATGAATCCTTGAAGTAACCAATTGGCTGTTTTGGTGAGTATGCCTTTAGTGTTGAGAACATAATCCAAATTTTCAAAATAGATTTCTTTGTTTACAGGATCGTATTTAGGGATTCCTGTCAAATATATCGTTCCGTCCAAACTACCACTTAAGGTTAACGCAATAATCATTCGCCCATCTTTTCCCCACAAATCAACGTTTTCTACTTTAACCTTTCTACTTCCCGATGTGAATTCTTGCCCTTTAAAGTTTTGAGCCATAAGTTGTGATGCACTTTCATAAGTTGTAATTGCAGCAATAGAAGCGGTTGTTCGATCGGGAACTTTTGTAACCGCTTTAAAGGCAATACTTGTTCGATCTATACCCGATTTAGGTTGCTGTCCTACCAAAGTTGTCATTCCGCATTTAAGACCGAGATTCATCGCGATTTTTGTTTTGTCCAAAACGGCATCAGTAACGTATACTTCAAGGGGAGCCAATTTAAACCAAGCTTGATAGGCTTCACTCGTAAGAATAGGTTTGCTTAAGGTTTCCAATACATTTAATACATAGGGTTTAAAATCACAAGATTTTGTAATGGCATCATCAATTTTTTGAGCAATTTTATTTTTAAAAAGGGAAAGCGTAGGGTTGATTATATAAGTGATTGGAACATTTTTACCGGCAATTAAAAGGGTCGGACTCTCGTTCCATTCAAAATCTTCGATGGCGCTTTGTGTATTCATTTTCCAATTGGATAATTTGACCTCACTCAACAATGTGATTGTACCATTTAAGTTGATTTCGCGCGTGTCGTTTAATCCCATGAATGTTGTGCCGTATTTGAATTTCGCCCAAATTTTTAAGGGAATTATCGATTGGATTTTGCCATTTTTTTCAACCAAATGAATAGGAGCTGTTTTCCAAATTTTCATCTCCGTTTTATCATCTTCTAAATTAGAATCTTCATAGATTAAACCTTGTAGCGATTTGTTTAATTGATTTTCGATTTCACGTAAACTAACTTCGAGTGGCATACTCACAAAGGAAGTGGTCGTTTTATAGGCCATATCAACATTAGATGTTCGGGCAGGTTTTTCAGCAATAATTTTTTGAGAACCTGAACAAGAGGTGAAAAGTAGAATCCCTAACAAAAGCAATATCCCTTTAGTTTTCATAAAAAACGCAAAATAAATTTGGGTGTGAATGTAACAAAAAAACCACAATGCCGTCAGATAAGCAGGATTAATTTAAAGTCTTTTTATGGCTTTTTTTGATCTTAACGAATAATCACAAAGGGTATGAAGTATAATTTTTTAGCATCCTGTTTTTTGGGACTAATTGTAGTTTCCAATGGATGGAGTCAAACGAAGACTTGGACATTACGCGAGTGTGTGGATTACGCTTTGAAGAATAATATTTCCATAAAGCAATCTGAATTAGATGTGCAAACAAGTCAAATTTCCAAAAATGATGCTTTGGGAAATTTTCTTCCAACCATCAATGCCAGTGCTTCGCATTCCTGGAACATTGGTTTGAACCAAAATATTACTACAGGTTTGCTTGAAAACCAAACTATTCAATTTACATCAGCGGGATTAAATTCTAGTGTGGCAATATATAATGGATTGCAAAATATCAATCAATTGAAAAAGGCACGGTTATCCCAGTTAGCCTCGCAATACCAACTGAGTAAAATGCAAAATGATATTGCTTTAAATGTGGCAAATTCGTATTTGCAAATTTTATTCAATAAAGAAAATCTTAAAGTTCAACAGGAACAGTTGAACAATGACGAAAAACAATTGTTGCGTTCTAATGAAATGGTGAAAGCTGGAATGATACCTCGTGGTGATTTAATGGATGCAGAAGCTACGGTTGCTGCAGATCGTCAGCGGGTTATTGCTGCGCAAAACACCTTGTTTTTGTCCAAATTGAGTTTAGCGCAATTGTTGCTTTTAGACGATTTCCGAAATTTTGATATCGCTGAAACACAATATGAAGCAGCCTTGAGTCCGACCTTAGCAGAACAGCCAGAAACCATTGTTAGCAAAGCACTACAAGAACGGGTAGAATTGAAAATTGCACGCACCAACCTCGAAGTTGCTGAGCGCGATTTAAAAATATCCAAAGGAGCATTACAACCCAGTATCAATGGATTTTACAGTTTTAGTACACGGGCAACAAACCAACGCAGTGTGACAGGATATGTTTTGAATCAAAATAATCCAACAAGTCCTATCGGATATTTACCGAGTACAGGTGAAGCCGTAGTTGCTCCCAATTATATTCCTGTGCTTGGCAACCCGCTACCTTTTTTTGATCAATTTAGTCAGTATAAAGGGAATAATTTTGGGGTGCAATTATCCATACCGATACTCAATGGTTTCCGTGCGTCCAATTCGGTTTCGCGTGCGCGCATTGCACTTGAACGTGCACGAAACAATGAAAAACAAACTTCAATTGATTTGGAGCGTACAGTCTATACGGCAATCACCGATGCAAAAGGAGCTTTGAATGCTTATGAATCGGCTCAAACAGCATTAGCAGCTCGTAAAAATGCTTTTGAATATGCACAAGAAAAATTTAAAGTAGGCATGATGAATAGTTTTGACTTGAGTCAAGCCCAAACCTTATACACCAATGCACAATCAGAGGTGATTCGTACCAAATACGATTATATTTTCAAGGTCAAAGTAGTAGAATTTTATTTCGGAATTCCAATTGTGGAAAAATTATAAGCATTATGAGTAAAAATCAATTAAAATGGATTAGCCTAAGTCTTATAGCAGCCATTGTAGTTTTGTTTGGATTGTCTAAAATGGGTGTTTTTGGCGATCGCGATAACAGTAAAGAAGTGGAAATTGCCAAAGCAGATGAAATAACGATTATTGAAACGGTTTCTGCAACAGGAAAAATTCAGCCTGAAATTGAGGTGAAAGTTTCTTCTCAAGTATCTGGTGAAATTATTCAATTGCCTGTAAAAGAAGGTCAAGTAGTTAAAAAAGGAGATTTATTGGTTAAAATTAATCCTGATATTTACACGTCTGGACTCAATCGTACCGTTTCAAATTATGCAGGTACAAAAGCGGGACTTACCCAAGCCGATGCCTCATTTAAAGAAGCCCAAGCCAATTTTGAACGCAATAAAACCTTGTATGAAAAAGGAATTATTTCAAAAGCGGATTGGGATAAAGCCATCGCCAATTTTGAGGTTGCAAAAGCGACAAAGCAATCAGCTTACTATAATGTACAAAGTGCGAATGCGTCTGTAGTTGAGGCCAAAGATAATTTAGGTCGAACTATAATTTATGCTCCTGCAGATGGAACCATATCGGTTTTGAATGTTGAATTGGGTGAAAAAATTCTTGGAACTCAACAAATGGCAGGTACCGAATTATTACGCGTAGCCAATCTCAATAATATGGAGGTGGAAGTCGATGTAAATGAAAATGATATTGTAAAAATCAATATTGGCGACGAAACGAAAATTCAAGTTGATGCTTATTTGAAAAAAGAATTTCGTGGTGTGGTAACCAGTATTTCTAATTCTGCAAGTACGAGTACAACCGCTGATCAGGTAACTAATTTTAAAGTAAAAGTCCGAATTTTAAAAGAATCCTATGCTGATTTGTTAGAAGGGAAACCAGCGACGTATTCACCTTTTCGTCCAGGAATGACAGCTACGGTTGATATCATTACCAAGCGTAAAGAAAATGTAATCGGTGTGCCCATTAGTGCCGTATTAGTAAAATCAGACACAACTGCAAATAAACAACCTGAAATGCCAAGTGATGAAGAGGGTCAGGCACAAGTTGTAAAATCGAAAAGCGACAAAAAATTTGAATGTGTTTTTGTTAAAGTCAAAGATAAAGCTCAACTTCGCATTGTTAAAACAGGGATTCAAGACGATACCAATATTGAAATTCTCTCAGGCTTAAAAAAAGGAGACGAAATTATTATTGGTCCTTACACGATTCTTTCCAAAGATTTGAATTCGGGTGATAAAATCAAAGTGTCTTCCCCTGGTAAAGAGAAAAAGTAATGGCTTTATTAATTGGAATTGAAACAGCAACACGAAATTGTTCAGTAGCGTTGTCCAAAGACGGGACTGTAGTGGCTTTTCGCGAAATTGCGGAACAAGGGTATACACATGCAGAAAAGCTTCATGTGTTTATTGAAGAAGTTCTCGCCGAAGCAGGAGTTACTTTTTCTCAATTGGATGCTATTGCAGTAAGTAAAGGTCCCGGTTCTTATACTGGCTTGCGAATCGGTGTTTCAGCTGCAAAAGGTTTGTGCTATGCGTTACAAAAACCCTTAATTGCTGTAGATACGTTAGCTGTACTTGCACAGGCTGCACCTCAAGTTGAGGGAACAATAATTCCGATGATTGATGCGCGACGTATGGAAGTGTATGCGGCTATTTACAATAGTAAAAGAGAAGAACTTCGTTCGGTTCATGCGGAAATTTTGACGGAAGAAAGTTTTGCAACTGTTCAGGGGCCAATCTTTATTGTGGGTGATAGTTCTGAAAAGGCAAAAACAGTATTGCTCGATACGCGTTTTCACTTTATTGATACAGTGGTTTTTCCTTCAGCTCAAACTCTTTGTGAAATTGCTGAGCAAAAGTGGCTTCGTCAAGAATTTGAAGATGTTGCTTATTTTGAGCCTTTCTACTTAAAGGATTTCATGCTTACTAAATAGATTATTTAGAAACATCCCGAACAAAAGGCTGTATCAAAATCCCTTTTTGATCAAAAGCGGCTTTGCATTGTTCCAATATATCTGAAGAAACTCTGCCAAAATCCTCATTTTTGCTCCAAGGGCGAATTGCTAAGTGAATTGCGCTATCCGTTAAGTCACGAACCAATACTTCAGGAGCCGGTGTTTTTAATACGTTAGGATGGCTTTCCATTACCTCCAAGACAATTGCTTTAGCTGCTTTGATGTCTGTGTCATACGATAATGAAAAAATCAAATCTGCTCTTCGTTTTCCAGCAACAGAAAAATTGGTGATTATTCCATTGGATAATATACCATTAGGAATTAGTATGGTTTGATTATTGCCTGAAACTAATTTGGTTACAAAAATCTGAATATCAGTCACAGTTCCCACTACACCTTGTGCCTCAATAGTGTCGCCTACACGAAAGGGCTTAAAAATGATGATTAAAACGCCTCCTGCAAAATTGGAAAGCGAACCCTGTAGTGACATCCCAACAGCTAGCCCTGCAGCTCCCAAGATGGCAACAAATGAAGTGGTTTCTATGCCTAATTTAGAAATGAACGTTACAAATAATAAGGCGCGTAAACTCCAAAGTAAACTACTGGATAAAAATTCGGCCAACGTGCGTTCAACCTCTTTTTTCTCCATGATTTTTTTTGCCATACGCGATATAAAACGAATGGCATAAAGTCCGACAAGAAGGATAACCATTGCCGAAACAAAACGGGGAACGTAATCGATAATTACATTGTAAAATTCAATAGAGTAATCTTTAACTGAAGTGACATATTTTTCCTCTGCAGCCAACATTTACTAAATATTTTTAAGATTAATAATTTCTTGATCTGTTAGATGTCTGAAGAATCCTTTAGGAAGATTCTTTTTCGTTAAACCTGCAAATGAAACACGGTCAACTTTTAGAACATCATATTTAAAGTTCTCGAAAATAGCACGCACAACTTTCACATTTGCAGTGCGTAACTGAATTCCAATCTCAGTTTTTGGTTGGTTTTCAATATAACTTACTTCATCGGCATAGATACGATGTCCGTCTAAAGTAACACCATTAGCGATGCTCTCTAAATCTTCAAACTTGAGATTGCGGTCAAGTGATACTTGGTAAATTTTTGTTGATTTTTGTTGGGGTTTAGAGAATTTTAAAATCAAATCGGTATCGTTTGTTAATATCAATAAACCAGTCGTTGATTTGTCCATACGACCAATGGGTTGTAATTTCGTTTTAGTCGTACCTTTTAATAACTCTAAAACATTTCTTGAACTACCACTGTCTTCTCCCGAAGTTGTGAAGTTTTTTGGTTTGTTTAATAAGTAATATTCTTTCTTTCCAGGTGTAATTTCTGTGCCATCAAAGTTGACTACATCTCCGGGTTTTACTTTAAATCCCATTTCTGTGATAACTTCACCATTGACTTTTACATTGCCTGAACGAATATAAATATCTGCATCACGACGGGAACAGATGCCAGAATTGGCTACATAACGATTTAAACGGATTTCGTCTGGATTTCCTTTAATAGCAGGTTTTTCAGTTTTTTTAGGAGCTGAAAATTTTTTGTAGGGTTTGTCATTTCCCTGTGCTTTTGGTTTAAAGTTGGGTTTTTTTCCAGAACGATTGGAGTTAGAACGATTCATGAGCCTTAATTTTCGGCAAAGATAGTCCTTTTCTTAGAACTGAGGGTTGCTCAGGACTTCAAAAGTCGATTTGGGCCACCGGATAGTTTTGACCAACAAAGGTTTGCAGTACTTTAGGGTCAATGTTGGTATAGAATTGTTGGCTAGCTTGCAAGTTTGCCTCATGAAATCCACATTGTTCTTGAATGACTTTTTGCGTTTGGCGTGCGACGGCTTCACCGGAATCAATAATTTTTACATGGGATGGGACAAGCGCTTTTATTTGCGGAATTAAATAGGGGTAATGGCTGCAACCCAATACCAAATAATCGATGTTTGCGGCAACCATTGGTTGTAAGTAGGTTTGAAGTAATTGGTGCATTTCAGGACTGTTTATTTTCCCTGATTCAATGAGTTCTACTAAACCATGGCCAATTTGTTCAACAAAAGTTACATTTTGATACTGTTGTAAACTTTGATGGAAGAGTTCACTATTTATGGTTCCTTTGGTAGCTAAAATTCCAATTTTTTGCGTTTGTGAATGCAAAGCAGCAGGTTTGATTGCTGGTTCGATGCCAATGAATGGAACTTCATATTTCGCTCGTAATTCTTTAATGGCATTCGTAGTTGCCGTGTTGCAGGCAACCACTATAATCTTGCAGTTTTGATTCAGTAGATATTCGGTGTTTTTACAGCTAAGTGCAATAATTTCCTCTTTTGTTTTGATTCCATAAGGTGCATTTTTACTATCGGCAAGAAAAAGGGTGCTTTCTTGTGGAAGTAATTGATGAATGGCAGACCAAATAGAAGTTCCACCAATTCCTGAATCAAAAAGTCCTATAGGATGATTATTAAACATACACAAAGTTAAAAAAAATGCCCGTAGCTAAACTAGTACGGGCATTGATTATAATCGATTAAGAAAATTAGAATCCTAAATCTTTTTTAACATCTGCAGTAATATCTGGACCATCTGCTAATAATAAACTTGAAGCATCCAATACATACTGATAACCTTTAGCTTTTCCAACTTTTGAAATTGAAGCTTTAATTTTATCAATTAAAGGTTTCATTAATTCACCTTCTTTTTTCTGTAATTCGCTTTGAGCTGTTTCTTGGAAATCACTGATACGTTTAGCCATATCTTGCATTTCTTGTTGACGAGTTTGGTTTACAGCATCTGATACTGTTCCTGACTCTGCATCGTATTTTTTTGCTTTAGCTTGGTATTCTTCTACTAAAGTTTTATAATCTTTACTGTACGATTCATTTAATTTTTCCAACTGTTTTCTAGCTTCTAAAATAGCTGGCATTTTTGTGGTGATTTCATTCACATCAACATGAGCAGTTTTAGCTTGAGCATTTGCAGTTTGCATACCGATTACGGCAACTACAGCTAAAATGGCATTTTTGAACATTTTCATCATTTTGAATTAAATTTAGTGTTTCAATATTATTTTAAGGTTTCGTAGTGCGAACACTGTCTTTTGCTTTTTTAGCAGCTTCACGTGCTTCTGCTTGCTGTTTACGACGTTCTTCCGCAGCTTTTTTTCGATCGTCAATCTGTTTCTTGCGTTCTTCCATCGATTTTGCTTTTGCCTCTTCGCGTTGTGCTTTCACTTCATCCGTTTTGGCTTTATTTTCTTCAGCTTTAGTTGTCGATGGTTTATCGGCTGTTCCTTCAGATTGTGGCGCGTTAGTTTTTGGAGTATCAGAAACTGTGCCAGTTTTTTTTGTATTTTTTTCTTCTTGTTGTTGTTTGCGTTTTTCATCCGCAGCTTTTTTACGATCTGCCGCGGCTTGTTTCTTTTCTTCAACCATTTTCAAACGGGCGGCTTTGCGCTCTTCCATTTGTTTTTGACGCTCCGACATTTCAGGATTATCGGCCATCATATCTTCCATCTTTTCTTTTGCCTCTTCCTCTTTTAATTGTTTTTTAGACATCTGTTGTCTGCGTTCAGCACGAGTAAGCACACTGATCACACGGTCACTCAAGTCGTGTTTTTTTGCAGCAAATAACATAGTCAAGTCAGATGATTTGTCAAATATATAATCGTATTTACGTGCTTCAGCTAAATCTTGAACAGCATTAAATACTTGGTCTTGGATGGGTTTCACCAAAGTAGCTTTCTGCACTACCAAATCACCATTTGGACCAAAACGTTTTTGTTGGTAGTCAAGTAATTCTTTTTCTTGAAAAGCAATTTCTTCTTCACGTTCCTCAATTAATTCTTTCGTAAGAAGTACTCGCTCTGTTTTAAGGGCTTCCTTTAGTTTGGCAATGTCGTTTTTCTTAGTTTCAATTTCTTGTTTCCACTTTTCGGCTTTTTGTTCCAATTGGTTTTTGGCTTCAGCATAGGCAGGAACTTTGTCCAAAATATACTCCATGTCGATATAGCCTACTTTAATCCCGCGCGATTGGGCAAAACTCCAATTTGTGGCAGATAAAACGATAAAAAGAAATACGGTCAGCTGTTTTTTCATAACGGTGCGTGTTAGCATTGCCTAAGCAAATATACTAAAATTGTTGTCCAATAATAAAATGGGTCTGCCAACCTCCTTTTTGAGTAGTACCTGGAATGTAATCAAAGCCATGTGCAAAGTCTATTCCTAATAAACCAAAGGCTGGCATGAATACTCGAATCCCAAATCCGGCAGAGCGTTGTAATGCAAACGGATTATAGTTCTTAAAATTGTCAAACGATGCACCACCTTCTAAAAAAGTTAGACCATATATCGATGCTGCTGCTTTCAAAGTGATCGGATAACGTAATTCAAGTGAGAATTTATTGTAAATAGCACCACCATAAACAGAGGATAATGATTGATTTGGATATCCGCGTAATTGAATCATCTCTCGACCGTCTAATGAAAAGTTGGCTAAACCATCACCACCCACAAAGAAGCGTTCAAAGGGTACCACGCCACGAGTTGAATTATAGGCTCCCAAGAAACCAAATTCAGTTAAACTACGCAAAACCAAGTTGCCCTGAATTTTGGTGTAAACATCACTTTTGAATTTAATTTTGTAATATTCTAACCAATTAAATCGTTTTTGATCAAATTTAGATTGGTTTAAATCAGCATCCAAGTAATTATCAACTTTGGCATAAGTACCGTTGGCTAATTTTTTTACATAATCATTAGGTGTGATCCCGCTGCTTGCCGCAGTCATAGTGTTTGGATCAAATTTCAACTTGTATTCTGGCGACTGACGCAAAGCATCATAGTCAATTTTGCTAAATAAGGAGTAAGGGGGAGAAAATTTAGTTGAAACGCTAAATTCTGCACCACGTGTTGGATAGATTGGATTAACACCTTTGTTGTTGCGAGTTAAACCAATGCTAATCCCAAAGTTTCGCGAACTACCATTTCCGAAATTGAACAATCCTGTATTGTAATTGTTAAGATTGTAATATTGGAAACTTAAGTTGGAAGATAATACAAAATAATCATCAGGAATCGTTAAACGTTTGGCTAAACCAACAGACAAGGTAGTGATGTCAAAACTTTTGGATTTGTCTACACTACTGTAAGAACCAGAATAAAGAAACTGCTTACTTTGTGAAATAGAAGTAGAGAAACTTACCGGTTTCTTTCCGCCAAACCAAGGTTCAGAGAAAGAAAAACTATAGGTTCTAAAAAAAGTACTCGCTTGAAGACGTAACGCTAATTTTTGTCCATCACCCATGGGAAGTGGATGATAAGCTTCTTTTTTGAAAATATTTTGGATGGAAAAGTTATTAAACGATAGACCTAATGTCCCGATGAAACCACCACCACCATAACCCCCTTGGAGTTCGACTTGACTGGATCCTTTTTCTACTAAGTTGTATTCAATATCTACTGTTCCGGCAGTAGGGTCAACGTTTTTAAATTTAGGATCAATAGCTTCTGCATCAAAAAATCCTAATTGCCCGATTTCACGTACTGTTCGAACTAGATCTTCTTTACTGTATTTTTCTCCCGGTTTGGTTCGTAATTCACGGTAAATTACCTTGTCGTTGGTTTTGTCGTTTCCAACAACAGTGATTTTATTAAAGTAGGCAACAGGACCTTCAATAACGCGAATCTCAAAATCGATAGAATCTTTTTCAGTTTTTACCTCCACCGCATTGATGGTAGAAAACAAATACCCGTTGTTTTGATATAAGTTAGTTAAATCTTCTCCGTCCGGTTTAGTTTTGTCTGCAATTCGTTTTTCTAAAAGAACACCATTGTAGGTTTCTCCTTTTTTAATGCCGAGTAAACTCGCCAATATCTGATCGGAGTAAACGGAATTACCTAAGAATTTAATGTTTCCGAAGTAATATTTGCGACCTTCTTCTACTTTGATTTTTACGGCTAATTTCTTGTTCTTTTCATTGAGCCAAACGGTATCCGATACAATACGTGCATCACGGTATCCTTTTTCTTTGTACTTATCAACGATTTTGGTCAAGTCCTCGTTGTATTTGCTCTTGATGAATTTAGATGCTTTGAAAACACGCAAAAGGTTACGTTGTTTGGTGTCTTTCATTGCTTTGCGCAACTTAGCGTCTGTAAATTTTTCATTTCCTTCAAAGTCAATAGAGGCAATCTTAATTTTATTCCCTTTATTGATAGAAACCAACATATTTACTTGGTTGGATGTAGTATCAGTTGGTGTAGTTTTTACAACAACTTTTGTATTGAAATATCCTTCCTTTTTGTATTTGTTTTCTAAATAATTTCGAGTAGTGGTAATCAAGTTTTCATTGACAATTTTCCCTTTTGTCAAGGAGTTTTCTTTGATTAAATCTTCAATCTTATTTTTCTTAACGCCATTGATGCGAACTTCATTCAATTTGGGCAATTCAACGATGTTTAAATCTAAATCAATAGTGTCGCCTCGAACTTCTCCCACATAAAAGTCGATGTCGCTAAATAAACCAAGTTTTCCTAGTTTTTTAATAGCGTTACTAATTTGTTCTCCAGGAACAGTGATTTGTTGTCCTTTTTCCAAACCGGCAAAGGTAACTACGGTCATTTGGTTGTAACTAATTTTTCCCGTTACATTGACTTTACCAAGGATGAATTTTTTTCCCTGTTCAAAAGGAAGTCGGTTTTCATTTTGGGCCACTACTTGGCTGCTTAATCCTAAGAAGATGAAAACAAAAAATAGAGTTGCTCTCATATTAGGATATATTGATTTGTTCGCTGGTTTTTCCAAATCTTCGTTCTCTTTTTTGGTAACTGATAATGGCCTCATACAAATGTTCTTCAGTGAAATCGGGCCACAAAACATCAGTAAAATAAAATTCTGCATAAGCGATTTGCCATAACAGGAAATTACTGATTCTGTGTTCGCCACTGGTTCTGATTAATAAATCAACATCCGGTAAATTGTGTGTGTAAAGATGTTGATTAATAATCGATTCGTCAATAGCCTCAATTGAAATTATATTATTTTTAACTTTGTCGCTAATCTTTTTAACAACATTTAATAACTCTTCGCGTGACCCGTAACTTAGGGCCAAAGTCAATGTCATTCGTGTATTCTCTTTGGTTTTGTCAATAACGTCTAAAAGTTCGCTACGGGTTGATTTAGGCAACAAATCGATGTTACCCACAGCATTTAAGCGGATATTGTTTTTTTGAAGTGTTTTGAGTTCGCCCTTTAATGATTTTACTAAAAGTTTCATAAGGGTTTCCACTTCTAGCTTAGGACGGTTCCAATTTTCGGTTGAAAAAGCATAAAGTGTTAAATGAGCAACTCCCAAACGCGCACATGTTTCTACTGTGGTTTTAACCGAGCGCGTGCCGCGTTCATGTCCGAAAGTTCGTAACATGCCTTGTTTTTTTGCCCAACGACCATTGCCATCCATAATTACGGCAATGTGTTGTGGTAAGTTGTCCAAATTAAGGTTTTCCAATAAACTCATAGTTTAATCTGCACAAAAGCAGGGCTTATTTCCAAAGGTGTAGGTAAGTGTTAATCCCGAAAACACATACCAATCCTTACTTGTTAAATTTCCAAATTGTAGACTTTGCAAATCTTCATTTTTCGGATTGCTTCCGTCTAAATTATCGGTTAGTGTGTAGCGTGCGCCCACTTCAAAACCTAATATCCAATTGTCGGCAATATTGCCTTTTATTCCTACAATCATTGGGATGGAAAACACCCCATTGTTGATGTCTACTTTAGTGCGTCCATTTAAAACATACAATTCATCATAATTCGTTAAGGCAACACCTGTAAAAACATAAGGCGTAAATTGCCTGCCTAGTTGATGCAAGTCGAATTCAAAAAAATTAAACTCCATTCCGGCAGAAATTTCACGAACGGTATTGGTGAAATTATAGCCTCTTTTGTTTCGACCAGGTACATCCGAATCGTAATCGTTTGCACTCAATCTTCCTTGAGTGAACGAAAAACGATAGGAGTGACGCGTGCTGCGGTTCCATTTATAGAGTACACCAAATGCAAATTCATTTGGGTTAACATAGGTCGTTTTACCTACATCACCGATATAGTTAGCTCCTCCTAAGAAAACTCCAACCTCATGTATTTGAGCGTTTAATCCAGAAAAACAGCTTATTAAAATCGCTAAAAAAAATCGTTTCATTAAATGAAAAATAGCGTGCAAATATAATAATTATCAGTACTTAATGAACATTCAAAGTGGATTTCTGATAAATAAAAATTAACACAATTAGACTTAAAAAAAGTTGGGCCTAAAACAGCCCGTTCATTTAACGAAAAAAAGACGTCTGTAGTGTGATTATTGCGTTAATTTCTCTTGTCTTCTCCCCAAAGTAACTTGTTGCGCAAAGTCTTTAAAAAACTTTCTTCCGGGATTTCTACCATGCGAATAGTGAATGGGTTTTTGCGGATAACAAGCGATTCATTGCGATTTAAGGTTGCTATCCGTGAATCTAATGAAACCATGTAGTTTTCTTCACGCCCTGAAACATGAAGTCGAATTTCTGTAGTGTCAGGAATTACAAGCGGGCGGGCATTTAAGTTATGCGGTGCAATGGGGGTAACTACCCAACTTTGAACATCTGGAGTCAATACAGGTCCGCCACAACTCAATGAATAACCAGTAGAGCCCGTAGGAGTAGCGATGATGAGTCCGTCTGCCCAGTAGGAGGTCAAATATTCGCCATTTAAATAAGTGTCCACGGTAATCATCGAGGTTGTGTCTTTCCGACTCACCGAGACTTCATTCATAGCAAAGTTTAATTCTCCTATCGATTGGTTGTCGGGTTCGCACTGCATTTGCAATAAAGTGCGCTCTGAAATAGTATAGTTTTGGTCTAATACCAATTGAAGAAATGCCTCGATATTGTCTTTTTGAACTTTTGCAAGAAACCCTAAACGTCCTGCATTGATGCCTAAGATAGGAATCCCGGTTCCTCGAACAAATGTTGCGGCGCGCAAAATGGTTCCATCACCTCCAATGCTAATCATTAAATCGAAACTTGAATCTAAATCGGAATGACTTTTAAACGTCGCGTATTCTTTTTTTAAAATTTGTTCATTGTAAAGAATAGTTAGAAAATCAGATTCGATAACCAACTCAACAAGGTTCTTATTAAAAAATAAAAAAATATCCTTAATAATCGGTCGAGTATCGTTTTGGTAATATTGACCAAAGATGGCGATTTTCATAAGCTTAGATATTTAAAAAACGATTGAGATAATCCGATCGTTCTTTGAGGTTGTTGAGGTACAAATCTTCATGGTGTTCAGAAACAATTTCATAATTGTATCTGCGAAACGTTTGGATGATGTCGTTCATTGGCCCCATTGCTAATTTGATAGTGATTTCAACAGATTCATTTTGAACATCCGAAATAAACACCCCTAAAACTCGGCCGTTGTTGCTTTCGATAATTTGGGTGATTTGACTCATGGAGTAATCCGTAATCCCTTTTTGGACAACGATGATGCCACCCTGTTCCTTTAGAAAAGGTGTCTCGTGAAAGAATTTTACAATGTCTTCCAATTCATAATACCCTAAATAAGCATTGGTTTCATCGTCCAAAACAGGGACAATATTGCTGTGGTTCTTAGCAAAAACCTCCAAAACATCCAACCAAATCATGCTTTTTCGAGCGAAAAAACCTTCCAAAGCATAACGATAATCGCCTATTTTTTTATCACTATCAAAAGTTTCAACATCGTCTGCAGCAATGGATCCAATATAAATACCATCGTAAAGCACGGGGAAATTTGAAAACGGCACATCAAAGAAAAAATCTTGAGTGTCGGCTATCGTAGCAGTGCTGTCTAAAGCAGGGTAATCATTGGTAATGTAATCGTTTATTTCCGTCATTGCTCATTTTGTAATTACAGTGCAAAATAATCAATTTTTTGGTTCTGCTATGCGGATTTTAACTTGTATTTTTGTCTTCAAATTTGAAAAACATCAAAATGACGAAGTTAAGTGTAAATATTAACAAGATAGCAACGTTGCGAAATGCACGTGGTGGTAATGTGCCCGATTTATTGAAAGTAGCACAGGATATTCAACGTTTTGGTGCCCAAGGAATTACAGTTCATCCCCGTCCAGATGAACGCCATATTCGGTATCAAGATGCACGTGATTTAAGAAAAGTGGTAACCACAGAGTACAATATTGAAGGAAATCCCCAACACAATTTTATCGACTTAGTTCTAGAATGCCAGCCCGAACAAGTTACATTGGTTCCTGACGCTATCGGAGCCATAACGTCATCTGCTGGTTGGGATACAATCAAACACCGCGATTATTTGAAAGAGGTGATAGCCGAATTTAAAAGCCACGGGATTCGGACTTCTATTTTTGTCGATCCAGAAGTTGCAATGGTAGAAGGAGCTGTGGCTACCGGTACCGATCGAATTGAATTGTACACCGAAGCTTTTGCTCATCAATACAGTTTAGGGAATGAAAAGGGTATTGAGCCTTATCGAATTGCAGCGGAAAAAGCCGTGGAATTGGGATTGGGAATCAATGCGGGGCATGATTTGAGTTTGGATAACATACAGTTTTTTAAACAAAACATACCCGGATTACTCGAAGTGTCAATAGGTCACGCGTTAATTTCTGAGGCTTTGTATTTTGGCCTCGATAATGTGGTAAATAGGTACCTTCTAAAATTAAAGTAACTCATGATTCATAACTCATAATTCATAATTCATAACTCATAATTCATAACTCATAATTCATAACTCATGTTGTTTTCTAGAATTGAAGGTGAGGGAATGCCGTTGCTCATTATCCACGGATTTATGGGGATGTCTGATAATTGGAAGTCCTTTGCCTCACAATATGCCGCTCTTGGTTTTCAAGTACATTTGTTGGATTTACGCAATCATGGAAAAAGTTTCCACTCGGATGAATTTACTTATCCCGCTATGGTGCAAGATGTAATAGAATATGCGCAAGCACATCAGTTGGAAAAAATAGATATTATAGGGCATTCAATGGGGGGTAAAATAGCCATGTTACTCGCAGTTCAATACCCAGAATTTGTGAGAAAATTAGTTGTCGCAGATATAGGCCCCAAGTATTATGCGCCGCATCATCAAGATATTTTGGCCGGACTCAATGCAGTTGATTTTTCAATACAGCCCGATCGAACACAAGTAGAGGAAATGTTGTATCCTTATATTCCTGACTTCGGTACCCGACAATTTTTGATGAAAAATCTATATTGGAAATCTCCAGGTCAATTGGATTTTCGTTTTAATCTAAAGGTGTTTAATGAACAAATTGAGCAGGTAGGTCAGGCGTTGCCTGAAAACACTAAATATTTAGGGCCAACATTATTTCTGCGTGGAGGAAATTCGCGTTACATCCTCGATACTGACTGGGAATTGATTCAAGATCATTTTCCAAAAGCTATTTTAGAAACTATTCCAAATGTTGGACATTGGTTACATGCCGAGAATCCCAAATTATTTTTTGAAATAACCTCCCGATTTCTTCGTTAAGTAATAAGCATAAAAAAAGGCCTTCGTTAGAAGGCCTTTTTATTTCAACTAAATTGAATTAGTTTTTGATGAATTTTTTAAC
>CAYNDK010000045.1:0-17900 GCA_964395965.1 uncultured Flavobacterium sp.
TGCGTGATGTTCCTAATTTTATATTCCCTATTGGAAGTATTATCTATTTATTTATATATTTTTTTACGTGTATTAAAAAATTGAAAAGTGAAGATTTTGAATTTTTCTTTTCCAATAATTTTATCCTTATTAGTTCACCCTTGTTCATGTTTTTTGGTATATCTATGATCTTTTCTTTTGTTAGTTGGGAGCTTCAAGAGACAAAATTATTTGGAAATACCTTAATGATAATCGTTGGCAATTATATTAACTACATTACTTACAGTTTATTTCTTTTATTTGCTTATAAAGAGTACAAATCAGCCAAACAAATTGAACAACTACAAAATAATTAAACTATTATGCCAATTGAGTATTACAAAATCGCTTTAGGAATTTTTGTTTGTTTAGTCTTTGTGAGTCTGACCTCTTTATTCAGTTATTTACTGGCCCGATTATACATTACCAAAGTCAAGAAACACGCTGAGGAATTACATGCCAAAGACATGGAATACCAAAAAACATTGACCGAGACGATAGTCGAAACACAAGAACAATTGCTTCAAAATATTTCGAGGGACTTGCATGATGATGCAGGACAACAAATTACAGCACTTAATTTTCAAATTGAGAATTACAAACACGACCATCCTGAAGAGGTTGAACGTTTAAGTATTCTATCGCAATCGTTAAATCACTTGTCCCAATCGGTTCGAAGTATCAGTCACTCGTTGAGCAGTCAGTTGATTATGCAACAGGATTTGGGCAAGGCGGTTCGTAATGAGTTGGAGCGCTTACAAAAAAACAGTCGCATTACGTTCAGTTTTGAAATTCATGAAGTCCTCCCCTTTTTACGAGATGATGAAAAATTGATTATTTATCGTATTTTTCAAGAATCGCTGAACAATTGTTTGAAACATGCGCGAGCCAAAACCATTACAGTACAATTACTTGCACAACCTAAGTTCAGTCTAACAATACAAGACGATGGAAAAGGGTTTGATTTGAAAGAAAAATCGTTATCTTTAGGCATGATTACGATGAAACGTCGTGCAGAATTAATCAATTGTACATTAAGCATTTCATCGCAATTGGGACAAGGCACACAGCTTGTTCTTACCCGTAACTGACACAACAACACAACCAAAACACCCTAACCGTATGGAACCCATTAGAATATGTTTAATTGACGATCACGAGATTGTTCGCCAAGGCCTTAAAGAATTAATCAAACGCCTAGGTGACTATGAAGTAAGTCACGAATTTGATGATGGTGACCATTTTTTGGAATCGCTTCCCTTGGATCCAAAACCGGATATGTACATCTTGGATTATTCGATGCCACATAAAAACGGAATTGAAGTGTTACAAGAGTTGGAAAAAATGGATGGTGAATACAAAGTTATGCTCCTCACCCAACACATTGATGAGCATATTATTGATGATGCTTATCATCATGGTGCCCGTGGATTTTTACATAAAAACTGCTCTGCTTCCGACTTAAAGTCGGCGCTCGATAACATCCTGACAATTGGTTATGATAATATAGCTGAAATTTTAAAACGTGTAAAGAATTATGATACGCGTGAATTAGAAATTACTCCATCTGTTTTTGATTTATCAGACAAAGAATTGGAATTTTTGTCTTTGGTTTGCGACGAACGTGAATTAACATATGATCAAATGGCTAAGTTGATGAAAGTATCTATCAAATCTATAGATTCCTATCGATCGGCCCTATTTGATCGTTTCCAAATAAAATCTAAAGTGGGTTTGGTATTGTTTTCGTATAAATACCGTTTGACCGAACCTTTTTTATAAGCATGTTAGCCCTAAAAAATCCCTGAGAAAGTTCAGGGATTTTTTTATTTCGCATAGGACACTGCCACTTGAGCAGCGACTTTTGCATTGTTTTTAATTAAAGCAATGTTGGCTTCCAAACTTTCCCCTTGGGTATGCTCGGCAATGAATTTTAAAATAAATGGGGTTACTTCTTTTCCGCGAACACCTTGTTTTTCAGCAGCGGCTAAAGCGGCAAGAATATGCTCCTCCACCACTTCCATTGGCATCTCAAATTCACTCGGAACAGGATTTGCAATGAGTACCGAACCGTTTAATCCCAATGCCCATTTGGCTTTCAGCATTTGGGCTAAACCTTCCACCGAATCTTCACGCATGGGTGATTGAAAACCACTCTTGGACGAATAAAAACTAGGGAATTCCGATTGTCCAAAGGTTACAACAGGAACTCCTAAGGTTTCCAAATATTCTAAGGTTAGTCCGATATCCAAAATGGATTTTACACCTGCTGCCACGATGGCAACGTTAGTCTGACTCATCTCTGTCAAATCGGCTGAGATATCCATGGTTTTTTCGGCTCCCCTATGCACACCCCCGATTCCTCCTGTAGCAAAAACAGAAATCCCCGCCATAGCCGCAATGCGCATAGTGGTGGCAACGGTAGTAGCCCCATCCATTTTCTTAGCGATTACATACGGCATATCTCGTAAACTTACTTTCCAAACGTCTTTGGCTTGCGCGAAGTCATCAATTTCGTCTTCGGTTAAACCCACCTTACAAAAACCATCACGAATAGCAATGGTGGCAGGTACCGCACCATGTGCACGCACAACGGCTTCCACGGCTTTAGCAGTAGCAGCATTTTGGGGCCAAGGCATTCCGTGGGAAATAATGGTCGATTCTAAAGCAACTACAGGTTTTCCTGTGGCTAGAGCTTCTTGAACTTCGGGACTGATTTGTAGGTAGGTATTCATGGATAATAATTTTCTTTTTGTTGTTCTAATTGTTGTGGATGCAATTGCGTGTCAACGGCACCTTTTTGATGAAGAATATGTAGGGCCAATGCATGACCGTATTCCAAACACTCTTGTGTATTTTTATGATGATATTGCGCATATAACCAACCCGCTAATGCTGCATCTCCCGCTCCTGTGGAGTCTACCATTTGAATGGTGGGGACACCCAAATCAACCTGTTCTGAAGTAGTATACAGCAATGATCCCGCGCTACCCTTTCGCACCCAAACTGCTTTTACACCACGTTGGAAGAGGAAATCCAGTCCGCCCAAAGCCTCCAATTCTTCTTCATTGGGAGTGAGTAAGGCGACAGGGTTTAAGTTGACTTCCTTTAATTTCACTGCTTTGAGTACCGATACGGGTTCGATAACCAATTGCCAATGGTGTAGAGCTGCTTGTGTACTTAACCATTGCAAGGTTTCTACCGCTAAATTAGTATCAGCTACAATACAAAAAGCTTGGTGTAAAATATCCATTTTCGTTTCCAAAAAATCGGGGGTAATCCCTGCTGTTGCTTCATCCTGACAAATAGCGGTAAAGAGTTGCCCGTTGGGATGGTGAAAGGCGATGTATTTACCCGTAGGTTTATCGGAAGAAAGTACATTAGTCAAATCGATACCTGTCACTTCCAATTGCGAGTGAATTTCTTGACCTGCGGCATCCATACCTAAAGCAGTAATCAATTGCACGGGAATTTCCAAAGCCGCTAAATGACGGGCTACATTGGTCATCACACCTCCCACCGAAACTGATCCATGGGCTGGATTTGAGGTTTCCAATAGCATCGATGACTGACTGAAGTAAACTTCGTCCAGTAAAGCTGCGCCAATATAAAAAGAATGGGTGGATTCATAGAACGAAGATACGAAATTTGAAATTTGAGATTTAGAATTTAGAATTTGGAATTTAAAATTTAAAATTTGGAATTTGCAACTGCTCACTGATTTCTGATTTCTGAAAAATACCCTGCAATAATGGAAAAACAAGTGACTTAGATTGTCCTTTATTTCTTATTTTTGCGCCACAAACCAACTTTAGTACAATGAAAAATACTGCTTTAACGCACATTCACGAGCAATTGGGAGCGAAAATGGTTCCTTTTGCAGGATATAATATGCCTGTTCAATACGAAGGGGTAAACATCGAACATGAAACGGTACGTAACGGTGTAGGCGTTTTTGACGTGTCGCACATGGGTGAATTCCTAATTACGGGTGCGGGCGCTTTGGATTTGATCCAACGGGTGACTTCAAACGATGCTTCGGTTTTGACTGTCGGACGTGCGCAATATTCCTGTTTGCCCAACAATGACGGTGGAATTGTAGACGATTTAATCGTGTACCGCATGAAGGAAGAGCAGTATTTGTTAGTCGTAAATGCATCTAATATTGAAAAAGATTGGAATTGGATTGCATCACACAATACCGACAATGTAGAGATGCGCAATATTTCTGATGACTATTCATTGTTAGCGATTCAGGGGCCCAAAGCAATTGAGGCGATGCAATCGTTAACTTCTGTCGATTTATCGGCTATCAACTACTATCATTTTGAAGTGGGGCCTTTTGCAGGTATCGAAAATGTAATAATTTCGGCAACGGGTTATACCGGTTCGGGAGGTTTTGAAATTTACTGTAAAAACAGTGAAGTGGAGCAATTGTGGACCAAAGTATTTGAAGCGGGAGCAGCTTTTGGAATCAAACCCATTGGATTGGCTGCCCGTGATACCTTGCGTTTGGAAATGGGCTTCTGTTTATACGGAAACGACATTAATGACAATACCTCTCCTATTGAAGCAGGATTGGGTTGGATTACCAAATTCACCAAAGAATTTACCAACAGTGCCAATTTAAAAGCGCAAAAGGAAGCGGGTGTATCACGTAAATTAGTAGGCTTTGAATTAATCGAACGCGGTATTCCGAGACATGATTATGAACGATGGCACCTTCATTGGGTAAAGGTATCGGAATGGGGTATGTGAAAACAGAATTTGCTGCTGTTGACTCCACCGTTTACATTCAAATTCGAAATAACAAAGTAGCCGCAAAAGTGGTGAAAATGCCTTTTTATAAAAAATAAGACGGAATAAGCTATTTGACTTTTCTATTGAAAAGTTTACCTTTGGCGTCCGAAAAATACATCATTAACAGCTAAATTACCAGAGCAATGGGAAGAGCGTTTGAATTTAGAAAAGCCCGAAAAATGAAACGTTGGTCAGCAATGGCTAAAACGTTTACCCGAATTGGAAAAGATATTGTTATTGCCGTAAAAGAAGGTGGTCCGAATCCGGAAGCCAATGCACGCTTACGTGCGGTGATGCAAAATGCAAAAGCGGCAAACATGCCGAAAGAGAATGTTGAACGCGCGATTAAAAAAGCATCGGATAAAGATACGGCCAACTATAAAGAAGTTTTGTTTGAAGGCTATGCACCGCATGGTATCGCCATTTTAATTGAAACAGCTACCGATAACAATAACCGTACTGTGGCAAATATCCGTAGTTATTTCAATAAATGTAACGGTACTTTAGGCACACAAGGTTCGGTTGAATTTATGTTTGATCACACTTGTAACTTCCGTATTCCGAATACGGGACAAGATATAGAGGAATTGGAATTGGAAATGATTGATTTCGGCGTGGAAGAAATCTTCGCGGATGAAGACGGTATTTTAATGTATGCGCCTTTTGAAAGCTTCGGTTCAATCCAAAAACATTTGGAAGCTGAAGGTATTGAAATTTTATCTTCTGGCTTTGAGCGCATTCCACAAGTGACCAAAGAATTGACACCTGAGCAAGTGGCTGACGTGGAGAAACTATTGGAAAAAATTGAAGAAGATGATGATGTGATGAATGTTTATCATACCATGCAGGAATAATTATTTTAAATTATAAATTTTGAAATATTAATAAAAGTCAGCTTCATGCTGACTTTTTTATTTTCTACTCTTTTTTTTGTAACATTTCTTTTGACCATACGTATAACCAAGGATTTTGAAATTAGTCGATACAGCAAAAGATGAAATTTAGGTACTAATACCCTCCTGTTCCTTCAGAAAAGTACAATCCCTATTTCTTGAACACAGTTAACTGGAATTGAATTGTTATTCTTTTTCGATGCATTTGCTATGCTTTAAAATCAAAACCAACAATTAAAACCTTTAAAAATTTATACCATGACTATTTTTACGTATTGGTGGGTGATTCTTTTAGTTTTATCACTCGTTTTGTACAAATTTGTATTACGTGTTTTCTTCGGAATGGTGATTGTCCCGGAAGACAAAATTGGATTAATCACCAAAAAATTCGTGCTTTTTGGAGCCGATCGTTCTTTACCTGATGGTCGCATTATCGCCACCAAAGGAGAAGCCGGTTTCCAAGCCCAAGCTCTTGCTCCCGGTTTATATTGGGGAAAATGGATTTGGCAGTACAGCATTGACATGACACCGTTTACCATCATTCCTGAAGGAAAAATTGGATTGGTGTTGAGTAAAGACGGTAAAGAAATTCCGACCGGTCGCATTTTAGCCCGTAAAGTGGATTGCGACAATTTCCAAGACGCTCGTATGTTCTTGGATAATGGTGGACAAAAAGGGCGTCAAACGGCCTTTATCACCAGTGGTTCGTACCGTATCAACACTTACTTGTTTGAAGTGGTCATCATTGACCAAGTAAAAATCTTTGAAAATATGGTGGGTATTGTGACGGCTTTGGATGGTGAACCCATTCCGTTGGGACAAATTGCCGGTAAGTATGTGGATGCGCACAACAACTTCCAGGACTTTGATTCCTTCCTGGAAAATGGCGGTAACCGTGGTTTACAACCGCAAGTGATCTTAGCCGGTTCTTATTATATCAATACCTGGGCAATCCAAATTGAACAAACGCCAATGACTGATGTGCCGATTGGCCATGTGGGTGTTGTAATCTCTTACATTGGAGAAGACGGACAAGATGTTACAGGTGATACTTTCAAACACGGGAATATTGTTTCCAAAGGTCAACGTGGGGTTTGGATGGAACCACTGGGTCCAGGTAAATACGCATTGAACAAATACACCACCAAATTGGAATTGGTGCCTACCACCAACTTGGTATTGAACTGGGCGAATGCACGTAGTGAATCCCATGATTTGGATAAAAACTTATCGACAATCACGGTGCGTTCTAAAGATGGTTTCCCCTTCAACTTGGATGTCTCACAAATCATTCACGTTCCAGCCAATGAAGCGCCCAAAGTAATTGCGCGTTTTGGTAGTATGACCAACTTGGTTTCACAAGTTTTGGAACCAACGATTGGCAACTACTTCCGTAACTCGGCTCAAGACAGTGATGTGATTTCTTTCTTAAGTACACGTAAAGAGCGTCAAGAATCGGCTAAAGTACACATCAAAGCGGTTTTGGATGAATACAATGTAAATGCCGTTGACACCTTAATTGGTGATATTACACCACCCGAATCGTTGATGAAAACGTTGACGGACCGTAAAATTGCTGAAGAAGAGCAAAAAACGTATCAAACCCAAAAGATGGCGCAAGAACAACGTCAAGGAGTGGAAAAAGAAACGGCCATTGCGGACATGCAAAAAGAAATCGTACGTGCGGCTCAAAGTGTTGAGATTGCACAACGTACAGCAGACGCTACAGTGAAAAAAGCCGAAGGGGATGCTACGAGTTTGAAATTGAATGTAAACGCCGAAGCGGAAGCCACCAAAATGCGCGCTCAAGCAGAAGCCGAAGCGACCAAAGCCCGTGCAGGAGCACAAGCCGAAGCGACTAAATTGAATGCAACTGCAGAAGCTGAACGCATCTCTAAAACTGGTTTGGCGGAAGCAGAGAAAATTATGGCTATCGGTAAATCAACGGCCGAATCGTATCAGTTGCAAGTAAGCGCAATGGGTGGTGACAACTTTACCCGTTACAAAATCACAGAAGAATTGGCCAAAGGAAATGTGAAAATCATTCCTGATGTATTAATCAATGGTAACAACGGTTCTGAAGGAGGCATCAGTGGTTTGCTTGGCATGAAACTCATGGAAATGATGGATGCTGATGCGGAGAAGAAGAAAAAGGAATAGATTTTAGACTTTAGACGTTGGACTTTAGACGTTGGACGTTAGATGTTGGACGTTAGAAAGAAAGTATAATTTATTTCATTTAAAATTTTAAATTCTCCATTAAAAAAAAAGCCCCTGTAAATTCAGGGGCTTTTGTTTTTTTATTTATCCAACTTACGGCGTTGGCGTTCGGTTTTTAACAAGTTTAATTCCCGACTCGTTTGTCCGGCAACCGAAGTATTTTCTTCAGCTCGGCGAATCAAATAGGGCATTACATCACGCACGGGTCCGAAGGGCAAATACTTCGCTACATTATAGCCGTGTGCTGCCAAATTATAACTGATGTTATCACTCATTCCATATAACTGACCAAACCAAATGCGAGAGTCGCTTTTCGCTAGGCCTTTTGCAGCCATCATTTCCATTAATTTATACGAACTCTCTTCGTTATGCGTTCCCGCAAAAATCGCCATACGGTCGATGTGTTCCATCATATAATCCACAGCCGCATTGTAATTATCGTCGGTGGCGACTTTACTTGGACAAATGGGTGATTGTTGTCCCATTTGCTGAGCGCGGTCATTTTCTTTTTCCATATAAGCGCCACGTACTAACTTCATTCCGATATAAAATCCGTCGGCTTGCGCTCGTTGGTGCAATTGTTTTAAATAGTCTAAACGATCCCAACGATACATTTGCAAGGTATTGAAGACAATCGCTTTTTCTTTGTTATAACGGCGCATCATTTCTTCTACTAAGTCATCAGCAGCGTCTTGCATCCAACTTTCTTCGGCATCAATTAACAAAGCCACATCTTTGGCATGGGCTGTTTTACAAATGATATCAAAACGTTCACATACTCGATTCCATTCGCTTTGTTCATTCGCTGTCAGTGGATGTTTTAATCCAACTTTTTCATACAACGCAATACGTCCTAATCCGGTAGGTTTGAAAACTGCAAACGGTATGGCTTGACGTTCTTTAGCAAAGTCAACCGTTTTTAAGGTCATGTTTAAAGCCGCATCAAACTGGGCTTCTTCTTCTTTGCCTTCGACCGAATAGTCCAACACAGAGGAAACCCCTTTGGTGTACATTTTATCCACTACCGAAAGACAATCTACCTCGGTTGTCCCGCCACAAAAATGATCAAAAACTGTAGCACGAATTAAACCTTCTACCGGTAAATGGGCTTTAATTGCAAAATTTGTTACTGCTGTACCGATTCGAACTAAGGGTTCGCTAGCAATCATTTTAAATAAAAAATACGCGCGATCGAGTTCGGTATCGGTTTTTAAACTGAACGCGACTTCAGTATTGTTAAATATCTTGTCCATGGTTTGTTTGAAAGTAGACAAATGTACTAATTGTGAACTGAAATTATAGCAAAAAATGCCGTATTTTTGGAACCAAAATTGACTATAATGCAATCCATTTCTGCCAACGGCTACACCATTGAGTTCAACGAATACGGTTATGAAAAACTGAATCAACTCATCCAATCCAACCGCTATTCTTCCGTATTTGTCTTGACCGACAGTCATAGTAACGAACATTGTGCGCCGCAATTATTACCCTATTTGGCTGTAGACGTTCCTATTGAAATAATAGAAATTGAACCGGGAGAAGGAATGAAGACTATTGCTACCTGTGTTGAATTGTGGACGTTGTTGACCGAAATGGGCGCTGATCGCAAATCGTTACTCATTAATTTAGGCGGAGGCGTCATTACGGATTTGGGCGGATTTGTTGCTTCAACGTTTAAACGTGGAATTGACTTTGTACATATACCCACTACCCTTTTGGGTATGGTTGATGCTGCTATTGGTGGAAAAAACGGTGTGGATTTAGGATTACTCAAAAACCAAGTGGGAACAATCACAAACCCTAAATTATTAATCATTGATTCCGCCTATTTAGCCACCTTACCCCAACGAGAAATGCGTTCAGGATTAGCAGAAATGCTAAAACACGGACTTATACAAGATAAAAATTATTGGGAACAATTTCTTGATTTGAGTCAGTTGGACAGTTCACAACTCGACACACTAATTTATCGTTCGGTGGAAATAAAAAATTCAATTGTTACACAAGATCCAACTGAAAACGGAATTCGCAAAGCCCTAAATTTTGGACATACCTTAGGCCATGCCATTGAAAGTCATTTTCTCACGACCGAAAAACCTTTATTACATGGTGAAGCTATTGCAATAGGGATGATTTTGGAGGCTTACCTCTCTTATGAAAAAGGATTGCTTTCCAAAGAAGACTATCACCAAATCAAATATGTACTTTCGGATTTATTTGAAGTTGTTACTATGACTCAAAATGACATTGATGTACTATTGGAATACATGATTCACGACAAGAAAAATGAGTATGGAAAAGTACAATTTGCGCTTTTAGAAGGAATTGGAAACATTAGCCTTAACCAAGAAGCTGATAACGAAATGATTAGCCGTGCTTTTAAAGACTATTTACACTAATATTTTTTTACCTAAAATTTTGCAAATCGATTTTTTTATTTTTTACATTTGCGCTGATGATAAAAAACTATTCTACGACACCAAAAACCTTGCTTGAAAGCAACGGCAAAGCACCTTCTCATGTGCTACCTTCGTCGTTTTTTATCCCAAAAGCTTTATACACTGTATACAATCAAACGTCCGATTCAGTTATGGACTTATCGATTGTGTATGAAAACCTTAGAGTTTGAGAAGTAAAAACTTACGTTTACTAAGCATTTGCATTTGTTTTTATCACTCATTCAAACTTTAAAATGAATACGAAATATTCCGACTTAATAAACCAAACTTTTTATTTTCCACAAGAAGAGTTTAGCCTTAATAAAGACACTTTATTATTTCACAACATCGATTTGATGAAATTAGTAGAGCAATACGGTACACCGTTAAAGTTTACCTATTTGCCTGCCATTTCCAATAACATCAATAAAGCCAAGAGTTGGTTCCGCAAAGGAATGGAGAAAATTGGCTACGAAGGCAAGTATTATTACTGCTATTGCACCAAGAGTTCGCATTTTGAATTCATTATGAATGAGGCGTTTAAAAACAATATTCATATTGAAACGTCGTCTGCATTTGACATCAATATTGTGGAAAACCTTTTGGCCAAAGGTAAAATCAACAAAAACACTTATGTAGTGTGTAACGGATTCAAACGTGATGCCTATGTAGAAAATATTGCCCGTTTAATCAATAACGGTCATAACAAAACCATTCCTGTAATTGACAACTATGAAGAGTTGGATTTATTACAAGAACAAATCAAAGGGAAATTTAAAATTGGTATCCGTATTGCAGCGGAAGAAGAACCTAAATTTGAATTTTATACCTCACGATTAGGTATTGGTTATAAAGATATAGTTCCGTTTTACCGAAAACAAATTCAGGAAAATAAGAAAGTGGAATTGAAAATGTTGCACTTCTTTATCAATACCGGAATTCGTGACACGGCCTATTACTGGAATGAGTTATTGAAATGTATGAAAGTGTACATTGCTTTGAAAAAAGAATGTCCTTCATTAGATAGCTTAAATATTGGTGGCGGATTCCCGATCAAGAATTCTTTGGCCTTTGAATACGACTACCAATACATGGTAGATGAGATTTTGAACCAAATCAAAATCGCTTGTGATGATGCTGAAGTAGAAGTACCTCATATTTTCACCGAATTCGGTTCGTTTACCGTTGGAGAAAGTGGAGGTGCCGTTTATCAAGTGTTGTATCAGAAAAAACAAAACGACCGTGAGAACTGGAATATGATTGACAGTTCGTTTATCACTACCCTACCCGATACTTGGGCCATCAACAAACGCTTTGTTATGTTGGCAGTGAACCGTTGGAACGACACCTATGAACGAGTGTTGCTGGGCGGTATGACGTGTGATAGTGACGATTATTACAACTCCGAGCAACACATGAACGCGGTATATTTACCCAAATACAACAAAGAAAAACCGTTATATATTGGATTTTTCAATACCGGTGCTTACCAAGAAACCATTGGTGGATTTGGCGGATTGCACCACTGTTTGATTCCCCAACCCAAACATATTTTGATTGATCGGGATGAGAATGGCATCTTAGCTACCGAAGTGTTTTCAGAGCAACAAACTTCGGATGATGTATTGAAAATCTTAGGCTACGACAAATAATATTTTTTCGTTTGTAGTTTTAAAAAAAAAGTTTTTCTTTGACCCAATACAAATAGACAAACACAGAAAAGAGGAATAATGAGTAAAGGACCTATCAGTCAGTTTATTGAAAATAATTTTTTACATTTCAATGCAGCGGCTTTAGTAGATGCTGCAAAAGGATATGAAACCCATTTGTTGGAAAATGGTAAAATGATGATTACACTAGCCGGTGCTATGAGTACTGCAGAGTTAGGAAAATCATTGGCCGAAATGATCCGACAAGACAAAGTACATATTATTTCATGTACAGGTGCCAACTTAGAGGAAGACATCATGAATTTGGTGGCGCACAATTCGTATAAGCGTGTTCCTAACTACCGCGATTTGTCTCCACAAGAAGAATGGGATTTATTAGAAAATCATTATAACCGTGTAACGGATACGTGTATTCCTGAAGAAGAAGCTTTCCGTCGTTTACAATCACACTTATTTGACATTTGGAATAAAGCGGATAAAAATGACGAACGTTATTTCCCACATGAGTTCATGTACCAAATGATTAACTCAGGGGTATTGGAGCAATACTATGAAATTGACCCAAAGAACTCTTGGATGGTTGCTGCTGCTGAGAAAAACTTACCTATTGTGGTTCCAGGATGGGAAGACAGTACGATGGGTAACATTTTTGCATCTTACTGTATCAAAGGAGAATTCAAAGCCACAACCATGAAAAGTGGTGTGGAATACATGATGTGGTTAGCCGATTGGTATACTAAAAACTGTGAAGGTAAAGGTGTAGGATTCTTCCAAATCGGAGGTGGTATCGCTGGTGATTTCCCAATCTGTGTTGTACCAATGTTGTACCAAGATATGGAAATGCATGATGTACCTTTCTGGAGTTATTTTTGCCAAATCTCTGACTCCACAACGAGTTATGGTTCCTATTCAGGTGCGGTTCCCAATGAAAAAATCACTTGGGGTAAACTTGACATCACTACCCCAAAATTTATTGTAGAATCGGATGCTACTATTGTTGCACCCCTTATATTTGCTTACCTTTTAGATTTATAAAACCTACCTGTTATGAGACGAGTTATTGTTGATTACGCCAAACTAACCAGCGACATTTTGAATTTGTTGGTTGAAAAATTTCCTGATGGTTATGATGATTCCGATATCATCCGATTTCGTAATGCCCAAAACGAATTGGTTGAAGCCGTTGAAGTTCGTACAGAAGACACCATCTATTTAGTAAAAGTAAGTACCAAATTAGCGACTCGTATGGAGAAATTCGAGGACGAAGAAGATGATTTGGACGCAGTAATCGAACCAATCGCTCCAGTAAAAGGCATGGATCTCGATGATGATGATATGCCAAGTGAAGATGATGACGAAGATGTAGATCTTTTGAAAGATAAAGGTGGATCTGACGATGAGGAAGATGATGACGATGATGATGACTTCGAACCTTCAGAAAGTTATGATGACGAAGATGAAGACGAGTAATTCAAATTATGAGTTATGAGTTATGAATTATAAATGAAAAATCCCGGGTAAATTACTCGGGATTTTTTATTGCTAAACATTTAAAATTTAAAATAAAACCATTTAAAATATACTACAGGTAGCGTTGTTGAAACACTTTGTGATGATGATTTTGATGACCAATGATAATAAATCCGAGTGCTCTAACTGAAATCGGAAAATTTGATGCTGTCCCTTTTCGTTCCATCGCCTCTGGGGTGAAGGATTTAAACATATAAAGGGTTGCATGTCGCAAAGTAGAGAATTCAGTCAACAAATCTTGAATACTTCGTTCATTGCCATTGGACTGATCCACATAATCATTCTCATCAAAACCAGGTAAAGGTGTTTGATCGTTTCGAGCGATACGCATTGCACGGTAGGCAAAAACCCGTTCGGCATCAATTATATGCTGAATAATTTCTTTTATCGTCCATTTTCCTTCCGCATAGCGGTAATCAAATTTGTCCATCGGAATTTCACGTACAAAATGAATAAACCGATGCAAAGCAATTTCCAATTCTTCCACCAACGTATACTGAGGATCGACTTGAGCTAAATAAGGAGCATAAAAATCGCCATATTCACCTGTTTGAATCTGTTCAATGCGCATGTTTCAATAATTTTACCCAAAGATAACAAACTTTAGGCAACCCAATCTTGCAATAATTGCTCTTTGTATACCAATGTGTCAGCGATGCGAATGATGTCAGAGAGCACTCCTCGTGCCGTTACCGCCTTGCCTGCCCCTGCCCCTTGTATCACTATAGGCTGCTCCCCATAAGATTCGGTATAAATTTCAATTAAATTATCCGCCCCTTTCAATTGTCCCAAAGGAGAATTTCGCGGAACAGAAATGAGTTTTACTTCTAAAGAACCTGAATGCCGTTGCCAATTGCCTACATAACGTAAAACATGATTATCCGCTTGGGTGATTTTAGCAATTTGAAATGGCTTGTTTAAAAGTCGTTGTTGATTGCGGTATTCTTTCAATGTTAATGGTTGTGTGAGTTCTGGTAAAAGCAATGATTCTATTTTCACTTCAGAAAACGCCGCTTTTGATCCCAACTCACGCGCGAGAATCAACAATTTGCGGGCAACATCATTTCCAGACAAATCCTCTCGGGAATCGGGTTCGGTATACCCCAATTGCTCAGCTTCTTTCAATAGAGTTGCAAAAGGCACCTCTTCTTCCCCAAAACGATTAAACAAATAACTCAATGTTCCTGAAAAGACTCCGCGAATTTGTGTGATTCGCTCTCCTGCCTCATACAAATCTTTAATCGTATTGATTACAGGTAAGCCTGCTCCTACATTGGTTTCGTATAAAAACTTACGATCGAATCGTTTCAAATTGGATCGCAATTCTTCATAGAAATCATAATGTAACGTATTGGCTTTTTTATTGGCAGCCACAATATGAAAACCCGCTTGTATCAATGGTATATAATTTTTGATAATGTCTTCACTCGCCGTAGCATCAACGGCAATCAAGTTTTCCAATTCCAATTCTTGAACGTATTCGATAATATCTTCAATACGAAACGGAATAGCCGATTGCGCAAAGTTGGCTTCCCATTGATTTTTTACCCCTTCTTTTTCAAAAAATGCCAATGTAGAATTGGTAATGATTGGAAAACGGAGTTCTATATTTTTATGTTGTAAAAAGAAATCTTGTGCTTCGAGCACTTGATTGATCAGGGTACTCCCCACATTACCAATTCCGAAAAGGATAATATTTATTCTAAGCTTGGGCATAATTCAATTTTTTTTGTGTGTGAAACACTGGTTTTAAAAAAGCAATTAGTTGTTCAAATTCAATCAAAAAGGCATCATGTCCATGTATCGATTGTATTTCATGATAATAGATGTCCGTATGTACTGCAGCCAATTCCATCACGGCTTTGCGATTTTCTTGTGCCGTAAAAAACAAATCCGTATCCACCGAAACAATATGAATGGTCGCATCAATACTTGCTACCACTTCTTCGAGTGTTCCCCTGAATCGAGTAATATCATGGGTTTTGAGCAAATGATTCATGAGTTTATAGGCCGACAAGCGAAAACGATCACGTAACTTTTCACCGTGATAAGTTAACCAACTTTCAACTGCAAAGTTTCCCTGAGCGTGTTGTTGACGATTGAAACGCGCGTTAATGGATTGCGGTGTGCGGTACAAAAGCATGGCATGTTGCCTTGCATCACTGAGTGGCTGCAACGAATTCGTCAAAATTTGTTCTTGTACCTGCACATTGGCCAAAATCCAATCGGTCGCTTTCCAGTCGGTCGCTATCGGAATTAAATACTGAATCGACTTCGGTTGCAAAACAGCCATTTCCCAAGCGATAGCGCCACCAAGACTTCCTCCGATTACCGCATAAACTTCTTGAACCCGGAGTTCGTGCAATCCATTCCAAAACATACGGGCGATATCCCGAACAGTAAAATCATGATAATTGGAAATCAGGTTTCCTAAGATTCCGTCGTACCCGTTGCCAGGTATATTAAAAGCAAGTACTGTATAAGCTTCCAAATCAATCACCTTACCACTTCCAATAAGTTCGTTCCACCACACTTTTTCCCCGGTTACGGTGGAGTTGCCGGTGAGTGCATGATTGACTACGACAACGGGAGCCGTACCGAGGGACTGACCAAAGGTTTCGAAGTACAAGGGCAAAAAAGGAGTGGTTTTTCCGTTTTCCAACAGGAATTGGTGGAGTTCTATTTTGGCTAATTTTTTCATCTTTTCTCGTGTTGTTATAGCAGTTTTTGTTGTTGAATCGCTTTTCAAAGAAGCACTTTATCCTTAGCCCCGACCTTCCAAAGGCTGGCAGGTAGAGCCGATATACACGTAGCGCTAGCGAAGTGACCGACCTAACGGTTGGCAGGTAAAGGCAAAAGCGGAACCTACCAGCTGCAGGCAAGAATAGCTCCTTAAAAACTGTGGAAACCTCCCCGAATGTGGCGCATCCGGGGGTTCCACAAACAAACTAAAACCTAGACTGATTTTTCTACGGGCAAAGCCGCGAATACGGTAGCCAAATCCGCTTTTAAATCATCAATAGCTTCAAGTCCAACAGATAGACGAATGAGATCGGGAGTCACACCCGTACTTTCTTGTTGCTCAGCGGTTAATTGTTGGTGCGTGGTGCTTGCTGGGTGAATAATCAACGATTTGGTATCCCCAATATTTGCCAAGAGTGAAAACAACTTGGATTCATTAGCGACTTTCTTTGCCGCTTCAAATCCGCCTTTAAGACCAAATGTTACTATCCCACTCTGCCCTTGCGGTAAATATTTTTGAGCTAAATCATAATATTTTGAAGTTTTCAATCCGGGATAATTAACCCAAGTAACAGCCTCTTGTTCACTCAACCACTCCGCCAATGCCAAGGCATTCTGACTGTGTTTGAGGATACGAACCTCTAATGTTTCTAATCCTTGGAGTGTTTGAAACGCATTGAACGGACTTAAGGCGGCGCCAAAATCACGCAAACCTTCGATGCGCACTTTAGCAATAAAAGCAGCAGCTCCAAGAGCTTCATAGTATTTCAATCCGTGGTAGCCTGCTGCGGGTTCGGTGAATTCAGGGAATTTCCCATTGCTCCAGTCAAAGGTTCCAGCATCAATGATGACACCTCCCAATGACGTCCCGTTCCCCGTAATGTATTTGGTAAGTGAGTGAATTACTATATTAGCACCGTACTGTATAGGATTGAGTAAGTAGGGAGATGCTACCGTATTATCAACAATAAAGGGGACTTTGAACGCCTGAGCTTGTTGGGCGATAGCCTCTAAATCAAGTACATCCAACTTAGGATTTCCGAGACTTTCAGCAAAGAATACACGCGTGTTTTCTTGTGCTGCTTTTGTAAAATTTGAAGGATCTGATGGGTCTACAAAGGTAGTGGTGATTCCCAAACGGGGTAAGGTTACATTCAGTAAGTTGTAGGTTCCACCGTAAAGGCTGTTGGACGCTACGATATGATCGCCGGCTTTTAATAGAACTAGTAATGCAGTCGCTAATGCAGCTGTTCCCGACGCTGTCACTACTGCTCCTATTCCGCCCTCAAGTTGGGCCAAGCGTTGTTCCAATACGTCATTGGTAGGATTATTGAGTCGGGTGTAAATATACCCGGCTTCACTCAAACTGAATAAATTGGCAGCATGATCGGCATTATTAAACACATACGAGGTAGTTTGGTAAATCGGAACAGCACGGGTTCCTGAAGTTTGTTGAACATCATGTCCGGCATGAAGGGCTTTGGTGGCAAATTTTGTTGTACTCATTTTTATTAATTTTAGAAGTTAGCTATTAGATTTTAGAATTTAGATTTTAGAATTTAGATTTTAGAATTTAGATTTTAGAA
>CAYNDK010000046.1:0-17725 GCA_964395965.1 uncultured Flavobacterium sp.
CGTGTTGCCGATTGGAAAAAACAAAAAATAGATTTAGACAAACGTCCAACATTGTTCATACTTCACAAAGCACAATAAAAAAAGCCTTCACTAATGAAGGCTTTTTGTTTACTTTACTTTAGGATTTTTTTCCGCTTTAATATGATGGGTTTCATACCCTGAAAAACGTTTCATGTACGTTTTAACTGAAGTTCCGTAACCGTCTCTGCATTTACGTCTTCCGTCAGTGGTTAAAAATCGTCGAACAGAACCTGGACCACCAAGGTGTGCCGCAGCTAAAATTCCCGATTCAGTTACATAGACACCGCCAATTGTTTTTCCACGGTACTGTTTAATTTCGTCTCGTAACTCCCACTTGTGTTTTTTTAATAAGGTAACAAATGCCTTTTCTTGTAGTTCTGGACTTCGCAAAAATGCACTTTGGTCACGAACGCCTATGGAGGCTAAGGTTTGAGGCCCAAATTGGTATTTGCCCATAAACCCTTTGGAATTAATTTTTCGATAATTCCCTTGTGATTCTCTAAAAGCCACTGCTTCTTTGAATCCGATAAAATACTTCCCAGCAAAGGGAATCGTGTTGTTGTAATAATCGTTTGGATTTTGTGAAGGAAACTGATATAAAAGTTCGTCCTCTTCACTTACATAAAACCAATTATGGTCTTTAACGTCTAATGGTTTAAAAGCGGAACTAATAAATCCAATAACAAGTAAAATGGTGCTGTAATACGTCCATTTTTTTATCATATAAGGTGTTTTCCAAGCCCTGTCACCACTTGATTAGCGGGGGCGAATATACGACCTTTTTTTAAATAAATATTGAAAATCAAGCAGTTAATTGAATGTTAAAAGTAAATCCAATGCCCAAACCATTTTCCGGAGGCTTGATACTCAAGGGTTGGCGCAGGAATTTTTACAAAATTAAGTGCTGAAAAAAGGGTTTTTAAAACTCTATTTTTTGTAGGTATTTTCTGTAGATTAATATCTAAACTGAGATAAAACTGTCGCTTTCTAGCATACGATGGATAAATAGATTCGCTACTATTTTCACTTCGTCCCGTTACCATTCCAGTGGCTCCATACCCTACTGCCAGTTGCAACCATTTTGGAATTATTTTTGAATGGACAAAAGAAGCCATTGTAAATGACAACCAATACGTTTGCCCGTTATAATCTTTGAGTAATTGTTCGTTCCAACTACTGCCCAATACATTGGGGCGAAGTGGCGCAAAATAGGTTTGATGAAATGAAAATTTCGGAAGAATTCGTTGCTCATGCCATAATAACTCTTGCCCAACAAATAAAGCGGTACCCGTAGTATTGGCTACTACATCACCCCATGAAGCTCCCCATTCAGCAGAATAACCATCAAAGACTTCGACAACCGACATAAATGCCCAAGCTGAAGCTGCACCACAGAGTAACTGACTTTTTGGTGACATTCCAGCCCATTGAAAAGTTTCTGCACTTAAACGACTAAGATGATAACAGGAAAGCAAGTGTCCGGCTTTATCCATCTGCATCCATTCATCATTATCATTGATAAAGTGAAATTGTGACTGTGGGTAATCTTTATACCACAACTGATTAAGTCCTATTAATGCAGTTGTTGCAATACCAGCGGTAGTATATACAACGGCATTTCGCCGTGGGATATGTAAGGAATCGGAGGGTTTTAAAAAAGAAAACTGTTCACTTTGAGCGTGAATACTCAAGGTGAACAGCAGTAGTATGGTAGTGTATATACGATACATTAATTATCGTGTCGTTCCCGTTGAATTAATCCAATCGGCATATTTTTTAGCATTGATTTGATGCTCGGGATAAGTTGCAGCAAATTCGTGATATCCAAATCGATCTACACTGGCACAGAAATAAATATAATTGTGTTTTTCAGGATTCAACACGGCATCGATCGCCGTGATATCAGGCATTGCAATGGGTCCTGGAGGCAAACCTACATGAACATACGTATTGTAGGGAGAAGATAGTGTAAGGTCACCATACAAAACCCTTTTAATCACTTTGGTAAAATCATTATCTTTTAACTTCAAGGCATAAATCACTGTTGGATCTGCTTGTAAAGGCATTCCTTGCTCTAGTCGATTCAAATAGGCACCTGCTACTCTTGGACGTTCATCTTTTTTAACGGTTTCTTTATGTACTATTGAAGCTAAAGTAATCACTTCAACTGGAGACATCCCTAATTTTTCTGCTTTAGCCAAACGATCACTATTCCAGAAATTTTTATATTCTTTCAACATTTTATCCCGAAACTTTTCTGCAGATATATTCCAATAAAATTCATACGAATTGGGGATAAACATGGCGATTACATTTTCTTTGGTAAATCCATTTTCCTTTAAAAAAATAGAATCTCGAAAAACGTTCATCAATTGGGTAGTGTCGGGCTCAATCTGTTGACTGAAGCGCACACACAAGTCTTCCAAACGCTCTTGGTTATTGAAAGTTAACTTAACGGGGATATTATGACGTAATGCAGCAACGATCCCAAAGTTCCCCATTCCCTTTTTCAACAAAAATCGGCCGGGTTTCACATGTTGATCATAACGGCGTAAGGAGGCCATATTTTCAAAACCACCCATACCATTAATATAAGGAGCCACTATTTTCTTAACGTCTTCAAAATTGGAACCTGTTGGAACAGTTACCCATTTTTCCTCTTCATTGAAAGTCGTATTCGAAGCAAAAAAACGAAGATAGAGAACGACCCCTACTATAAGTAGTATTCCTCCGATACTGTAAAATAATTTTTTCTTATTTGCGAACATTTTAAATGTTTTAATTTTTAATCAATTGATATACTGCCTCATCATGGTATTGCCCATTTCGACAAATCCAATCTTTTTTTACTCCAATTTTTTGGAAGCCAAATGTAGTAAAAAGTGCTATACTCGACGAATTATCTACTCCAATATTTGCATAAACTTGATGCAATTGAAGGTGATAAAATGAAAAATTCAAAAGTAGTTCTAGCGCTTCTTTGCCATACCCCTTTCCCCGTTGTATTTCATTTTTAATTACAATCCCAATACCCGCACGTCGATTCACTGGATCAAAATCAAATAAATCAATGAGCCCGATGGCTTCTTCAGTCCCTTTGACACAAATCGCCAAACGCAATTGTTTCGCTTCAAAAATATCTTGTTGGGCATTTTCAAGGTATTGCCGTATCAAAAAACGGCTGTAAGGCGTGATGGTATTACTAACTTCCCAAATGGATTCGTCATTTTCAATAGCATATAAAAATGCTAAATCTTCGGGTTCCAGTGCTCGTAAATAAATCGAAGTACCTTGTAGTGTTTGCATTAGATATCAATTTCACCGTCAAAAACAAAAGTTGCCGGTCCTATTAAATGAACATTACTGTATTTTCCATTAACTACGTCAAAGGAAACTTGTAACTTGCCTCCTTCTACCTCCAAATCGATTACTGTAGCCTTTGTCTTCCCTAACGCATGCATTGCAATTGCAACTGCTGTAGCACCTGTTCCGCAAGAAAGAGTTTCATCCTCTACCCCACGCTCATAGGTTCGCAATCTGAAATGATTGGCACCAATTGGTTGTACAAAATTCACATTACTTCCCGAAGCACCGTATAAAGCTGAATACCGAATAGCTGCACCTTCTTTTTTCACATCAAAAGATGACAAATCATCAACTAAGGCCACATGATGAGGCGAACCCGTATTCAAATACACATAATTGGGATGTATCGAAACTGAATCCACATCAATCATTTGTAAGGATACTTTTCCGTCGGAAAGGATTTGTGCATGATGCAATCCATCAACTGCAGTAAACTGCGCCGTAGATTGAACTACAGCTTGTGCATTGGCAAAAGCGGTTAGACATCGTCCTCCGTTACCGCACATCGAACTCTCATTTCCATCGGAATTGTAATACACCATTTTAAAGTCCGACAAATTGTCATTTTCCAATAAAATCAATCCGTCAGCACCAATACCAAAACGGCGGTCACAGAGTCGTTCAATCAATTTGGTATCATTTTTGGGAAAAGAAAGCGTACGGTTATCAACCATGACAAAATCGTTACCCGTCCCTTGATATTTTTGAAATTTCAATCGCATTTTTACCTTTGTATGAACTACAAAGTTACAAATATTAATAGCACGTTAAACATTGTTAAACGAGCGTTAAAGGAAAATGGTCAGGGTAATATTTTAATAATTTTGAGGTTAAATAGTTAACTAATTTTTGATTTATGAAACGATTATCAAATTTATTTTTAGTTTCACTGTTAAGTGGTGCCACAACTTTAGGCGCATACAAACTATTTATTGAAGATACCTATACTAAGAATGGTATTGTAACAATGGCTCCCAGTTACCCAACGCGTGCTGTTGGCATGGGCGCTGAAAACATCGATTTCACCTCAGCTGCAGATAATGCGGTTCATACGGTAGTTCACGTTAAAAATGTTTCCGTTAGAACTGTTTATGATCCTATTCGTGAGTTTTTCTATGGATCGCGTGGCGGTGGCATTCAGCAAGAACAGATTGGAACAGGTTCGGGTGTCATCATTTCCCAAGACGGTTATATTGTGACCAATAATCATGTTATTAAAGACGCTTCTGAATTGGAGGTAACACTAAATAACAAAAAAGTATACAAAGCGAAATTAATAGGAACTGATCCAAAAATGGATATTGCACTGCTCAAAATCGATGCAGATGAAAAGCTAACCTATGCTACTTTTGCCGATTCAGACCAAGTTAAAGTTGGCGAATGGGTTTTGGCTGTCGGTAACCCTTACAATTTGACATCTACGGTTACTGCAGGTATTGTTTCGGCCAAAGCACGTAATCTCGATACCAATGGCATCCAATCTTTTATTCAAACCGATGCCGCCGTAAACCCAGGAAATAGTGGTGGTGCCTTAGTAAATACACGCGGTGAGTTGGTTGGAATTAACACAATGATCTCTTCGCCTACTGGAAGTTATGCAGGATATTCCTTTGCAATTCCTTCCAATATCACACGCAAAATCATCGAAGACATTATGGAGTACGGAAACGTACAACGTGGAGTATTGGGCGCTGTAGGAAATGAATTGAACGGGACAAATGCTAAAAAACTGGGGTTAAAACAAACTGAAGGGTATTACATTACCAATGTTATAGAAAACTCTGGGGCAGCAAAAGCAGGAATTCAAAAAGGGGACATTATTGTAAAATTAGATAATCAAAAAATCACATCCTATTCTGAATTGAATGGATATATCAACACCAAACGTCCCAATGATAAAGTTAATGTCACTCTCATTCGCGATGGTTCTACCAAAGTCGTTCCAGTGACATTGGTTAAAAATGATTTAATCAATACCGAATTTCGCGGAATGGAATTAGAAAACATTACTGCCGGAGACAAAAAACGATTCAATATCGATTCAGGTGTCAAGATTAAAGGAATTACCAACGAGCGATTATTGCCCTACAAAGAAGAATTAATTGGCGGTGTAATTCTACGAATAGACAATGAGACTGCTACAGACATTGAAACGGTTTCAAAAGTTTTAGGAAATAAAGAAGACCGCGAAGGTGCTAGTGTTCAGTTAATCACTAAAAACGGACAAGTAATTCGTTTTATCATCTAATCGCAAAAAAAATAAGACTAAACCACTGTTAACGCTAACAGTGGTTTTTTTTTGTAAAAAAGTTAGTAAAATATTTTACGAAAACGTTGTAGTTAATTACTTTTGCACCGGATTAAAATAATGTACAACACAACCTTAACTCAACACGTATGACGAATATCCAACAATACGAGAAAGAATTAGCATTCCAGGTGGACCGAAGAAAGGCAGCCATAGACATTATCAAAATTGTAAGCGACTTATGGTATGACAAGTCTATTGAATTGATTTTTTTCCGTAATCCCCTATTGAATCGCAATGTAAGTGACATCATGAACTTACATGAGTATGCTGGCGAATTCATTCAAAAACCCATCAATGTTTTTGACACGGTAGAAATTGTAAAAGCGCTTTCTAATTTAGATTTACCGCCTTCTCGTATCGACATTGGAAAACTAACTTATGAGTTCCACTTAGATACAAATACGACACATGATGCGCGTGCTTTTGTCATTGATCGATTAAAAGATTCAAAAAAATCGCAAGAAATAAAACCCAAAGACGTTGTACTTTATGGTTTTGGTCGTATTGGCCGTTTACTAGCTCGTGAAATGATGAGTAAAATTGGCAAAGGAGAACAGTTGCGTTTACGTGCTATTGTAACGCGTGACCGCAATGATGCACAGTCTTTAGAGAAAAGAGCATCACTTTTGCGTTACGATTCGGTTCACGGAGATTTTGAAGGATCGGTATCGGCAGATGTAGCCAACAATGCATTACTAATAAACGGTACAACCGTACATATTATCACTGCTGCTGGACCAGAAGAAATTGATTATACCCAGTATGGCATTGAAGATGCCTTGGTAATTGATAACACCGGAGCTTTCACTACAGAAGAAGCTCTGAAACGTCACCTGACTTCAAAGGGCGTTGAAAAAGTATTATTAACAGCTCCCGGTAAAGGAGTACCCAACATCGTGCATGGTGTTAATCATAATGATTACAACCCCGACGAAGTTAAAATTTACTCCGCAGCATCGTGTACGACCAATGCAATTACCCCTATTTTAAAGGCAGTAGAAGATACTTTAGGTGTTGTAAAAGGACACTTAGAAACGATACATGCCTATACTAATGATCAAAATTTAGTCGACAATATGCATAAAAAATACCGTCGTGGTAGAGCAGCTGCACTTAATATGGTCATTACTGAAACCGGTGCCGGTAGCGCTGTAGCCAAAGCTTTACCAAGTTTAGCGGGTAAACTAACTTCAAATGCTATTCGTGTTCCAGTGCCTAATGGTTCTTTGGTGGTATTAAATTTGGAGGTCGACAAAGCAACTACGGTTGAAGAAGTTAACAACATCATGCGAAAATATGCGCTAGAAGGCGAACTCGTAGAGCAAATTAAATATTCACTAAATAATGAATTGGTATCTTCAGATATTGTAGGTACTTCTGCTCCTTCAATTTATGACAGTAATGCTACTATTGTTTCTGGAGATGGAAAAAACATTGTATTGTATGTTTGGTACGACAATGAATACGGTTACAGTCATCAAGTTATACGTTTAGCAAAATATATTTCTAAAGTAAGACGATACACTTATTATTAATAGTTATTAATTCAACAAACTAAAAGTCCGGTTCTTCTGTTCCGGACTTTTTTTAGTTAAAATAATTAAAATCAGCTTAATATTCACGAAGTTAGTAGTTGCCGAATTAAAATAATTTTTATATTCGCTGTATCAAAATAGCCCAAACTACTTGATCATGAAAAAATTACTAATGCTAATGCTGTTCACAGCAGGGTCATTTGTTTCTGCACAAGAAGCAACTACTGAGGCATGTACCAAAACCTATCGGTACGGCTACAACGGAATGGAGCTCATTGCCAATACACCAAAAGAGACCATCATTATCAGTACTTTTAATTCGAAACTCAATTTAAAGGAAGATATAGCACAACGTATTTTTCAATACTATTGGGATAATTTACGTAAAGGTTCGACCGACCCAATCACTTTAACTATTGAAGGTCAACAAGCTAAAGTTACAGGAAAATGTATTGTAATAAAGCGAGGAAAACTTACTACTGTAGAATTTCATTATGAAAAGGTGGAATGGCCAGACGGAATTACCGAGTTATACCGGAATACTTTTGGCTAATACCCTACTCGACACTAATACAAACCGCTTTTAGGGCGGTTTTTTTATACGCTAAATTGTATAAATTGTAATATTTATATTACTTATAATTAAATTAATTGCATTTCATCGATTTTATTTGTATTTTGTCGATAATTAATTGTAATATTGAATCAAGAAACAAGAAAGTACGTTCATCATAATAGTCCCCAAATCTATTATAAACCAACCTACTAGACTATGCGACAATACGTTTTTTTAATTGTACTTGTCGGATTCTTTGGAAATGCACAAACTCAGGTTACCTTACCCTATAATTATGGTAAGAACGGAATGGAATATATTGTGAAGTACAAAAGTGGATTAACCATTATTGTGAGTACATTCAATTCGCGACCTGATTTAATTGAACCGATTTCGATTGCGATGTTTGACTATTACAAAGAAAAACGACCAGAATCAGGAGCACGCATTCAATTGCAGTCTAATGGTGTGCTTGTGAATGGCACCTGTAAGATTACAAGTGTTGAAAAATTAACTTCGATTGAATTCTATTACGAATCGGTCGAAAGGGAGAACGGAATTACTGAAGTATATGTGAATCCGAATCAATCCCAACCCACATTGTCTCAAACGGCAATTGCCGTCGAAGAATAGAACTCATATATTATTTTGTTTAGGTTATTAAGAAAAACGCCCCTTTGTGCAAGGGGCGTTTTTTGATGCAAAATGTATTACTAACCGATTAGGCTTTACCTGCGGCAGCAATAAGATTTAAGGCAGAACCTGCTTTAAACCATTCGATTTGTCCGTCATTATAGCTGTGGTTTGCTAAAATTGTATGTTTAGTACCGTCAGCATGAACAACTTCTAAAGTCAATGGTTTACCGGGCGCAAACGCTGTCAAATCCACAAAGTTGAAAGTATCGTCTTCTTGGATAATATCATAATCGGCTTCGTTTGCAAATGTCAATGCCAACATACCTTGTTTTTTCAAATTGGTTTCGTGAATACGTGCAAAAGATTTCACCAATACTGCTGATACTCCTAAATGTCTAGGTTCCATAGCAGCATGTTCACGTGACGAACCTTCTCCGTAGTTTTGGTCTCCCACTACAATTGATGCAATTCCAGCAGCTTTATAGGCGCGTTGTACTTTTGGCACTTCGTCATAAGTTCCTGTCAATTGATTTTTTACCGAATTGGCTTTCCCGTTGAATGCATTTTCAGCACCAATCAACATATTATTTGAAATGTTATCCAAATGACCACGGAAACGTAACCAAGGACCTGCCATGGAAATATGATCCGTAGTACATTTGCCAAATGCTTTAATTAACAATTTAGCTCCCGTAATATTTTGACCATTCCATGGTTGGAAAGGATCCAACAATTGTAAACGCTCCGATGTTGGCGAAACCACTACATTCACACCACTACCATCAGCAGCAGGCGCTTGATAACCGGCATCTTCAACAGCAAATCCTTTTGTAGGCAACTCATCCCCTACAGGTGGAGCCAATTTAACTGCTTCTCCATTATCATTTAAAATCGTATCGGTAATTGGATTAAAGTCCAAACGACCTGAAATGGCTAATGCTGCAACCATTTCTGGCGAAGTTACAAATGCATGGGTATTTGGATTACCGTCTGCACGTTTAGAGAAATTACGGTTAAACGAGTGGACAATGGTATTTTTCTCTCCTTTATCTGCTCCTTCACGATCCCATTGACCGATACATGGTCCACAAGCATTAGTAAATACTTTAGTTCCCATTTTCTCAAAAGTAGCTAAGATACCGTCACGTTCAATAGTGTAACGGATTTGTTCTGAACCTGGGTTAATACCAAATTCAGCTTTAGGTGTAATATGATTAGCAACCGCTTGCTCCACAATAGAAGCAGCACGAGCCATATCTTCATAGGAGGAGTTAGTACACGATCCAATTAATCCCCATTCTACTTTCAACGGCCAACCGTTTTTAGCAGCTTCCTCTTTCATCTTAGAAGTCGGTGTTCCACGATCTGGTGTAAAGGGTCCGTTAATATGAGGTTCCAATTCAGATAAATTGATTTCAATTAATTGATCAAAATATTGCTCTGGATTTGCATACACTTCAGCGTCAGCAGTTAAATAAGACGCCACTTGATCTGCAGCATCCACTACGTCTTGACGACCTGTAGCAATTAAATAGCGACGCATGGAATCATCATAACCAAAGGTTGAAGTTGTAGCACCAATTTCAGCACCCATGTTACAAATAGTACCCTTACCAGTACATGACATGTTTTCAGCACCTTCACCAAAATATTCAACAATAGCCCCTGTTCCTCCTTTTACAGTAAGGATATCAGCTACTTTCAAAATAACGTCTTTAGGTGCAGTCCAACCGTTTAATTTACCAGTCAACTTCACCCCAATCAATTTTGGAAATTTCAATTCCCATGACATACCCGACATAACGTCAACGGCATCAGCACCACCAACACCAATAGCTAACATTCCCAAACCACCAGCATTTACCGTGTGAGAGTCTGTTCCAATCATCATCCCTCCAGGGAATGCATAATTTTCTAATACAATTTGGTGAATAATACCTGAACCTGGTTTCCAAAACCCAATTCCGTATTTATTTGAAACTGAAGACAAGAAATCAAAAACTTCTTTTGATTGTGAGTTCGCTACCGCTAAGTCTGTTGTAGCGCCAACTTTTGCTTGGATTAAGTGATCACAGTGTACCGTTGTTGGCACAGCTACTTGTGATTTTCCAGCATGCATGAATTGTAACAAAGCCATCTGTGCGGTTGCATCTTGACAGGCTACACGATCAGGAGCAAAATCTACATAATCTTTACCTCTGGAGAACGCTTGCGAAGGATTCCCTTCCCATAAATGCGCATATAAAATCTTTTCAGAAAGTGTAAGCGGACGACCCACTAACTCACGTGCTTTATCCACACGTTGTGGCATGTTAGCATACACCTTTTTAATCATTTCAATATCAAAAGCCATAAAAAAAGGTTTATTTGTTTGCAACGCAAATTTACGAAAACGATGTACTTTTAAAAAATATTTAATCAAATATCTTTCTAAGCAGAAATAATTTGCCAATAAGACAAAATCAATAGATGATTTTTACCAAAATGGCATTATAATAAAGAAAAATTAAAAATAGTTGATTTTTTTAACCTAAATAAGCCCGCTAAGAAACAACAGGAGGCTTCGGTTTACGGTAATACTTAAAAAACAAAAGTACGCTGCTTAACAAACTTACCGCAAAGATACATCCCATAACAAGTGTCAAACGGGATGCTTTAGAAGCATCGTCTACTGTAGCTAAAAGTGAATAAAAACGGTACCCTAAAAAGAATGAAAAAACTAAGGCCACCCCTCCCATCACCATACCTAGTAGGCGCATTTTAGTAACAGCAGCAATCATGATAAGCAAACCGGCTATAAGTGCAAAATAATTAATGACTCCCGACTCAAGATAATTTTCCAAAAACCAAAACATGGCAAAGGAAGTAGTCAAAAACTCAGGTAAGAAACTAATGATTTTTTTTACCATTACACCAACTTTTGGATAATCATTTCCTCACTTATTCCCTCAGCGTCCGCTTTGTAATTTTTAATGATACGATGACGCAATATACCTTCTGCTACAGCCTTAACATCTTCAATATCTGGTGAAAATTTACCGTTAAAAGCAGCATGTGCCTTAGCTGCCAAAATCAAGTTCTGAGACGCTCTTGGACCAGCTCCCCAATCCAAATAATTACGAACATAGTCTGAAGCCATTGCACCTTGTGGACGGGTTTTGTTCACTAACCCAACTGCATATTCAATCACATTGTCTGCAACAGGAATTCGACGAATTAACTGCTGAAATTCAATAATCTCAGCTCCTGTAAACAATGCATTGATTTGCGGTTTGGAATCGTTAGTCGTACTTTTTACAACCTGAACTTCTTCTTCAAAAGTGGGGTATTCCAATTTGATAGCAAACATAAAACGGTCCAATTGGGCTTCTGGCAAAGGATAGGTTCCCTCTTGCTCAATTGGATTTTGAGTTGCCAAAACAAAATAAGGCAAATCCAATTTATAGTTGTGACCCGCAATAGTTACCGCACGTTCCTGCATCGCTTCCAATAGAGCAGCTTGCGTTTTAGGCGGGGTACGGTTAATTTCATCTGCTAAAATAATATTAGAGAAAATCGGACCTTTTATAAATTTAAATTGACGATTTTCATCTAATATTTCACTTCCTAATATATCCGACGGCATTAAATCTGGTGTAAACTGAATGCGTTTAAAATCCAAACCAAGAGCCTGTGCAATAGTATTTACCATCAACGTCTTGGCCAATCCAGGCACACCAACTAATAAGGCGTGTCCTCCAGAAAAGATACTCAACAAGATTTGGTCCACTACGGCCTCTTGTCCCACAATTACTTTTGAAATCTCGGCCTTAAGGTCCTTGCGTTTTTGAACTAAATTTTGAATCGCTGTTACGTCTGACATAAAAGTGCGTATGTAATTAATCTATTTTTTCAACCAATTGTTTGTGAAAGTACAACTTTTGTATTCACCATTGATTTTAATATAGGTTTCTTTAATTTTTTGGTCAAACCATTTCCCAATGGCTTTCAATTGCTTTTCTTTCAAAGCCAATTCACGAATTTTTGTATAATCTTTACTAAAATCAGCGGGATGTTCCTCCGTTTTAGAAGTTACGGTAATTATTTTATAACGCTTACCATTACGACCATCATCATCAAATAAAGCTTGAGTCATTTCACCACTTTTCAAATTCGAAACTTGGCTATACAATTCAGGATCCATTTTAGTCAATTCAAAATGAGTGTCTTGCGTTTTTGGATTAATTAAAACCCCACCGTTAGCACGCGTTTCTTTTTCATCAGAAAGTGTACGTGCAGCTTCTGAAAATGTAATTTCTTTATCAACAAGTCGTTGACGTAACAATTCAGCCTTCTCTTTTGCTTCTTTTAATGACGCATTAGTCACTTTTGGCTTCATCAAGATATGACGCAATTCCAAATCTTGACCTTTAATTTTTTCTAAATAGATAATATGGAAACCAAATTCTGTTTCAAAAGGGTCAGAAATTTCACCTTCCTGTAGCGAAAAAGCGACATCCTTAAACTCTTTTACAAAGGGTGTCTTTTTATTAATCTTGTAAAAACCACCGCTTGAACGCGAACCTGGATCTTCTGTATACAAAACGGCCTTGGTTGTAAAACTCGCTCCGTTCATCACCTCCGCCTTAATTTCTTTCAACCGACTGATGACCGCTTGCTTTTCTTCTTCGCTCACTTTGGGCGTAATAACAATCTGTGCAATTTCAACTTCTGCACCTATTAATGGCAAATCATCTTTAGGCAAACGTTGATAAAAAGAACGTGTTTCTTCAGGTGTAATTTCCACTGCACTGACAATTTTTTTGGTCATTTCTGAAGCCAACTGTTGTTGTTTTAACAACTCAAAAATCTCTGCACGAAAATCATCTTCATTGTCTTTTTTGAAATATTTCACAACAGCATCCATCGACTTCAATTGCTCAACCATATAGTCGATTTGTTGATTCATCCGTTCTTTTACATCTTCATCCTTTACCTGAATTGAATCTTGAATTGCTTGATGCGCATACAATTTTTCTTCCATCAGTTTTCCAAGAATCTGACAACGTGTAATATCTTTAATGGATTGACCCTGACTCTCAATCTCTAGATAGGTCTTGTCAATGTCTGAATCTAAGATATTGTAATCCCCAATTGTCGCAATAATTCCATCAACACGTTGACGCTTGGATTGTGGTGCTTCAACTTTTTTCTCCGGTTGTTTTTCTGGTATAATTTCTTGAGCTATGGCTGAAGTACAACACAATAACCCTAAAAATAGAACACGAACGATTCGTAATGTATGCATGAAATTATTTCTTTAATTGTTGTTTTACACGTTCAAAAACGTCATTATTAACTTTAATTTGGAACTCACTTTTCAAATTCGCAATCCAATTGTGTTCCAAATACTGTTGGTATTCATTGGTAACACGTCCCTTGCATTCCTCAAGTGTTTTGATCCCTGCGGGTAACACTTTTCGAATTTTAGCAACATAATAGTACTCCCCTTTTTGAGAAACATCTGTAATTTTGGATTCAGGAGTTACATTTTTAGGTAACGCATCCGCACCTTCTTCATAAATTCCATCATACATCATCACTTTTAATTCTTGTTCTGAATTAAATTTATCTTTAATCGTTTTAGCATCAGCGCCTTTCTTCAAAAGACCAATAACCTTTTTCATAACATCCGGTTTGGTAGAAGAATACACTTCTGCATCATAACGTGTTTTCCAAACGTATTTTTGTTTGTTTTCTTCATAAAACTGTTTCAATCCTGTAGTATCCGTTTTTGCACGTTGCCAGATTTCTTTTTCCATAAGATCAAACAACAGCAACCCGTCACGGTATTCATTCATAACCGCTGCAAACTCAGGGTATTCATTTTCTAAATTTTCATTATTATAAACCGCACGTTGCTCATCTGAAAAACGATCAAACATAACATCAGCCAATTTGCTCAAAGGCTTTATCCCACCGTTATTCTTTTGCTGTGAATATAAATAATCTAAAAACTGTCCGCCTTTGATCTCTTTGGTTCCAACCGTGAATAGTTTAGCATCAAACTTTTTCAAATCAGTAGGCACTTTCCATTCTCCTTTGTAATAAGAATCATTCAACGATTTCACAATCTCCTTATAAAGTTTAGCTTCTTTCTTTGTTGGGAGTTTTTTACGCAATTTAACCGCCAATGCTTCACTGATTTTCTTAGAACGATCATCGCGCGCTATCTTTGACTCCAATTCTACTTTCATTTCATCTTTAGAGCGCAAAGGAAACTTCTCGTTTAATTTTACTATATGCCAACCGTATACCGTTTCAAAAGGTTTGGAAAGCGGATTGTCACTGGTTAATGCGAATGCTTGATTTTCAAATTCCTCCGAACTCAATTGCCCCGAAGCAAATTTATTCAACAAGCCGCCTTTTGTCGAAGAAGATTTGTCTTCCGAAAACTGCTTAGCCAATTCTTCAAATTTCTCGCCTTGTTGCAACTTTTGGTAAATTTCGTCTATAGTGGTTTTCGCTTTTGCAGGATCTTCACCTTCTTTAGGTTTTAAAATCATGATATGCGAAACACTTACTTCACCTCTGTTGTTACGAATTGCATTCACTTTGATAATATGATAACCAAATCGGCTTCGTACCGGCATTGAAACTTGACCCAACGGGGTAGCATAAGCGCCATTTTCAAATGCATAAACCATACGAAAAGCGGTGAAGTAACCAAGATTACCTTTGTTTTCTTTGGCAGATGGATCTTGCGAAGTCTCCATTGCAACAGTACCAAAATCCTCACCTCCTTTTACAATTCGATCACGAATAGCCATGATTTTATGATAGGCCGCTAATGTGTCTTCTGGCGAAGCATTTTCATCAACCATCAACAGAATATGAGAGGCATTAATTTCTTTTTGCAAACGCGAATATCCCTCATCCAAAAGCTCTTGAGTAACTTTGGAATCCATTAAATAATTTTTGGAAAGCTGTGTTCGGTAGGATTTTAATTCGTTTTGATATTGCGCACCATTTTGCAATCCCAATTTAAATGCTTTGTTTACTTTCAGTTTATAACCAATGTACAATTCTAAATATTGGGTCAAATCCTTTTGTGATTCATCTTTTACAAGATCCAAGTTCTTGTTATACACCCGAATAAATTCATCGGTATAATAGGGCTTATCATCAATTGTAAATAGAACTTCTTTGGTAGCATTCTGCTGTTGAGCTGCCATAGAAAGTCCAGCAAACAAGGCAAAAAACAAATTTCTAATATTCATTTTGTTTCGTAACATTAACGTTTACACTTATACTCTTTTCAGTTGAGTTCGAATCAACAAAAGTAACAAAACGCAGGTATTAAACAAGTCGGGGCAGTACTATTAACAAAAATTTATTAACACTTTTGAAGCTGTAAAATCGCACTACTAATTCGCCCTATAATTGGATGATAAATAGTATTTTTGCAGCCAATTTTTATTTTATGAATTTTCTACAAGAAATCGAAAGAAGAAGAACCTTCGGAATTATTTCCCATCCCGATGCAGGTAAAACAACCCTAACGGAAAAGTTGTTATTATTCGGAGGGGCAATTCAAGAAGCTGGAGCTGTAAAAAGCAACAAAATAAAAAAAGGAGCCACGAGTGACTTCATGGAAATCGAACGTCAAAGAGGAATCTCTGTAGCGACTTCGGTACTTGCCTTTAATTACAAAGACAAAAAGATCAACATTCTGGATACACCCGGCCACAAAGATTTTGCCGAGGACACCTACCGTACCTTAACGGCTGTTGACAGCGTTATCGTTGTTATTGATGTAGCAAAAGGAGTTGAGGAGCAAACTGAAAAATTAGTTTCGGTTTGTCGCATGCGAAACATCCCAATCATTGTTTTTATCAACAAACTTGACCGTGAAGGTAAAGATGCCTTTGATTTAATGGATGAAGTAGAAAAGAAATTAGGATTACAAGTCACCCCCCTAAGCTTTCCCATTGGTATGGGCTATGATTTCCAAGGTATCTATAATATTTGGGAAAAAAATATCAATTTGTTTAGCAGTGACAGCCGTAAAAACATTGAAGACGTAATTCAGATTAACGACATTCAAAACCCTGAATTGGAAAAAATAATTGGCGATAAACCCGCAAGTAAATTGCGAGAAGAGTTGGAATTAATTCAAGAAGTTTATCCCGAATTTGATCGTGAACTATATCTAAAAGGAGACTTACAACCTGTATTTTTTGGTTCTGCGTTGAATAACTTTGGAGTGCGTGAACTATTAGATGGTTTTATTGAAATCGCTCCGAGTCCCCGTGCAAAAGAATCAGACACTCGATTGGTAAAGGCAGAAGAAACCAAACTTTCAGGATTTGTTTTTAAAATTCACGCCAATATGGACCCCAAACACAGAGACCGTTTGGCTTTCGTCAAAATTGTATCCGGTACGTTTGAGCGCAACAAATTGTATACGCATGTTCGACTTGGCAAAAATCTAAAGTTCTCGAGCCCTAATGCATTTTTTGCTGAGAAAAAAGAAATCGTAGACATCTCCTACCCCGGTGATATTGTAGGTTTACACGATACCGGAAATTTTAAAATTGGTGATACGCTTACAGAAGGTGAAATTATGAATTTCCGTGGGATACCCAGTTTTTCACCAGAACATTTCCGTTACATCAACAATGCCGATCCGATGAAAGCAAAACAGCTTGAAAAAGGAATTGACCAATTAATGGATGAAGGTGTTGCCCAATTATTCACCTTAGAAATGAACAACCGAAAAGTTATTGGAACAGTAGGTGCCCTTCAGTACGAGGTAATTCAATATCGATTAGAACACGAATATGGAGCTAAATGTTCTTATGAAAATTTCCCAGTCCACAAAGCATGTTGGGTAAAACCCGATGATCCTAAAAACGAAGAATTTTTAGAGTTTAAGCGAATCAAGCAGAAGTTTTTAGCACACGATAAATATGGACAATTAGTGTTTTTAGCAGATTCTGATTTCACCATTCAAATGACCCAAAGCAAATATCCATCGGTTAAACTCTATTTCACATCAGAAATTGATTAATATTTTTGACCTATAAATCAATTTCAGAGTGATTTAAACACATTTTATCGATAAAACTAAAACAAATCGTTAAAAATTAAAAAATGATTTTATCTTTGCGGTGTTAAACTATTCAAAATGAAAAAAAATAGTACGAATCTAATCCTTACATTATTATTCTTAGGTAGTCAAGCCGCATTATTTGCACAAGGTGGCCCAGGAGATGGCGGTGATGGCGGTGGAGGTTTAGAGGGTGGAGACCCTGCACC
>CAYNDK010000047.1:0-17721 GCA_964395965.1 uncultured Flavobacterium sp.
CAGTATGGAGGAATCGGGTTTTAAAAAAACCACAGGCGCATCGGGACGCTCATTGTGAAGCTCCGCAATGTGTTGGGTATAATTTCTTCCGATACAAATTATTTTCATAATAACAGTTCTAAAAATAAAATCCCTAATCAAGATTTGACTTAAAATGGACTTAACTTTATATTATTGCTTTGTATTTAATTTACGCAACTTAATACCCGTAAGTACTTTCTTGGTGTAAAGCGGAAACTCTGCTCCTTGAATCCAACCGAAATAGCCGGGTTCTTTATCAAATACATCTTCAACCAAGGCTCCCTTATGTTTTCCAAAAGTAAAAATCTCTCTTCCCTGATCATCCAATGCTATAAAACCGGCAAAGTCAACCGCTTTTTTACGGGTTGTATACTCTGATAGGGCTTTCATATCATTGGGCAAATCAGGATATCGCTCCAATTGTGCCTTTAAAATTTCATAGGTTGCCAAGGTATCTGCCTCTGCACTATGAGCATTTTCTAAGGTTTGATCACAATAGAAACGATAAGCAGCACTCAGGGTTCGTTCTTCTTTTTTATGGAAAATGGTTTGAACATCCACAGAAACACGATTCTTCATGTCAAAATCAACCTCGGCACGAAGCAATTCTTCTGCCAACAACGGGATATCAAATCGATCGGAATTGAAACCCGCCAAATCGGCATCTTTAATCATTTGGTGAATTTGTGGTGCTAACTCTTTAAAAGTAGGTTCATGAGCCACCTTTTCATTAGAAATTCCATGCACTGCAGTTGCTTGTGCTGGAATTGGAATGGTTGGATTAACTAACCATGTCCGACTTTCTTTGTTCCCATTTGGGTATACTTTAACGATGGAGATTTCAACAATGCGGTCTCTTGCCACATCAATTCCCGTTGTTTCTAAATCAAAAAAACAAATCGGACGGTTTAATTTTAATTCCATTCTCTAGTATTCAAGCGGACAAATATAAGGTATTGCATGTACCGTTCATCGATACTTTTTATTTTTTTAAGATTTCCATAAAAAAACCCTTTCTTTTCAGAAAGGGTTCCTTTTATAATCGTTTTAGCTTACTAGAAACGTCGTACTTGCCAAATACGACCCGAACTATTCTTGTTCATTCCAATAGTATTTCCATTAGAAAAATCAACTCCATAGTTCACCGTATTGGTTTGTTGCGACGAACTAATCAAGGTATAATAACCGTTATAAGTAATGACACCCGCATATTTCGCTTTATACAATTGCTTTAATTCTTCTAAAGAAGGTAAGAACCAATCGTTAAATCCATTCAACGAATTGGAACGCGCCATTGCAGCTGCATTATTGGTGAAATCACACAACGGTCTTAAAATATTTGAATTTTCTAAACCTGTTCCAATAGCTGTAGACAATCCACTGATAAAAGAAGAAGCATTACAGTTATTCCATGAAAACAACCAGTTCACATTATTGTTGTACACATAATAATACGGTGAAGATTCTAAATAACGCCATCCATTCGTTGTTTCGCCTTTATCATAAAAAACGATACCGCCGGATCCACCTGTATATCCGCACACTTTAAATTGCACTTGGTTTCCGTAATAGAATTGCCCATTGATATTAACATAACTTCTTAAGTAATACGTTACTCCAGGACTCACAAAATAATTGGGACTAAATGGGTTATTATCTACAGTTATTGTAAAAGTACCTGAACCACTTGTTGGGGCTGAAATTTGAGTGTTCGAAACCGTAGGATTGGCACTCGTACTAAAACAAATTCCGCGACCCTCATTATTACCTAAAGCAGTGGCTACGGTAACATCTACTTTAAAACCCGTAGCTGTAATTTCTTTAACAATGTCTGTGGTAACGGATTGCTGGGTGGTTACAGTAATTTGATTACCATATTTAATTTCGCCTGAGTTAAAACTCATTACATAAGCACGAATGTAATACGTACCTCCAAAATTACTGATCGGAATGACTGCATCAAAACTCACATCACTTGACGATCCATTTTGAGCAAGATTATCATTTACGGTAGGGTTACCTGTGTAGTTATAACAAACCCCTGTTTGATAACTTTGATCGGTAATAGGCACTGAAAGAGACCCTCCTGTTGTAATTTCTACACCGTTTGAAGCAACAAATGAATTTTTTGTACTCACTGATGCATTTTGAAAGGTATTACTATTCCCTTCATCTTTGCTACACGAAACAGCAAAAACACTCAGAAAAAGTACAACTAAAATTTTTTTCATGTTTAATTTTAAATAAATGGATTATAATTCTCTATTGATATCCCAAGCCTCTAAATAATCGGCAACACGTTTCACAAAGCTTCCGCCTAATGCACCGTCTACCACTCTATGATCATAACTGTGTGACAAGAACATTTTTTGACGGATACCAATAAAGTCTCCTTCAGGTGTTTCAATCACAGCAGGTACTTTACGAATTGCTCCTAAAGCTAAAATACCTACTTGAGGTTGATTAATAATAGGAGTTCCAAAAACTGACCCAAACGTACCTACATTGGTTACTGTATAGGTCCCTCCTTGGGTATCATCGGGTTTCAACTTACCTGCTTTTGCACGGTTTCCTAAGTCATTTACTGCCTTAGCCATACCAACCAAGTTCAATTGATCTGCATTCTTTATTACGGGTACAATCAAGTTACCATTTGGTAATGCTGCTGCCATACCCAAATTGATATTCTTCTTCTTAACAATGTACTCTCCCTCTACCGAGATGTTCATCATTGGAAAATCTCTTAAGGCTTTTGCCACAGCTTCCATGAAAATTGGAGTGAATGTTAGTTTTTCACCTTCACGCTTTTCAAACGCATTTTTAACTTTATCACGCCATTTCACAATATTGGTCACATCCACTTCAATAAACGACTGCACGTGAGCAGAAGTTTGAACCGACTCCACCATATATTTGGAAATCAACTTACGCATGCGGTCCATTTCCACAATCTCATCTCCACCGTTAACCGAAACTGGTACTGGTTGAGTTGCGGGAGCTGAAGTCACAGGTGCAACAGCAGCTGGTGCTGGAGTCGCAACTACAGCCACCGGTTGATTACCTCTATTTTTAATATAATTTAAAACATCCTCTTTAGTCACACGCCCCTCTTTTCCAGATCCAGCGATGGTGTCTAATTCAGCAACAGAAATTCCTTCTTCTTTAGCAATGTTTTTAACTAAAGGAGAATAAAACTTATCAGATCCTGAGAAATCTGCAGGTGCTGCAACTTCTTTGGCTACTTCGACCGTGGCCGCTACAGCTGCAACTACAGGTGCTGCCTCTGATTTCGGAGCTGCTACTGCAGGTGCCCCACCTTCTGTTTCGATAATAGCGATCGTCTGACCTACTTTTACCACATCATTGACTTGAAATAAAATTTCAGTTAATGTACCTGTCACTTCACTAGGCACTTCACTATCCACTTTATCCGTTGCGATTTCTAAGACTGCTTCATCTGCAGCAATGCTATCGCCAACATTCTTCAACCAATTGGTAATTGTTGCCTCTGCAACACTCTCACCCATTTTGGGTAATTTCAATTCAAACTTTGCCATAGTACTATTGTGACGTTGTGTTCTCTATTTTGGATTGCAAAAATACTAATTCTTCTGAGCCTAAATAATCAAATTCGTAATTTTTCATAAAAAATCAACTCCTCCTACATCGTTTGCGTGGTCACTACCAAGAATTCCTGAAAATTGCGGATAATATATTCGAAAACTTACCCTTTCCCCTCGCAATCGCTCCATTTGCTGTATAATTTCGCTGTAGGAAAAAGAACGAGAATCAACTACAATTTGCTGCCCTTTATCAGAACTTGGAATAAATGATGTCCATTCTGTGTAATAATGTATTGTATGGGTTCGTTGCAACTGGAGATTGTGAGACGAAAACACAATCGTTTCGTCAACTTGAAACTGTCGGTTCTTTTGCTGTAAGCTTTTAAACAACATAAACACAAAAGCTCCTGTGCGCATCAGCACATCAAAAATCAATGACCGTTTAAAATGTTTTTGATAAAAAAACTGCATCGCTTCGCGGAAACGCTTCATGTATTGACCATCGCGAACGGTACTTTCTCCTTTATAATGTATCACGGTGGTTTCGTGAAAATAATAATTAACACGCCCCGATTTCAAACTCAGATAACTCAAGTCAATATCGTCGGAATACATAAAACAATTTTCATCAAATCCGCCCAACTCTAGGTACACTTCGCGAGGCATCACCATAAAAGCACCTACCAAAATATCCACAGTTCCCGATTCATTTTCGGTAAGATGTTCCGCGTAATATTTCGTGAATATGGGAATCTTTGGAAACGCTTTATACAACCCAAAAATCTTCGTAAAAGCCACCCAAGGTGTCGGCACGCCCCGTTTGGATTCGGGTAAAAAATGTCCCGTGCCATCAATCAACTTGCATCCTAAAATCCCCAAATTTGCTTCCAAATCGGGATAGGATGCCAAATGCGAAAAGATTTTGGTAAAGGTATCTTCGGCCACCACGGTATCGGGATTCAAAATGCACAGGTACTTTCCTTTGGCTTCAGCCACACCTATATTATTACCTTTTGGAAAACCGTAATTCTCTACATTGGCAATTAACTTGACCTCCGGAAAACGTTCCCGAACCATCGCGCAACTGTCATCAGAAGATGCATTATCGACTACAATGATTTCTGCTTCCAATCCCGCCGTAGCTTTTTGAACACTGTATAAACATTGTTCCAAAAAGTACCGCACCTTATAGTTTAAAATGACGACGGAGAGTTGCATGCCACAAAGATACAGATTGCCCGTAATAATCAACCGCTGAAATAAAATTGGTGATTGCCCATCAATCCGTTACTTTTGTACCGCAAAATTGCCAACTAAAATCCTCGAATTTTGAATTACTTATCGGTTGAAAATATCGCCAAATCCTACGGTGAACGCACACTTTTTGAAAACTTATCCTTTGGGATCAATAAAGACCAAAAGATTGCTTTTGTCGCTAAAAACGGTACGGGAAAAACGTCTTTACTCAAAATGATTACCGGTGAAGACACCCCTGATGCGGGCCAAATCGTGATGCGCAAAGACATCAAAATGGCGTTTTTGTCGCAAGAACCCAATTTGCAACCCGAACTCACCATCGAAGAAAGTATTTTTGCTAGTGATAACGATACGCTAAAAATCATCGAACAGTACGAAAAAGCGCTCGAAAACCCAGAAGACGAAGAAGCTTACCAAAAGGCTTTTGAAAACATGGAGCGCCATAATGCGTGGGACTTTGAAACGCAATACAAGCAGATTTTGTTCAAACTCAAACTCGACGATTTGAAATTGAAAGTCAAAAATCTTTCGGGGGGACAAAAGAAACGCTTGGCACTCGCCATCATTTTGATTAACCGTCCCGATTTATTGATTTTGGACGAACCCACCAACCACTTGGATTTGGAAATGATCGAATGGTTGGAAAATTATTTTGCCAAAGAAAATATGACGCTGTTCATGGTGACGCACGACCGTTTCTTCTTGGAACGGGTGTGCAATGAAATCATCGAACTCGACAACGGCAAACTTTACCAATACAAAGGGAATTACTCCTATTATTTGCAGAAAAAAGAAGAACGCATCGCCAGTGAAAATGCTTCGGTTGAAAAAGCAAAAAACCTTTTTGTCAAAGAATTGGATTGGATGCGCCGTCAACCCAAAGCCCGTACGACCAAGTCCAAATCGCGTATCGACGACTTTTATGTGATTAAAGAAAAAGCACATTCCCGTCGGAAGGAACACGTGATGGAACTGGAAATCAACATGGAACGCATGGGCAGCAAAGTGGTCGAATTACACAAAGTGTCCAAAAAGTTCCAAGATAAAATCATCATGGACGGTTTCGATTACACCTTTAATCGAGGCGAACGCATCGGAATTATTGGAAAAAATGGAACCGGCAAGTCGACCTTTTTAAATATTTTAACCCAAACACTGCAACCCGATGGCGGAAAAGTAGTGATTGGCGACACGATTAAAATTGGCTATTACACCCAAAGTGGTATCAACCCCAAACCGGAACAAAAAGTCATCGATATTATTAAAGAATACGGCGAATACATTCCGCTGACCAAAGGTCGGACCATCTCTGCTGGGGGCTTACTCGAACGGTTTTTGTTTGATCGTAAAAAGCAACACGATTATGTAGAGAAATTAAGTGGGGGCGAACTCAAACGCTTGTATTTATGTACCGTGTTGATTCAGAACCCGAACTTTTTGATTCTGGACGAACCCACCAACGACTTGGATATTGTAACCTTGAATGTGTTGGAAAATTTCTTGTTGGATTATCCCGGCTGTCTTTTGGTCGTTTCCCACGACCGCTATTTCATGGATAAAATAGTCGACCATTTATTTGTGTTCCGAGGGCAAGGAGAAATTGAAGATTTTCCGGGCAACTACTCCGATTTTCGGGCTTATGAAGACAGTGCTGCTCCTGAGAAAGAGGAAAAAACGGATGGCAACACGGCCAAAAATTGGAAAGAAAAACAAGTAAAACAAGGCTTAACCTTTAACGAACAAAAGGAATTCCAGAAAATTGAACGCGAAATCAAAGACTTAGAATACACCAAAAAACAAATCGAACAGCAATTCACCGAAGGTTCGCTCGCCCCTGACGCGATTGAATCCAAAGCATTGGAATTGCAAAAAATCATCAAATCCTTGGAGGAGAAAGAAGAACGCTGGTTTGAACTTTCTGCGAAGATGGAATCGTGAGCAGTTGGCAGTGATCAGTATATAGTATTCAATATTCAGTAATCAGTGTTCAGTAATTGAAGAAAACAGTCGTAAAACTATGAACCAAATTTTAGCATACATCCAATTCTTATGGCACTCCAAAAACGAACATGGAGTCCATTCGCCGTTTGTATTTGATTTGGTGACCCAATGTTTTTACGATAAAAAAAAATACCCGGCGTATGAAAAACTCGCTAGCTACCGAACCCAACTTTTAGCAAACTCCAACACCATAGAAGTAACCGACTTCGGTGCGGGTTCGCGGGTGTTCAAATCCAATACGCGAGCGGTAAATGCTATTGCGAAAAACGCAGGGATTTCGCCCAAAAGAGCACAATTGTTATTCCGACTCGTGCAGTATTTTCAACCGGAATCGGTATTGGAAATTGGCACTTCCCTCGGACTAGCGACTGCAGCCCTGCATTTGGGTCAGCCCAACGCTCAATTGATTACCCTCGAAGGTTGCCCGAATACGCAACGTATCGCTCAATCTGAATTCCGAAAGTTATTTCCCTCTACCCATTCCATTGCGTGGATCACCACCGAATTTTCGGCTTACTTGAATGCCTTGGAAGCCACTACACAATTTGACTGTATTTACTTTGACGGCAACCATTCAAAAGCCGCTACCTTAGCGTATTTCGAACAATTATTGCCCACAGCCACCAACGATTCCGTGTGGATTTTTGATGATATTCATTGGTCAACCGACATGGAAGAAGCCTGGGAGAGTATCAAAAACCATCCCGCGGTAACCGTAACTATTGACACCTTTCAATGGGGATTGGTTTTCTTTCGCAACGAACAAAAATTAGCCAAAGAGCATTTTATACTACGTACCTAAAATTTTAGGTTTCTTGTAACAAAATCGGGAGTAGGATTACTTATCTTTCCATATGCAATTAGGCATTTCAAAGAATACTCAAACTCATGGCCGAATCATTAATTACAATTATTGCAATCAAAAGGGATTTCCAACTGGGAAGTGAAACCATCAACGTACTCAAAGGAATTGATTTAAACATCAACAAAGGAGAATATGTAGCCTTGATGGGACCTTCGGGTTCGGGAAAATCTACCTTAATGAATATATTAGGATGTTTAGATACACCAACGTCTGGAACCTATATTCTCAATGGTAAAGATGTTTCCAAAATGCATGATGATGACCTGGCTGAAGTACGCAATAAAGAAATTGGTTTTGTTTTTCAAACCTTTAACTTATTACCGCGTACTACCGCTTTGGATAATGTGGCGTTACCAATGGTTTATGCCGGTTATTCAAAAACCGATCGTCACGAACGCGCCAAAGAAGTGTTGGCCCAAGTAGGATTAGCTGACCGTATGGACCACCAACCCAATCAATTGTCGGGGGGACAACGCCAACGTGTAGCAGTAGCCCGTGCATTAGTGAACAAGCCTTCCATTATTTTGGCAGACGAACCCACAGGAAACTTAGACAGTAAAACTTCTGTTGAGATTATGAAGTTGTTTGACGATATTCATGCCAATGGCAACACGGTAATTTTGGTTACCCACGAAGAAGATATTGCACAATATGCCCACCGTATTATCCGTTTAAGAGACGGAATCATTGAAAGTGACACCCCAAACCGATAAGTTGGGGTTTCCTTTTATTAGATAATTAAGTACACACCTAAATAGTTATTATGAAAAACAAACTAACACTCGCTGTCCTTTTCTTAGCCGTATCGGCTTCAGTTTGGGCACAACAAACCAACTTCCAATGGAAAGAGGAAACATCAGGCGGTTACAAATACAAGTATGTAACGAATGACCCGATGAAAGCTCGTTTTTACACCTTAAAAAATGGACTGACCGTAATTTTGAGTCCGACCAACAAAGACCCGCGTATTCAAGCTTATGTCGCGGTAAAAGCAGGAAGCAAAACCGATCCATCAACCAATACAGGATTGGCGCATTATCTTGAGCACATGTTGTTCAAAGGAACCGACAAATACGGAAGCTTGGATTGGGCCAAAGAAAAAGTAGAATTGGACAAAATCGATGCCCTTTACGAAAAATACAACAAATCGACCGATGCAGCGCAACGCAAAGCCATCTATCATCAAATTGATTCTATTTCGGGAGTGGCTAGTAAATATGCGATTGCCAATGAATACGACAAAATGATGACTTCGATGGGAGCGCAAGGCACGAATGCCTTCACTTCATTTGAACAAACGGTATATACGGATGACGTTCCTGCTAGTTCGATCGACAAATACCTTACCGTTCAAGCTGAACGTTTTCGCAACCCCATATTGCGTATTTTCCATACCGAATTAGAGGCGGTTTACGAAGAAAAAAACCGTTCATTGGATAATGATGGTCGTAAAGTTTTCGAAACCTTGTTTGCTTCATTGTTTCAAAAACACAACTATGGCTTACAAACCACTATCGGAACTGTAGAGCATTTAAAAAATCCATCTTTGGTAGAAATCCGCAAATACTTCAACAAGTATTATGTACCCAATAATATGGGCATCATTTTATCGGGTGATTTTGATGCAGATAAAGTAATTGCAACCATTGACAAAATGTTTGGGTACATGCAAGCCAAACCGTTTGACAAATATAAATTTGAACCCGAAGCGCCCATCACCGCTCCAATTCAAAAAGAAATTGTAGGACCAGACGCCGAAAGTTTGACCCTAGGGTACCGCCTACCCGGAAATAAAGACAAAGATGCCTTATTGGCTGATTTGGTGGGACAAATTTTAACCAATGGTAAAGCCGGTTTATTGGATTTGAATTTGGTCAAAAAACAAAAATTACTTCGCGCCAATGCCTTCACCTACAGCTTGATTGACTATGGTGTTTTGTATTTTTCAGCTTCTCCAACCAACGGACAATCACTAGAAGACGTAAAAGCCTTGGTGTTGGGCGAGATTGACAATTTGAAAAAAGGAAACTTCGACAATGATTTGATTGCTTCAATTATCAACAATATCAAGAAAAGTAAAATCACCGAATCCGAAAGTTATGGCGAACGCGCTAGCGTTTTGATGGATGCCTTTACCTCAGAATTGGATTGGAAAGATCAAGTAGCTTATGTGAACAATCTTTCTAAAATTAAAAAGGAAGACATTGTTGCTTTTGCCAATAAATATTTAGGTAATAATTATGTGTGCATTTTCAAACGAAAAGGTGACGCAGGACAATTACAAAAAATTGAAAAACCACAAATCACTCCAGTGGAAACCAATGCAGACAAACAATCCGCATTTGTGAAAATGGTAGATGATATGCCTGCTACAGCAGCTACTCCTGTATTTTTGGATTTCAACACGGCAATTCAAAAATCAAAATTAGGAAATGCTGAAGTACTCTATGTTCCCAACAAAGACAACTCAATTTTCCGTTTGCGTTACCGTTATAACATAGGAACATTAAACGACAACAAACAAAGTATCGCTACTCAATTTGTACAATTCTTAGGTACGGACAAACGAACCGCAGAACAAATTACTAAAGAGTTCTATAAAATCGCTTGTAGCTTTTCAATCAATGCGGGCGAGCAATATACCACGGTTACCATCGAAGGATTACAAGACAACTTTGCTGCCGCAGTGAAACTATATGAAGAAGTTATTACAGGTATCAAAGCCGATGAGGAAGCACTTAAAGCTTTAAAAGCACGTATAGCTAAATCACGAAAAGATACTAAATCAAACAAAGGAGCTATTTTGCAGGGACTAACAAGTTATGCAACATATGGCCCTAAGAATAAATTCAACAATACGTTTAGCAACGCTGAATTAGAAGCCATCACCGCACAAGAATTGGTTGATCGCATTAAAAACCTAAATACTTACGAACAAACCGTTATCTATTATGGTCCATTGGCATTACCCACTTTGGTAGAGCAATTAAAGCCAATCCATAAAGTACCTGCTCAATTTGCTCAAGCTACACCTGCCAAAGAATTTACACGCACGGTTCAAACCAGCAATCAAGTACTTTTCACGGACTATGATATGGTACAAGCAGAAACACGTTGGATTCGCAATTTAGAAACTTACGACCCTGCTAAAAAGACGATTGTATCGGTTTTCAATAATTATTTTGGTGGCGGCATGGGCTCATTGGTATTCCAAACCATTCGTGAAAGTAAGGCGCTTGCCTACAGCACCTATGGGTACATTATGGAACCTCAAAAAGCAGCAGATCATTATCAAATACTAGCCTATGTTGGAAGTCAGGCAGACAAATTCAATGAAGCTACTGTTGCCATGAATGAATTGTTAAATGGAATGCCTGAACTTGCAGCTAATCTTGAATTGGCTAAATCCCAAATCAAAAAAGACATTCAAACGGAACGAATTACACAAGATGGAATTATCTTCACGTATTTAAACAACAAGCAATTGGGTGTTTCTACCGACTTACGTAAAGAGATGTATACCAAAGTCGATGGAATCACTATGAAAGATGTGAAAGCGTACCATCAAGAGCATTTGGCACAAAAAGCCTACACCTATGCCATTGTAGGTTCTGAAAAACGCATCAATTTAGATGACTTGAAAAAGCTTGGTGAAGTGAAAAAAATCACCCTCGAAGAATTATTCGGGTACTAAGCAATAACCACTATACTCCTAAAAGCTGTCCCTAAAAAGACAGCTTTTATGGTTTTTAGTCGGGCCTTTTTGTTACTTTTGAAAACGATTGAAAAAAGAAAAAACAACCTATGAAAGTATATACTAAAACGGGCGACACTGGAACCACATCCCTATTTGGTGGAGACCGTGTTCCTAAACACCATATTCGCATTGAAAGTTATGGCACGGTGGACGAACTTAATAGTTACATCGGACTTGTGCGCGATCAAGACATGAATCCCTTGTACAAAGCCGTATTGGTCGAAGTACAAGACCGTTTGTTTACCGTAGGGGCTATTTTGGCTACACCACCAGCTAAAGAAGTGCTTAAAAATGGAGAAAAAAGGCTGCAAAACTTAGGTATCACCGAGGCAGATATTGACTATTTAGAAATGGAAATGGATAAAATGGATGCTGAATTACCGCCCATGACACACTTTGTGTTACCCGGTGGCCATACTACAGTGTCATATTGTCATGTAGCCCGCTGTGTATGCCGTAGAGCCGAGCGTTTAGCGGTACATTTGAATGACATCGAACCGACAGATTCGCTTGTGATTAAGTACTTAAACCGACTTTCTGACTACCTTTTTGTGTTGGCACGGAAGTTGTCCCATGACTTAAACGCCGAGGTAACACCTTGGATACCGAGAAAGTAGTTTTCAGTTCTTGTTTTGAAAAAAATCAAGTTGCAAGCACTGCTAAAACGCACTTACTTACGTTCTTAACTTTTAAATTAAAATAAATCAATTTTTACTTGACTTTTTCAGTTAAAAATTTATTTTTGCAGTAAATTAAAAATCGAAAGAAGATGTATTGGACATTAGAATTAGCATCTTATTTAAGCGATGCACCGTGGCCTGCTACTAAAGATGAATTAATCGATTTTGCCATTAGAACCGGAGCTCCTCTTGAGGTGGTTGAAAATCTTCAATCCATCGAAGACGAAGGAGAGATTTACGAGTCTATGGAGGAAATTTGGCCAGATTACCCTACAGATGAAGATTATCTGTGGAACGAGGACGAATACTAAGAAATAAAAACATTCACAACTGAAAAAAAGTCTCTTTTGGGGCTTTTTTTTTGTTTAAATTTGCACACCCCGAAAGGGGCAAAACTTAATTATTTACACCATGAGTATCATTAACAGCATACTTAAAATGTTTGTCGGAGATAAATCCGAAAAAGATATTAAAGCGATCCAACCTATTGTTGCGAAAATCAAAGCCGTTGAAGGTTCGTTGACCGGACTTTCTCACGATCAATTGCGTGCGAAAACGGCTGAATTTAAAGCCAAAATCAAAGCCGCTCGCGCCAAATTTGATGAGGAAATTAACAAACTTAAAGCCGACGCAGAAGCAACTCAGGATATCGATGCTCGTGAAGATATTTATAACAAAATTGATGCATTAGAGAAAGAGGCCTACGAAGCTTCTGAAAAAACGCTTAACGATATTTTACCCGAAGCTTTTGCTGTGGTGAAAGAAACGGCAAAACGTTTCAAAGAAAACACATCCATTACCGTAACCGCTACACCAACGGACCGCGAATTTTCGGCAACTAAAGCCTATGTTACCCTAGAAGGTGACCAAGCTGTTTGGGCCAATTCGTGGAATGCAGCCGGAAAAGAAATCACTTGGGATATGATTCACTACGATGTACAGTTGATCGGGGGTATCGTATTGCATCAGGGTAAAATTTCTGAGATGCAAACCGGGGAAGGAAAAACCTTAGTGGCAACCCTTCCGTTGTACTTGAATGCCTTGACCGGAAATGGTGTACACTTGGTGACCGTGAACGACTACCTTGCCAAACGTGACAGCACGTGGAAAGCGCCTTTATTCGAATTCCATGGCTTAACAGTGGATTGTATTGATAACCACTCCCCCAACACGGCTGCTCGTCGTAAAGCCTACGATGCAGACATTACCTATGGTACCAACAACGAATTTGGTTTCGACTACCTTCGTGATAATATGGCACACTCTCCTGAAGATTTGGTGCAACGCAAACACAATTATGCCATTGTCGACGAGGTGGACTCCGTATTAATTGACGACGCACGTACGCCGTTGATCATCTCGGGACCTGTTCCTGATGGCGATCGTCACGAATTCAATGAGTTAAAACCAAAAATTGAAAACTTATACAACCTGCAACGTCAATTAGCGAATGGATTCTTGTCTGAAGCTAAAAAATTAATCAAAGAAGGTAATACCAAGGATGGTGGTTTCCAATTGTTGCGTGCCTACCGTGCCCTTCCTAAAAACAAGGCATTAATTAAATTCTTGAGTGAAGAAGGTGTAAAACAACTGTTGCAAAAGACCGAAAACCAATACATGCAAGACAACAACCGTGAAATGCATAAAGTGGATGAGGCATTGTACTTTGTAATTGAAGAGAAAAATAATCAAGTGGAATTGACCGACAACGGAATCAAATTCCTTTCCCAAGATACCTCTGAAGATTTCTTCGTGTTACCCGACATTGGTACTGAAATCGCCAATATCGAAAAATTGAATTTGGACAAAGACAAAGAAGCGGAAGCTCGTGAACGTTTGTTCCAAGATTTCGGAATCAAAAGTGAGCGTATCCATACCCTAACACAATTATTGAAAGCGTATACCTTGTTTGAAAAAGACGTGGAATACGTAATCATGGACAATAAAATTTTAATCGTAGACGAACAAACCGGTCGTATCATGGACGGTCGTCGCTACTCCGATGGTTTACACCAAGCGATTGAAGCGAAAGAAAACGTAACCATTGAAGCGGCTACACAAACCTTCGCTACAATTACGTTACAGAACTACTTCCGTATGTACAACAAGTTGGCAGGGATGACCGGCACCGCTGTGACGGAAGCCGGAGAGTTCTGGGAAATCTACAAATTAGACGTAGTCGAAATTCCGACCAACCGTGGAATTTCACGTATCGATAAAGACGATTTGATCTACCGCTCTGTTCGTGAAAAATACAATGCCATCATTGAAGATGTAGTGAAAATTTCACAAGAAGGACGCCCTGTTTTGATCGGTACTACTTCGGTTGAAATTTCAGAACTATTGAGTCGAATGTTGAAAATTCGCAATATTCCGCACAACGTCTTGAATGCGAAATTGCACAAAAAAGAAGCCGATATCGTTGCCGAAGCTGGTAAACCTGGGGTTGTAACCATCGCCACCAACATGGCTGGTCGTGGAACCGACATTAAGTTGACACCTGAAGTGAAAGCTGCGGGTGGTTTAGCAATCATCGGTACAGAGCGTCACGATTCCCGTCGTGTAGACCGTCAGTTACGCGGTCGTTCTGGTCGTCAAGGGGATCCAGGAAGTTCGCAGTTCTATGTGTCGTTGGAAGATAACTTGATGCGTCTTTTCGGTTCGGAACGTGTAGCCAAAATCATGGACCGCATGGGCTTGAAAGAAGGGGAAGTGATCCAACACTCGATGATGACGAAGTCGATCGAACGTGCTCAGAAAAAAGTAGAAGAAAACAACTTTGGAGTTCGTAAACGTTTGTTGGAATACGATGACGTGATGAATGCGCAACGTGAAGTGGTGTACAAACGCCGCCGTCACGCACTTCACGGTGAGCGCTTGAAACTCGACATCGTAAACATGTTATACGATACTTGCGAAGTGATTGTGGGTGATAATAAAGCGGTAAACGATTACAAGAATTTTGAGTTTGAAGTCATTCGTTACTTCTCGATCACTGCACCTGTAACGCAAGCGGAGTTCGAAAAATTAAATGAAATGGAAATCACGGGTCGTTTGTACAAAGCAGCCCTGAACTATTATACCGAAAAATGTGAACGCTCTGCACGTGAGGCCTTCCCAATTATCGCTAATGTTTACGAAAACCCAAGCAATCACTTTGAGCGCATTGTAGTTCCGTTTACCGATGGTATCAAATCCTTGAATGTAGTTACGGACTTGAAAAGGGCTTACGAAACGCAAGGTGCACAATTGGTGGCTGATTTTGAAAAGAACATCACCTTAGCCATTGTAGACGAAGCGTGGAAAAAACACTTGCGCAAAATGGACGAATTGAAAACTTCGGTACAGTTGGCCGTTCACGAACAAAAAGATCCGTTGCTGATTTACAAATTGGAAGCGTTCAACTTGTTCAAAGCGATGCTTGACAACGTAAACAAAGAGGTTATCTCGTTCTTATTTAAAGGGGATTTACCCCAACAACAAGTAACGCAAGAAATTCATGAAGCGCGTATTGAAGACCGTCCTCGCGAACAATACACCGAATCACGCAATGAGAATGAAGTAGCCGAAAGCAACGCACAAGTACAACAAGAAGTGCAACGCACCGAAACCGTAGTGCGCGAAATGCCAAAAATTAACCGTAACGATACCGTTACCATCAAACATATTTTAAGTGGTAAAACCGAATCGATGAAGTACAAAAAAGCTGAATCGATGATCGCTTCAGGCGAATGGGTTATCGTAAACGAATAACACATTTCCACTCGAAAAAATCTTCCCCGTATCCACCGATTCGGGGATTTTTTTTGCCCAAAATCCACCGCAGCTCCTCCCCGATTTGTTATATTTGTGACTCAAAATTTCCAACTATGCAACATATCATTGACCGCTTTATCAGCTACGTCACGATCGATACCGAGTCGGATGCCAACTCACCGACAACACCCAGTACCGCCAAACAGTTTGACTTGGCCAACTTACTGGTACAAGAATTACAAAACATCGGACTCACCGAAGTCACCATCGATGAAAAAGGCTATGTGATGGGCACCCTTCCTTCGAATGTGGACCATGACGTACCGACCATCGGCTTTGTGTCGCATTACGATACATCGCCCGATTTTACAGGTAAAGGCGTAACGCCACAAATTGTACACAATTACGACGGTGGCGACATCGTGTTGAATGCCGAAAAGAATATCGTACTTTCGCCCTCTTATTTTGAGGATTTGTTGTTGTACAAAGGGCAAACCTTGATAACCACCAACGGACTCACCTTGTTGGGTGCCGACGACAAAGCGGGACTTACAGAGATTGTAACCGCGATGGAATACTTGGTGCAACACCCTGAAATCAAGCACGGGAAAATTCGCGTCGGTTTTACGCCGGATGAGGAAATTGGCCGTGGTGCCGACTTCTTTGACGTGGAGCAATTTGGCGCACAATGGGCCTATACGATGGACGGAAGTCAGTTGGGCGAATTGGAGTACGAGAACTTCAACGCGGCGGGTGCGAAAATTACCTTTAAAGGGAAAAGCGTACACCCGGGTTATGCCAAAGGCAAGATGATCAACTCGATGTTGATTGCTAACGATTTTATCAATGCCTTACCGAAACACGAAATTCCACAGGAAACGGAAGGTTACGAAGGCTTTTTCCACGTGACGGGCTTGATCGGTAGTTTGGAAGAAACCCATTTGGAGCTGATTATCCGCGACCACGACCGAGCGAAGTTTGAAGCGCGCAAGGCCATGGTGCTACAAATTGCAGCCGACATCAACACGCGTTTTGCGGCACAGTTTGGTGAAGATATTTGTATTGCCGAGGTAAAAGACCAGTACTACAACATGCGGGAGAAAGTCGAGCCGATGTATTTTATTGTAGACTTGGCAGAGCAGGCAATGCGCGAGTTGGGAATCGAACCCTTGATTAAACCCATTCGTGGCGGCACGGACGGATCGCGTTTGTCCTATATGGGACTCCCCTGCCCGAACATCTTTGCGGGCGGCCACAATTTCCACGGCAAATACGAATACGTACCCGTAGAAAGCATGCAAAAAGCAGTGGATGTGATTGTGAAGATTGCGGAGTTGACAGCAACGACGAAATTTGAATAAGAAGTTCTATACAAATAAGCAAAACGGCGCCCCCCAGCGCCGTTTTTTTCGCCCTTTGCCATACCGCAACCTCTGTGTACCCCTTTGAATTTCAAGTCCTCCCGAAAAACACCCACAACGCTGCGGAAAAACACCTCATGCTACCGGAAAAATACTTTACAAAACGGGTAAAAACCCTGAGGTGGATTGTAATATTATTTTTTATTTTCGTGGGAGTTGAGTAGGATTTTGGAGTACTTAACAAGACGATATGTGAAATTTGAGGGAACTGTACACTAATTTTTATAATTTATTTAAATGAAATTTGAAGTTTTAATTGATGATGAATTTTGTAAATACTCGCTTAACGATGAAATTACTCCAATCACTAATAAACGTATTTTAAGTATTATAAATGATTTTGAAGACGGAAAATGGAGATTTCAAAAATTTCAAAATTTCATTTGGAACAATATCAAAG
>CAYNDK010000048.1:0-17254 GCA_964395965.1 uncultured Flavobacterium sp.
AAAACTATGTGACTATTTCACAAGCGGATGCCAAAGAATGGAAATTAGAAAACCGTTTGGTTGCTAATGGAGGTTTGAATGGTAGCTATGTAACTTTAGCTATTAATGGAGCTGAATTGAAAAATGTTCCTGTTATCGTTCAACCTGGACAAGCAAAAGGAACAGTAGGTTTAGCTTTTGGTTACGGAAGAAAAGCCGCTTTAAAAGAAGAAATGCAAGTAGGTGTTAATGCTTACACTTTATACAAAGACTTCAATAATGTACAGTCAGTAACTGTTACTCCAGAATCAGGAGAACACGAGTTTGCTTGTGTACAGTCGCACAAAACTTTAATGGGTCGTGGAGACATCGTTAAAGAAACGACATTGGAAGTTTTCAAAACTAAAGATGCTGAAATTTGGAATCCAGTTCCAATGGTATCTTTAGATCACAAAGAAACAGAAGCTACAAAAGTAGACTTATGGGAATCTTTTGATCGTTCAATCGGACATCACTTTAACTTATCAATTGATTTAAATAGCTGTACAGGTTGTGGGGCTTGTGTTATTGCATGTCATGCTGAAAACAACGTACCAGTAGTTGGTAAATCTGAGGTAAGAAGAAGCCGTGATATGCACTGGTTAAGAATTGACCGTTATTATTCTTCAGAAGAAACTTTTGCTCAAGATGTTGAGAAAAAAGAAGGATTTGATGGTTTATTTGGTGATAAAGGTTCATTAGGTGGATTTGGTCAAATGGAGAATCCATCAGACAACCCTCAAGTGGTTTTCCAACCCATCATGTGTCAACACTGTAACCACGCTCCTTGTGAAACTGTATGTCCAGTAGCAGCAACTTCACACGGTCGTCAAGGTCAGAACCAAATGGCGTATAACCGTTGTGTAGGTACGCGTTATTGTGCAAACAACTGTCCGTATAAAGTACGTCGTTTCAACTGGTTCTTGTACAACAACAACAGTGAATTCGATTTCCATATGAATGACGATTTAGGTCGTATGGTTGTGAATCCAGATGTTAACGTTCGTTCACGTGGGGTTATGGAGAAATGTTCTATGTGTATCCAAAAAACACAGTTGACTATTTTGACAGCAAAACGTGAAGGTCGTCCAGTTGATGTTAACGAATTTGAAACCGCATGTTCTGCAGCTTGTAGCACAGGATCTATGGTGTTTGGTGATGTTAACAACAAAGAAAGTGATGTGGCTAAATTGGCAGAAAGCAACCGTATGTACCACTTGTTGGAGCATGTTGGAACGAAGCCGAATGTATTCTATCACGTAAAAGTTAGAAATAACTAATCATTAAATTAATAAGAAACACTATATAGGATTATGTCGTCTCATTACGAAGCACCCATTAGAAAGCCATTAGTTATAGGTGATAAAACTTATCACGATGTAACTGTAGATGTTGCTGCTCCTGTAGAAGGAAGAGCCAACAAACAATGGTGGACCGTTTTTTCAATTTCTTTGGCAGCATTCCTTTGGGGAATAGGCTGTATCGTTTATACCATCTCTACAGGTATCGGAACCTGGGGTCTTAACAAAACTGTTGGTTGGGCCTGGGATATTACCAACTTCGTTTGGTGGGTAGGTATCGGTCACGCAGGAACTTTGATTTCTGCAGTATTGTTATTATTCCGTCAACGTTGGAGAATGGCGATTAACCGTTCTGCTGAGGCGATGACTATCTTCTCGGTAGTTCAAGCAGGTTTGTTCCCTGTAATTCACATGGGTCGTCCATGGTTAGGATATTGGGTATTACCTATTCCAAACCAATTTGGATCATTGTGGGTGAACTTTAACTCACCACTTTTATGGGACGTATTTGCGATTTCTACGTACTTATCCGTTTCATTAGTTTTCTGGTGGACAGGATTATTACCTGACTTTGCGATGTTAAGAGACCGTGCAGTAACTCCTTTTACTAAAAAAGTATATTCTATATTAAGTTTCGGATGGAGTGGACGTGCTAAAGATTGGCAACGTTTTGAAGAGGTTTCTCTTGTTTTGGCAGGTCTTGCTACACCTCTTGTACTTTCAGTACACACTATCGTATCTTTCGACTTTGCTACTTCAGTTGTTCCAGGTTGGCATACCACCATCTTCCCACCGTATTTCGTTGCGGGTGCGGTATTCTCTGGTTTTGCCATGGTAAACACCCTTTTGATTGTAATGCGTAAGGTATCTAATCTTGAAGCTTACATTACATTACAACACATCGAATTGATGAACATCATTATCATGATTACAGGTTCGATTGTAGGGGTAGCTTATATCACTGAGTTATTTGTGGCTTGGTATTCAGGGGTAGAATATGAACAATACGCTTTCCTTAACCGTGCAACAGGTCCTTACGCTTGGTCGTATTGGATGATGATGACGTGTAACGTGTTCTCTCCACAGTTCATGTGGTTCAAAAAATTAAGAACGAGTATCATGTTCTCATTCATTATTTCGATTGTAGTAAACATCGGTATGTGGTTTGAGCGTTTTGTAATTATTGTAACTTCATTGCACCGTGATTATTTACCATCATCATGGACAAAATTCTCTCCAACATTTGTTGATATTGGTATTTATATTGGAACAATCGGTTTCTTCTTTGTATTGTTTTTATTATATGCTCGTTCATTCCCAGTGATTGCTCAAGCCGAGGTTAAAACAATCTTGAAGTCTTCGGGTGACAATTATAAGAGAGACCGTGAAAAAGAAGGACATAATCATCATTCAGATAATCATTAATTAAAGTCATGAGCAGTACTAAAGTTATTCACGCACTATATAATGATGATGATGTATTGATGGATGCTGTAAAGCAAACACGTAAAGCACATCATCATATCGAGGAAGTTTTTACTCCTTTCCCGGTTCACGGATTAGATAAAGCAATGGGTCTTGCACCAACGCGTTTAGCAATCTGTGCGTTCATCTACGGTTGTATCGGTATTTCCGTGGCTACTTGGATGATGTGGAACATTATGATCCATGATTGGCCTCAAGATATTGGAGGTAAACCAAGTTTCTCTTATCTTCAAAACATGCCGGCTTTCGTACCCGTAATGTTTGAGATGACCGTATTTTTTGCAGCACACTTAATGGTTATTACTTTTTACATGAGAAGTAGATTGTGGCCATTCAAAAAAGCAGAAAATCCAGATGTGAGAACTACAGATGATCACTTTTTAATGGAAGTAGCAGTATCAGGTAACGAAGAAGAAATGGTTTCTTTCTTCAAAAACACAGGTGCTGTTGAAGTTAAAGTAATTGAAAAGCACTAAAAAGATGAAGAATATTTTAAAATTATCCTTTATGGTAGGAGCTGTAGCTTTGATGACAGCTTGTAAAGATGATAAGTCACCGAATTATCAATATATGCCAAACATGTATGAATCGGTAGCTTATGAAACGTATTCTGAATCCAATGCTTTTAGATCACCTAATGCAAAATCAGAAAACGGGAAAGAAGGTCAATTACCTCCTGCTGGTACAATCAAAAGAGGGTATGTTCCTTATGAATTACCAAATACTCCAGAAGGTTATGCTGCTTCTAAAGCAGTAACTAATCCTTTCCCTGCTGAGAAAATGGATGCTAAAAAAGCAGAAGAGTTATTTAATATTTACTGTGCTATTTGTCACGGAACTGCAGGTGACGGTAAAGGTAAATTGGTAACGCAAGGAAAATTCCTCGGAGTTCCAAATTACAAAGACCGTCAAATCACTGAAGGTAGTGTGAATCACGTTATTACTTATGGATTAAATTCTATGGGTTCGTATGCAAATCAATTGAATCGTGAAGAGCGTTGGTTGGTTTCAAACTACGTGATGCAATTGAAAAGTAAATTATAATTGTAGAATTATCAGATTGTTATAGATATGTACACATTTTCACAAAAGTTAAAAACTACCGCTTTCATACTAATTGCTTTGGGATTAGTAGGAATTGTATACGGGTTTTTATCTACTCCGAAAACTATAGAAGATGTTGAGAAAATTGTGGCTGCAGCTCATCATGAGGGTGGTCATGAAGGTGGTCATGAAGCTACTGCTTCTCACGGTTCTCACGAAGCAGTTTCGCATGACGCACATGATGCAAAAGCATCTGCAGCTCCACACGAAGCAGAATCAGCACATGAAGCAACTGCAACCGCTGAACCAGTTGCGCATGAAGCACATGATTCAATCAAAACTGAAACAACTGATACTACCCATGTAGCTGTAGCTCCTGTAGCTGAAAAACATGAAGTAAATGTAGTTGCTAAAGAAGAGAAAAAAGTAGATGCAGCTAAAGAACATGAAGAACATATTCAACATGTTTTTCATCAACTACAAAACAAACCTTGGGCTGCTTTGTATGTTGCGTGTATTTTCTTCTTGTTAGTTACTATGGGTGCCTTAGCTTTCTATGCTATTCAACAAGTAGCGCAAGCAGGATGGTCACCTGTATTGTTCCGTGTGATGCAAGGAATCACGGCTTACTTACCGGTAGGTTCTGTAATTTTCTTTGTATTGTTGATTTTATCAGGTACACACGTGAATCATTTATTCCCTTGGATGGCTGAAGGTGTTAAGGATGTAAATTCACCTAACTATGATGCATTGATTGCTGGGAAATCAGGTTATTTGAATTTTGGATTCTGGATTGCAAGAGCAGCAGTATTTTTAATTGGTTGGAACTTATACCGTTTTTATTCAAGAAAGAATTGTTTAGCTCAAGATGAAGCTAACGATGATTTCTATTACAAAAAGAACTTCAAGTTATCAGCTATGTTCTTAGTATTCTTTATCGTGTCTGAATCGATCATGGCTTGGGACTGGATTATGTCACTTGACCCACACTGGTTCAGTACATTATTTGGATGGTATGTGTTTGCAAGTTTCTTTGTAAGTGGTATCACTACAATTTCAATGGTTACGCTTTACTTGAAATCAAAAGGATATTTAGAGTATGTAAATTCAAGTCATATCCACGATTTATCAAAATTTATGTTTGGTATTAGTGTGTTCTGGACGTACTTATGGTTCTCTCAGTTCATGTTGATTTGGTATGCTAACATACCTGAAGAGGTAACCTATTTCATTACACGTATCAATGATTATACATTACCGTTCTGGGGTGCTGTAGGATTGAACTTCATTTTCCCATTCTTGACATTAATCAATACAGATTTCAAACGTGTAGCTCCAATTGTAGTTACTGCTGGTGTTGTAATTTTGTTTGGTCACTATATTGATTTCTTTAACATGATTATGCCTGCAACTGTAGGTGACCAATGGTTTATCGGTGTTTCTGAAATCGGATCAGTATTGTTCTTCTTAGGTTTGTTTATTTTGGTTGTGTTTACTGCGCTTACTAAAGCTCCGTTAACGCCAAAACGCAATCCTTACATGGAGGAGAGTAAACATTTTCATTATTAATATTTAAAGAAAAGAACAAATGACAGGTTTATTAGTAGTTCTTGTTGTAGTTTTACTAGCAATTGCTTTATGGCAATTAAGCAAAATTTTTGCTCTTACTCAAATTGGAAAAAAATCTGAGAGTGAAGTTACCAATGTTGCCAACGATAATGATAATCGTATCAACGGATATTTATTATTTGGTTTCTTAGGTTTCATTTACTTGATAACTATAGTTTGTATCGTAAAATATGGTGCATTTCCATTGATGGAGAATTCAGCTTCTGAACATGGTAAAGAAGTGGATCAATTGATGTGGATTTCAATGATTTTAATCTTCACTGTACAAACCATTACACAAGCGTTATTGCATTATTTTGGATACAAATACAGTGGTAAAAAAGGTCAAGTTGCTACCTATTTATCTGATAATAACAAATTAGAATTTATTTGGAGTTCAATTCCAGCCATAGTATTAGCGGTGTTGATTTTCTTCGGACTTTTCACATGGAATGATATCATGTTTGTAAATGAAAAAGAAGAAAAACCAATTGTTATTGAAATCTACGCACAACAATTTAAATGGACTGCTCGCTATGCTGGTGACGATAATGTTTTAGGTAAAGCTAACGTTCGTTTGATTGAAGGTGTTAATACTTTAGGAGTAGATTTAGCCGATCCAAATGCTCAAGATGATATCGTAGCTGAAGAGTTGCATTTGCCTAAAGGTAAAAAAGTGATTTTCAAAATACGCTCGCAAGATGTATTGCACTCGATGTATATGCCACACTTCCGTGCACAAATGAACTGTGTTCCAGGTATGGTTACGCAATTTGCTTTCACACCTATCATGACTACACAAGAAATGCGTGATACGAAAGCAATGACTGAAAAAGTACATCACATTAATGAGATCCGCAGTCAAAAAAGCAAACAATTAGAAGCAGAAGGTAAACCAGGATTGGATCCGTACACTTTTGATTATTTACTTTTGTGTAATAAAATTTGTGGAGCTTCACACTACAACATGCAAATGAAAATTGTAGTTGACTCTCCAGAAGATTATAAAAAATGGTTAAAAGAAAAAACTACGTTAGTTCAAGCTGTTAAAAATGCAGCGAAAGAAGAAGCGGCTACAGCTGCTGCAGAAGCTGGAAAGCCTGCAGATTCAACCGCTCCTAAAAACGATACTACAGTAGTTGCTACTAAATAATTAGAAAAATATAATTGATTTATATCATATGAGTCACGCACACGACCTTCACATTGACGATCATGCACATGATCACCACCACAAGGACACATTCATTACTAAATATATTTTTAGTATTGACCATAAAATGATTTCTAAACAATACCTTTTAACCGGTATTATCATGGGAATCATAGGTGTGGGGATGTCTTTATTGTTCCGTATGCAATTAGCATGGCCAGAAGAATCTTTTAAAGTATTTAAATTTTTCTTAGGTGAGAAAATGGCTCCAGAAGGAGTAATGACCAATGAAGCGTACTTATCTTTAATTACGATTCATGGTACCATTATGGTGTTCTTTGTATTGACAGCTGCATTAAGTGGTACGTTTAGTAACTTACTTATTCCATTGCAATTGGGTGCACGTGATATGGCATCTGGTTTCTTAAACATGGTTTCTTACTGGTTATTTTTCTTATCCAGTGTAATCATGGTTACTTCCTTATTCGTTGAATCAGGACCAGCATCAGCCGGATGGACTATTTATCCACCTTTAAGTGCTTTACCACAAGCTATCGCAGGTTCAGGTTTAGGGATGACGCTTTGGTTAGTATCCATGGCTATCTTCATTGCTTCTTCTTTATTAGGTTCGTTGAACTATATCGTAACGGTATTGAACCTACGTACTAAAGGGATGACAATGACACGTATGCCATTAACCATTTGGGCATTCTTTATTACTGCTGTAATCGGTGTAATTTCGTTCCCCGTATTACTATCGGCTGCTTTATTGTTAATCATGGACCGTAGTTTTGGTACTTCCTTCTTCTTGTCGGATATCTATTTGGCAGGTGAAGTGTTGGATTATCAAGGAGGTTCACCGGTATTGTTTGAACACTTATTCTGGTTCTTAGGACACCCTGAAGTATATATCATCTTATTACCTGCATTGGGGATCACTTCTGAAGTTATCGCTACCAATTCACGAAAACCAATCTTTGGTTACCGTGCGATGATTATGTCTATCCTTGCGATTGCATTCTTATCTACGATTGTATGGGGTCACCACATGTTCGTTTCCGGTATGAATCCATTCCTTGGTTCGGTGTTTACCTTTACCACGTTATTGATCGCAATCCCTTCTGCGGTAAAAGCTTTCAATTACATTACAACCATTTGGAAAGGTAACCTTCAGTTAAACCCTGCCATGTTATTCTCTATCGGTTTAGTATCTACTTTCATCACGGGAGGTTTAACAGGGATTATATTAGGAGACAGTACTCTCGATATTAACGTTCACGATACTTATTTCGTAGTAGCGCACTTCCACTTAGTAATGGGTATTTCTGCACTTTACGGAATGTTCGCAGGTATTTACCACTGGTTCCCTAGAATGTATGGACGTATGTTGAACAAAACCTTAGGTTATGTTCACTTCTGGGTAACTGCTGTATGTGCTTATGGTGTATTCTTCCCAATGCACTTTATCGGTATGGCGGGTCTACCACGTCGTTACTATACCAACACTAATTTCCCAATCTTTGACGATATGCAAGATGTGAACGTTGTTATTACAATGTTTGCCTTAATCGGAGGAGCATTCCAATTAGTATTTATCTACAATTTCTTTAGTTCTATTTTCTATGGTGAAAAAGCACCACAGAATCCTTGGAGATCAAATACTTTAGAATGGACTGCACCTGTAGAACATATCCACGGAAACTGGCCAGGTGAAATTCCTGAAGTTCACCGTTGGCCATACGATTACAGTAAGCCAGGTCATGATGAGGATTTCGTACCACAAAATGTGCCAATGAAACCCGGAGAAGAAGTACTTCACCATTAATATACATAAAGCCTTTCTTCGGAAAGGCTTTTTTTATTCCTGCCAACTTGTACTATATTTGTAGTATGAACGAAAATTTAGACCCCACCAACAAAGGATATAATCCCGAAGAACTTGATGTAGAGAAAAAATTACGTCCGCTCTCGTTCGACGATTTTACGGGTCAAGACCAAGTGCTTGAAAATTTAAAAGTCTTTGTAAAAGCTGCAAACTTACGAGATGAAGCGCTTGATCATACCCTTTTTCATGGTCCTCCTGGTTTAGGTAAAACAACTTTAGCCAATATTTTAGCCAATGAATTAGGGGTAGGAATTAAAATCACTTCAGGGCCAGTACTGGATAAACCTGGTGATTTAGCAGGTTTATTGACTAATCTCGACGAACGAGATGTGCTTTTCATTGACGAAATACACCGTCTCAGTCCCGTAGTTGAAGAATATCTCTATTCGGCGATGGAAGATTTCAAAATCGACATCATGATTGAAACTGGTCCCAATGCGCGTTCAGTTCAAATAAATCTCAATCCATTCACATTAGTTGGAGCTACAACTCGTTCAGGTCTCTTAACAGCACCTATGCGTGCGCGATTCGGAATCCAATCGCGATTACAATATTACAATACCGAATTACTCACTACTATCGTTCAACGTAGTGCCGCTATCCTTGGTGTGCCTATTTCCATGGAAGCAGCTATCGAAATCGCTGGACGCAGTCGGGGTACCCCGCGTATTGCCAATGCACTTTTGCGTCGTGTGCGCGATTTTGCCCAAATCAAAGGAAATGGAAAAATCGACATCGAAATAGCCCGATATTCCCTTCAAGCGTTGCATGTTGATGCACACGGTTTGGACGAAATGGACAATAAAATTCTGTCAACCATCATCGATAAATTCAAAGGCGGCCCTGTTGGATTATCCACATTAGCCACGGCTGTTTCCGAAAATGGAGAAACAATTGAAGAAGTGTATGAACCATTTCTTATCCAAGAGGGTTTCATTATTCGAACACCGCGTGGACGTGAGGTAACAGATAAAGCCTATCGTCACTTAGGTAAAATTAAAAATTCCTCTCAAGGCGAATTGTTTTAACGGCATTCCCCCGAAAAAGTGTAGTGCAAAATACAAAATAAGTAGAGCGGGGGCGGGCTTTTCGCAGTACGCGCCCTCCTAACGTCGGTCGGGTACTTCGCTTCAATCCCTAATGCATATGAATTCTAATCGTGTTTTTTTTTCTGAACAAATAAAAAACGAAGCTAAACGCCTCGGGTTTTTAAGTTGCGGAATTGCTAAAGCTGGCTTTCTGGAAGCGGAAGCCCCCCGATTAGAACGTTGGCTGAAAAATGGCTTTCAAGGGGAAATGCACTACATGGAAAATCATTTTGATAAACGATTGGATCCAACCTTATTAGTCGATGGTGCCAAGAGTGTGATTTCTTTACTCCTCAATTATTATCCGGAATCAACGCAAAATCCTGAATCATACCAAATCTCCAAATACGCCTACGGTCAGGACTACCATTTTGTCATCAAAGACAAACTCAAAGAATTACTGCATTTTATACAAAATGAAATCGGCGAAGTCAACGGTCGTGCTTTTGTAGATTCAGCTCCTGTTTTGGACAAAGCATGGGCCGCCAAGAGCGGACTTGGATGGATTGGAAAAAATGCCAATTTAATTACCCAAAAAACAGGTTCATTCTATTTTATTGCCGAACTTATTGTTGACCTCGAACTCGATTACGACACGCCCACAACCGATCATTGCGGTACCTGTACGGCTTGTATCGATGCTTGTCCTACACAAGCCATTGTAGCACCCTATGTGGTGGATGGTAGCAAATGTATTTCCTATTTTACTATCGAATTAAAAGATCAATTACCACCCGAAATGAAAGGTGCCTGGAACGATTGGATGTTCGGTTGCGATGTCTGTCAAGATGTTTGTCCCTGGAATCGATTTGCAAAACCCCATCAAGAACCGGCCTTCAATCCGCATCCCGATTTGTTGCAGTTAACCAAAAAAGATTGGGAAGAAATCACCGAAGATACGTTCCGAAAAGTCTTTAAAAATTCGGCAGTTAAACGCACCAAATATGAAGGACTCAAACGCAACATCGACTTCCTTAAATAAATCCCTCATTTGTTTCGCTTTTCAACGGATACTTATACCTTTGTAGTTAGACAAATTTTGAAAAATGGATAACAACTCGAGTAAACGCCGGGCCGCATTATTGTACCATGCAAAGCCTACACCGGGTAAAATTAAAATCGTTCCAACTAAGAAATACGCGACACAACGCGATTTATCATTGGCCTACTCACCAGGGGTGGCCGAACCTTGTTTGGAAATTGCCAAAGACGTCGATAACGTATATAAATATACTTCCAAAGGGAATCTAGTAGCTGTTATTTCAAATGGTACCGCTGTCTTAGGACTAGGTGATATAGGTCCTGAGGCCTCAAAACCAGTTATGGAAGGTAAAGCTCTATTGTTCAAAATCTTCGCCGATATTGATGTATTTGATATTGAAGTAGGAACAAAAAATGTAGAGGAATTTATTGCCACTGTAAAAAATATTGCGCCGACTTTTGGCGGAATCAATCTGGAAGATATCAAAGCCCCCGAATCGTTTGAAATTGAATGTCGTTTGGTGGAGGAATTGAATATCCCCGTCATGCACGATGACCAACATGGAACTGCCATCATTTCTTCAGCGGCCTTGTTGAATGCCTTAGAATTGGCTGGTAAAAAAATCAATAAAGTAAAAGTTGTGGTTTCTGGAGCAGGTTCGGCTGCATTAGCGTGTGCGAATCTCTATGTGCTTTTAGGCGTCAAGCCCGAAAATATCATCATGTTTGATAAAGACGGTGTGTTGCATAAAGACCGTACCGATTTATCCGATTTGCAACGTCGTTATACCAATGCAAAAGCTGGGACATCAATGGCTGAAGCATTGAAAAAAGCCGATGTTTTTTTAGGACTATCGGCGGGTAATATTCTTACGCCAGAGATGTTACTGGGTATGGCCAAAAATCCTATTGTTTTTGCAATGGCCAACCCTGTGCCTGAAATTGATTACCATTTGGCAATCGCTACACGCAAAGATATTATCATGGCTACAGGACGGTCAGACCATCCCAACCAAGTGAATAATGTATTAGGTTTCCCATATATTTTCCGTGGTGCATTAGATGTTCGTGCCACCAAAATTAATGAGGCCATGAAAATGGCGGCAGTAAAGGCTTTAGCAAGTTTGGCAAAAGAATTAGTGCCAGAACAGGTGAATATTGCCTATGGAGAAACCAAGTTGGCGTTTGGCCGCGATTATATCATTCCTAAACCTTTTGATCCACGATTGATTTCTAGGGTTGCACCGGCAGTAGCTCGTGCGGCAATGGAATCAGGTGTGGCTCAAAATCCGATAACTGACTGGGAAAAATATGAAGAAGAACTCATGGAACGCATGGGCTCGGATAATAAAATGGTTCGTTTATTAATTAACCGAGCCAAAACTGAACCTAAGCGAATTGTATTCGCTGAAGCAGATCAACTGGATGTGTTAAAAGCAGCTCAGATTGTTTATGAAGAAGGTATTGGTAAACCAATTCTTTTGGGACGTAAAGAAGATATTTTAGAATTAAAAGAGGAAATAGGTTTTGATGCCGATGTTCCTATTTTAGACCCTAAAACCAAAGAAGAAGACGAACGTCGTATGCGTTATGCAGAGATCTTCTGGAAAGAAAGACAACGTCGTGGGATATCGCTTTTGGATGCTCAAAAATGGATGCGTGAGCGCAATTATTTTGCTGCCATGATGGTTAATGAAGGTGATGCCGATGCAATGCTTTCAGGTTATTCTCGAAGTTATCCTTCTGTAGTTCGACCGTTGATGCAACTTATTGGTAAAGCACCTGGGATTTCCTTAATTGCTACAACCAATATGATGATGACCAATCGGGGTCCAATGTTTTTATCAGATACGGCAATTAATCCCAATCCGACTGCAGATGATTTGGCAAAAATTGCTTTAATGACTGCCAAGACGGTTCGAATGTTTGGGATGGAACCTGTAATTGCAATGGTTTCATTTTCTAATTTTGGATCATCCACCCACGAAAGTGCTCAGAAAGTTAGAGAAGCCGTATCCTACTTACACAAATATTATCCCGATTTAATTGTTGATGGAGAAATTCAAACCGATTTTGCTTTGAATCCAGATATGTTGAAAGCCAAGTTCCCATTTTCCAAATTAGCAGGGCGTAAAGTGAATACAATGATTTTCCCCAACTTGGAATCGGCAAATATTACTTATAAATTATTGAAAGAGTTGTACAAGGTAGATTCGGTTGGTCCAATCATGTTGGGTTTAGACAAGCCTGCACATATTTTTCAATTAGGAGCAAGTGTTGAAGAAATGGTTAATATGGCAGCTGTTGCTGTTGTAGATGCCCAAGAAAAGCATAAACGATTAAAGGATTTAGTAGTAAAAAAATAGTGCGGTAAGTCACGAATTACCATACAAAACTATTTTTTCTATATTTGAAGAAACTATAACTCAATATGATTGCACACATTCAAGGAAAATTAGTTGAAAAATCACCCACAGAAGTGGTTATCGACTGTAATGGAGTGGGGTATCATATTCATATTTCCCTCCATACCTTTGGACAGCTTCCTTCATCAGAATTTGTAAAACTATACACGTGTTTATTGATTAAAGAAGATGCCCATACCCTTTACGGTTTTGTTGAAAAAGCGGAGCGGGAATTATTCAAGTTACTAATTTCTGTTTCAGGAATCGGTGCTGGAATTGCACGTACAATGTTATCCTCTTTAGATCCTAAACAAATAATTGCCGCAATTGCCAATGGCGATGTTGGGACGGTACAATCCATTAAAGGAATTGGTGCTAAGACAGCCCAACGTGTTATTTTGGATTTGAGAGATAAAGTGTTAAAAATCCATGATATAGGGGAAGTTTCTCTAGTATCATACAATACAAATCGGGATGAGGCGTTATCTGCGTTGGAAGTTTTAGGATTCCTGCGTAAAAATGCAGAAAAGGTCGTTGATAAAATTATGAAAGACCAACCCGACGCAACCATAGAAACCATAATCAAACTAGCATTAAAAAACCTATAACTGTTGAAAACAAACAGCCGGAATCAATCATTATTACTCCAATTAATCTGCCTTTTCTTTTTGTTTTTTGCTTCGAATATTCAAGCGCAAACTACTGAGGAAGAGGAGGAAGAAAAAGAAAGAGAAAAAATAGAAGGATATAACACAGGGACCATTAAATTAAATGATCCTAAAAGTGTTGTAGAAGCGTATACCTATGATCCAACGATAGATCGTTATATTTTAACCAAAACCTTTGAGGGATTCAATATCAACTATCCCATGGTCCTTACTCCCAAGGAATATGAAGAATTGGTTATGCGGGAATCCATGCGGGATTATTTTCAAAAAAAATCCAATGCAGTGGATGGAAAGGGTACCGAAAAGGATAAAAAGGATTTGCTCCCACGCTATTATGTGAATTCAAGTTTTTTTGAATCTATTTTTGGTAGTAATACAATTGATATCAAACCTACAGGTTCGGTTGAAGTCGATTTAGGAGTGCGTCACACGAAGCAAGATAACCCTTCCTTTTCACCACGAAACCGTTCGACAACCACCTTTGATTTTGATCAACGTATTAGTATGAGTTTGATGGGGAAGGTTGGAACACGTTTGAATGTTAACGCCAATTATGATACCCAGTCTACTTTTAATTTTCAAAATTTAATTAAGTTAGAATACACACCAACGGAAGATGATATTATTCAAAAAATTGAGGTAGGTAATGTAAGTATGCCTTTGAATAGTACGTTGATTCGTGGTGCACAAAGCCTTTTTGGTGTCAAGGGTCAATTCCAGTTTGGAAAAACTACGGTAACAGGGGTGTATTCTGAACAAAAATCACAAACAAAAACAGTTACATCGCAAGGCGGAGGAACAATTCAAGAGTTTCAATTGTTTGCCCAAGAGTATGATAATGACCGCCACTTTTTCTTGTCACAATATTTCAAAAATCGTTACGATCGTGCGCTAGCCAATTATCCATTAATTGACAGCCGTGTGCAAATTACGCGTATCGAAGTTTGGGTCACCAACAAACAAAATCGTGTCAACAATACCAATAATAACCAACGTAATATTATTGCGCTGCAAGATTTAGGGGAGTCCCGATTAACCGATTTGTATTCGGGAGCACCATTTCCAGATGACCGAGTGGTAGCGGTGAATCCAACAGTTATCGCAGGGGGCTTTTTCGTAAATCCTATTGACAGTCCTTCTGATAACTCAAACAACTTGTACGATCCAGCTTTGATTGGGACGACAGGTTTGTTGAATTCAGGAATTCGTGAAATTTATACAGCGGGTAGTGGATTTAATAATGGAGCTACAGTGAATGAAGGAACTGATTATGCGAAATTGGAAAATGCACGAAAATTAACTGCCTCTGAATATACTTATCATCCCCAATTGGGTTATGTTTCATTACAACAACGATTGGCCAATGATGAAGTATTAGCTGTGGCCTATCAGTATACAATTGGCGGGCAAGTCTTTCAAGTAGGAGAATTTGGAACTGATGGTGTTGATGCCACGCAAGTCAATGTTGATGGAACAACAGGACAAACAGTTCCCTCATCCCAATCGTTAATTTTAAAAATGTTAAAAAGTAGTTTGACATTTGTAGATAAACCGATTTGGGGCTTAATGATGAAAAATATTTATCAAATTCCCGGTGGGTTTCAATTACAGAAAGAAGATTTTAAATTCAATATTTTATATACAGATCCTTCACCTTTAAATTATATTGTTGCCGCAAATACTTCCTCTCCGTTGCCAAACGACGTGAAGGATACACCGTTAATGCGCGTGTTTTCTTTGGATCAGTTAAACTTTGCCAATGACCCACAAACGGGAGGTGATGGTTTTTTTGATTTTGTGCCAGGTTTGACAATTGACCAACAAAATGGACGTATAATTTTTACTAAAGTTGAACCCTTTGGTCGTTATTTATTTGAAAAACTACGAAACAATTCAGGTGAAAATTATTATGGCGATCCTATTTTGACAACCGACTTTAATGCGAATCAGAATAAGTACGTTTTTAGAACATTATATACCAGCACGCAAGCTGCAGCACTTCAGGATAGTGAGAAAAACAAGTTTCAATTAAAAGGGAAATTCAAATCTTCAGGTGGAGATGGGATTCCAATTGGAGCGTTTAATGTCCCACAAGGTTCTGTGGTGGTTATGGCAGGCGGAAGAAGATTGGTGGAAGGTGTTGATTATACCGTGAACTATCAAGCGGGGAGAGTTCAAATTCTTGATCCTTCATTACAAGCTTCCAATACACCTATTGAAGTGTCGGTGGAGAATAACTCTGTTTTTGGTCAACAAACACGTCGCTTTTGGGGTGTGAATGTCGAACATAAATTCAATAGCAAAGCCTTAGTGGGTGCAACGCTTTTGAAAATGTCTGAACGTCCTTTTACTCAAAAATCAAACTACGGTCAGGAATCGGTTAACAATACCATTTTTGGTTTAAATACAAGTCTCTCATCTGAAGTTCCATTCTTAACTCGATTGGTGAATAAACTTCCAAATGTAGATACCGACGTGCCTTCCAATGTTTCTTTCCGCGGTGAAGTTGCCTTTTTACAACCAGGCACACCAAAAGGAGATCGATTTAATGGACAATCAACCTTGTACATTGAAGATTTTGAAGGGTCGCAAACAAATATTGATTTACGCACACCATTGTCATGGTATTTAGCTTCGACACCATCACGGCCTACAACAGGTTCCGTTGATTATGCCGATTTTAATGCTTCGAGCTTTCAATTGAATTATGGGTTTAATAGAGCGAAATTGGCTTGGTATACTATTGACCCTATTTTTTATACACAGCGACCAACAGGTATTTCACAAGATGATTTATCACTTAATAGTACGCGCCGAATTTATATGTCGGAATTATATCCACAAACGGTAGTTGCTCAAGGACAGTCCCAAGTTGTTAGTACGCTAGACTTAACGTATTTCCCAGAAGAGCGAGGACCTTATAATTATAATCCTGACGCCGTTCCAACAGGTACATTGCCAAATCCTCAAAATAATTTTGGTGGAATTATGCGTTCCCTCAATTCAACCAATTTTGAGCAGTCCAATGTTGAATATATCCAGTTTTGGATGATGGACCCTTATTATGATCCAGAAAATCCTGGTGCTGCTACAGATCCCACAAATGGTGGGCAATTGTATTTTAATTTAGGTGAGATTTCAGAAGATGTTCTTCAAGACGGGCGTAAATTTTATGAAAATGGATTGGGCCCAGATCAAATTGTAACCAATCAAACTTGGGGGAATGTTCCTGCTTCACAGTCTTTGATTTATGCTTTTGATACCGATACAAACACACGAAATGCTCAAGACGTTGGGTATGATGGATTAAGTGATGTAGAGGAAGCTGCTAAATTTAATGCCTTTGCCTCTTTTACCGACCCTTCAGCAGATAACTATACTTATTTTTTAAATACTGATGGATCAGTTCTTGAGCGCTATAAAAATTACAATAACGTACAAGGTAACTCTCCTGTTGATGTAACCGATACCAATCGTGGTTCAACAACTATTCCCGATGTTGAAGATGTAAATCGCGATAATACTATGAATACGATTAACGCGTATTATGAGTATAAAGTTAACATCAATACTACCGGTTCATTGAGTAATGTAGGGGCTAATTATATTACTGATATT
>CAYNDK010000049.1:0-17146 GCA_964395965.1 uncultured Flavobacterium sp.
GAATGGTGTTTTCAGTAGCTTCGGCAACTTTTTTAACGGTTGCATCTTCTTCATTATAGATCAAAATACCGCCTTTGGTAATTTGGTTGACAAAGGTTTCAAATTGCTGTACATAATTTTCAAAAGTTGGAAACACGTTGATATGGTCCCAAGCAATACCCGACAATAAGGCTATATTGGGTTGGTATAAATGAAACTTTGGACGGCGATCGATGGGTGATGATAAGTACTCATCCCCTTCTAAAACGATAAAATCATTTTCCTCTGTAAGATGCACCATAGTGTCAAATCCTTCCAATTGTGCACCTACCATATAATCCACTTGAACGTTGTGGTAATGCATCACATGCAAAATCATGGAAGTAATCGTAGTTTTCCCATGGGATCCGCCAATGACTACACGCGTTTTATTTTTGGATTGTTCGTATAGAAATTCAGGATAGGAATAAATTTTCAGACCCAATTCTTGTGCTCGCAATAACTCTGGATTATCGGCTTTGGCATGCATGCCTAAAATAACGGCGTCAATAGTTGAATTTATTTTCTCAGGAAACCATCCCATGGCTTCTGGAAGTAAACCCTGCTTTTGTAAACGTGACAAAGAAGGTTCAAAAATCGCATCATCACTACCGGTTACATGGTAGCCTTTATGATGTAAGGCAAGTGCTAAATTATGCATCGCTGCACCTCCAATGGCAATAAAATGTGTTCGCATAGTATTAGGAATCTTTTGCATCAAAAGTAGCTTTTAACTTGCGTGCTTTATCTGCATTTTTCAATTTATTTTGATATAAATTATAAAGTTTTTGGAATGTAGTTTTGGAATTACCCAACTCATGGGCTTTTACATAATTGGTTTCCGCTTTGGTATACCTTTTAAAATACTCATCGATATATCCTTTTGAGAGGTACCCATCAACTTTAGAAATCGTCATTAATTCAGCGGCATATTTTTGCGCTTTATCTTCACTTCCGCCGATTACTGCAGGCAATTCCAAATAAAGCATTACCAATGCCCAACGGGTTTCAATATGTTTGGGATCTAATTGTGCGGCTTTCAAAAAAGAGGCTTCTACTTCATCTATTAAACCTAGCGCTTTAAACTTATTGACTGATTTGGCTTTCATTCCCAACGCACCTCCATATTTGTACCAGTAGTTAGCATTTTGAACATTCTGCTTTTTCAACTGACCGTAATACAGAAGGGCATCGTCCCAACGTTTTTGATACCCTGCAATATCACCTAAGTATTCAATAATTTTGGCATTATTTGGCTTCTCTTTTAGGCATTTTTCAAAATAGGGTTTGGCTTGTTCCCATCGTTGTGCTTTAAAAAGCTGCTCTCCTTTTTCCATATCGGTTTGTCCGAAGCTGGAAACTGAGAAGAGTAAAATCATATATATTAGGCTTTTCATCACAGCACATTTAGGAACCAAAAATAAAAAAACTCCGGCGATTGACCGGAGTTTTTATATTCTATTTATGATAAATTATTTTACCAAAGTCATTTCATCTACAATGTGTTTTGCACCTGAAAAGTTTTCAATTACCCATAACACATAACGGATATCAACATTAATAGTGCGTTGTAATTTTTTGTCAAAAATCACATCTCCCGCCATCGCTTCAATGTTACCATCAAAAGCTAAACCGATTAACTCACCTTTACCGTTTAAAACCGGCGAACCTGAATTTCCACCTGTGATATCATTATCTGTTAAGAAATTTACGTGTAATGAACCGTCTTTATCTGCATAACGACCGAAGTCTTTTTTAGCATTCATTTCAATAACACGTGCTGGTAAATCAAATTCATGATCTCCTTTTTTGTATTTTTTAACTTGACCTGCTAAAGTTGTGTAATTATTAATAGTTGCATCATTTCGTTTATCTGCAGGTAAAGAGCGCACTTTACCATAGGTTAAACGCAAGGTTGAGTTGGCATCAGGATACTTAATCGTTCCAATTTTAGATTCACGCAATCCTTCAACCAACAAACGAAATGCCGCACCAAAGTCATTTTGAGCTTTTGCTACTTCATCTGATTTTGAGTTCAAATGAGTTATTAAATCATTTGACAAAGCAAATAATGGATCATTTGTTAACTGTCCTTCTGAAGGCACAAGTAAAAAGGCTTTTACACGTTCTGGAGAACTGAACATCGATAAATCAAAAGCTGCATTTACATATTTGGCAAACTCATTATTATTGGCTTCTCCAATCTTTTTCACTGAAGGAGCAATCGCATATCCAGTAGATTTTGTCGCATATAATTTTAATTGTGCTGCTAGAATATCTTTTTCAGCAGGAATATGCATTTCTTTATACATTTCGTCAATTAACTCTGTTAATTGAGGAGCTACTTGAGCTCGTTTAGCCGCATCTGCTTTGGCATAAGCTTCCAATTGACGACCTAATGTTCTAGAAATTGAACCAACAGCAGAAGTACGTAATAATTGTTGTAAGTAATTGTCATGACGTGATTTCTCGTTGGTCAATGCATAAAACTTATTGATTGTTTCAACAACTGATCCGTATTTAGCTTTGTTCTCAGGCTTATTGGCCCATTTGTTGAATTTTGCTTCTTGAGCTGCTTTGGTTTTGGCAGTTTCAAATTTGGTTAACGCGTCAATCATTCCTTGACGGTTTTTCCAATAATTGGCAGTAGAAGCGTATTTAGAAGCATATACTAAGTTCAAAGCATCACTTTGATCCATGTATTTTTTCATGTTATCCATACCTGTTTTAGCTCCTTCAACCCATGCAGGATAAGCAAATTTTACATTTTGCTCAATTCCACCGGCTGGCATCCAACGGTTTGTACGTCCTGGATAACCCAAAATCATTGCATAATCATTTTCTTTTACACCACCCAAGTTAACCGGTAAATAATGTTTTGGGTGTAAGGGTACATTTTTATCCGAGTAATCAGCAGGATTTCCGTTGGCATCAGCATAAATACGGAACATTGAGAAATCGGCAGTATGACGAGGCCATTCCCAGTTATCGGTATCTCCACCAAATTTACCTAAGCTTTCTGGAGGAGTTCCTACTAAACGAACATCTTTATAATCTTGGTAAACAAAGTAGTAATATTCATTTCCTTGGAAGAATGAACGCACAGAAACTACATATTTCCCGCCTTCATTATTTTCTTTTTCGATTTTAGCGATTTCAGCATTAATTGCTTTTTCACGTTCAGCTTCAGTCATTTTATCATTCACCACGCCTAAAATACGTTTAGAACAATCGTCCATGCGAACAAAGAAGCGTACGAATAAACTTGATGGCTTTAACTCCCCTTTTTTGTCAGCGGCCCAGTACCCATCTTTTAAATAATTTTTTTCTGCTGAAGATAATTCAGCGATGGCATCATAACCACAGTGGTGGTTGGTTAATACCAAACCGTCTTTTGAAATCAATTCAGCGGTACATCCCCCATTGAATTGTACGATAGCATCTTTCAAGCTATGGTGGTTGATGCTGTAAATTTCTTCAGCGGTTAATTGCAGACCCATTTTCTGCATATCACGGTGATTCAAACGTTCGATGAACATTAAAAACCACATCCCTTCATCTGCCTTCATGGAGAAAGGCATTAATAACACTGCGGATACCAGTGAAAGTACAATTTTTCTCATTGTTGTTTGCTTGTTTTTATATATAAAAAAAGAATTGTAAATAAACGGATTTACTTACAATTCTTCAATTCTTTTAAGAAAATTTTATTCTACAATTACTTTCTTTGTTGCGATACCTTCTACTGTACGTAGGGTAACGAAATATACTCCTTTTTGCGCTGATGGCAATTGAATGGTATGAACTAATTCTGCATTATTTGCATTTTCTTCATCTACAATAATACGCCCTGTTGCATCAAAAACTTGTAAGCTGTAGTTGGTTACTTGATTGGCAAACTGCACCTCAAAAGTTCCTTTACTTGGGTTTGGAGCGATTGCAAATTGTGTTAACAACTGGGTTTCATTACCCAAAGCATTTTGAACAAATTGAGAAGCAATTGAATTGTAGTAGGCTTGCATACGTGTTGCTTGACCTGCAGTAAACATATACATACAGTTATCCTGAACATAATCCATGTAGTTCATCGTTAATTGAGCATCTCCAGTACAATTACTTGCTACTGTTCCTGCTGGACTACAGTCGTAATAGGCCGTACTTGTTGACTCTGTATCACACACTCTATCTCCAGAAGTTGCACAATTTGAACCATCACATGCTTGAAAAGTGTGATATAAGTTAAAGAAATGCCCTAATTCATGCGTCAATGTTCGTCCTAAATTATAGGGTGCACTTGGCACATAGCCTGAACATGAAGTAGGTGATGTCGTCATTGTTTTTCCAAAGGCATTGTTATCAATACAAACCGTCATACCTTGACTTGGAGAACCTCCTAGTGGAGAAAATCCTAAAATTCCACCACTAATGTTTTTCACTACTAAATTCATATATCCTGCCCAAGTTGAATCTTGGTTACACCCATCGGTACAACCAATAACTCCTGCATTCAAGAAATCAGTACCAAAAGTAACCGCTAAATCACCATTTACAAGACCTGTTCCTGCAGGGTGATTCTGAGTAGCGATAATAAACTGAACATCCATCATCCCTGTATTAGTGCCGGGATAAAATTGGCTGTCATTTGCCCACGTACTGATATCGGTATTTGTTCCGTTATAGTCTGCATTAAGAATATTTACTTGAGTTTGAGCTAATGAGCGCAAACAAGTTTTTAAAGTTGCAGAAGAAGAAGCTGCTACAGCAGGATAATGTACTGCAACTGGAATGCGGATTGTTGCATTGGGAGCCGCTGTTGTACCTTGACTTGAACGCGCTTCCAATTGGGCAGAAACAAGTCGACGTAGTTCAACTTCAAATTTTTCTTGTTGCTCCATGTATTGTTGTTTCATGATTGGATTTTCCATGATCTTTGCCATGTACTCATCAACACCACATGTACGTTGTTGAGCCCAACCCAACTGTACAATACACAAAGCGAAAAGTAATCGTAATTTCATAAGTGTTTAATTTAGTTTTTTATTGCAATAGCGAATCGCAAATTTATTTTATTTTTCTTAAAATCAAAGCAATATAAACAAATGTTTATCTAATGTTTACGAATTTAACATCGTCCACAAACGGTCTTTTAACTCTTGAATACCTTGTTGGGCAACGGAAGAAATAAATAAATAAGAAATTCCTTTAAATTCCTTATCCAAAAGGACTTTCATTTCAGCTTTTAATTCATCATCCAACATATCGCTTTTTGAAATCACTAAAAGACGATCTTTGTCTAGCAATTCAGGATTGTAGCGGCGTAACTCATCCAATAAAATATCGTATTCTTTTTTTATATCATCGGCATCAGCGGGTACTAAAAACAATAACGTTGAGTTACGTTCAATGTGACGTAAGAAATAATGTCCCAGTCCTTTTCCTTCAGCAGCTCCTTCGATGATACCCGGGATATCAGCCATCACAAATGATTGAAAATCGCGGTACGATACTATTCCCAAATTGGGTTTTAAAGTCGTAAACGGATAATCGGCAATTTTGGGTTTTGCAGAGGTCATTACTGACAACAAGGTCGATTTCCCTGCATTAGGAAATCCTACCAAGCCCACATCAGCCAGTACTTTTAATTCTAAAATCACATCGACTTCTTCGGGTGGCATACCGGGTTGCGAATACCGCGGTGTTTGGTTGGTTGCACTACGAAAATGCCAGTTCCCTAAACCGCCTTTACCGCCACGCGCAACAATTTTCTCTTCGCCATGTTCGGTAATTTCAAACAAAATTTCTTCGGTTTCTTGGTCTTTCACTACAGTTCCCAGCGGCACTTCGATGATTTTGTCTTCACCATCGTGACCCGTACTGCGGCTGCTACCACCGTCTCCACCGTGACCTGCCTTAACGTGTTTGGTAAATTTCAAATGGAAAAGTGTCCACAGGTTTTTGTTTCCGCGTAGGATAACGTGTCCACCACGCCCCCCGTCACCACCATCGGGACCTCCTTTTTCAATAAACTTTTCGCGATGTAAATGCGTAGACCCTTTCCCTCCTTTTCCGGAGCACACATAAATCTTTACATAGTCTACAAAATTTCCTTCTGTCATGATTGTATCTTTTCGCAAGTTACCTTGCATCAATTTCTTTTATTCCTATAAGTACCCGTATTTTGAACCTCGGCACTTGATTTTTAGCCCCGGTAGAGCCGGCATCCCCCGATGTAAAGAGGGGATATAGGCGAAAACGGGAAGGCACGTTATTCATGCACCCAACGTTTGCTCCTAATTATCACTCTGATAAGGTGCCACTTTCACTTTTTCCACTTTGGCTCCTGCGGTTTCCAAAATAGTAAATACCATTTTATTCCAAATGAGTTCCTCACCTTGCTTAGGAATATACCCCATTTCAGTGGTAATCAACCCACTTACGGTAGTCACTTCGTAATCACCAATTAAATCATCCATATCAAAATAGGTGAGAAAATCGTGCAACGAATACTGTCCGTCTACCGTCCAAGAACCGTCGGCTTCTGCTACCAACTGGTATTCGTCTTCATCAAAGTCGGACGCATCCCCCACCAACGCTTCCAAAATATCATTCAGGGTAATAATTCCTTGAAAAATACCATGTTCATCAACGATTAACGCTTGGTGATTTTTGGTCGTTTTAAAATTTTCCAACGCCTTATAGGCTGATGTATGTTCGATTAAATAGGAGGCTTCGCGCGTGATTTCGTTCAATTTAAAATCCTTTTGTTCCAAGCCAGCAAACAAATCTTTGAGTAAAACGATACCCGTTACCTCATCCAAATTGTCTTGACAAACGGGATACACGGAATGCATTTCGGTTAAGATTTTGGTTTTGATATCCTCAAAGGAATCTTCTTGGGTGAGATAGACCACATCGTTGCGGTGGGTCATTAGGGAATTGACTTTACGGTCGCCGATATGGAACACGCGTTCAACGATATCTTGTTCAATTTCTTGGACTTCTCCGACTTCGGTTCCTTCTTTAATGATGGCTTTGATTTCCTCTTCGGTGACTTTACCGTCGGCTGTGGGTTTGATTTGGAACACCTTCAACAAACCTTCAGTGGAAGCGGTTAACAACCAAATGAACGGCATAGTGATTTTGGACACCACTTTCATGGGTACGGCCACGGCTTTGGCTATCCCTTCTGGGAAATTGAGTCCGATGCGTTTGGGCAACAATTCCCCCAACACCAATGAGAAAAACGTCAATACAACGACAACAATACCCGTTGCTAATGAATCGGCATACGGTTTTAATACCGGGAAACTCGCTACAAAATCCTGGACATCTTGGGTAACTTTTTCTCCTGAATAAATACCCGTTAAAATTCCGATTAAGGTGATTCCGATTTGTACTGTTGATAAAAACTCATTGGGTGAATTGGCCAAATCTAAAGCGGCTTTCGCGTTGGCATTTCCTTTTTTGGCAGCGGTTTCTAAGCGGTTTTTACGTGCAGATATAAGCGCGATTTCCGACATCGAAAACACACCATTTAAGAGTATCAGTAAAAAAATTATAAGTATTTCCATGGGTTTGTGTACAAAAAAAGAGCCCTCGTCCCGTAGTCCGAAAATGCTCTTTTCTGGTGTGCAAATATCTTAAAAAATATTGAATTACGCCTACTATTGAGGTGTTTCCTTCTTAAAAAGTATCTAAAACAGCGCTTAATCGTGCGGTTACTTCTTCGATAGAACCAATTCCATCGACCGCATAAAACTTCCCTTGTGCTTCATAATAGGCCATCAAAGGAGCTGTTTTTTCGTTGTATTCTTGGTAGCGGTTACGAATTTTCTCTTCATCTTGATCATCAGGACGCCCAGAGGTTTTCCCGCGTTCTAAAAGTCGTGCCACTAAAATTTCATCATTAGCTTCTAAAGCTACGGTAGCGCGAATAGACTCTCCTTTGGTTGCCAAAAAAGCATCTAAGGCTTCGGCTTGAGCAATAGTGCGCGGAAAACCATCGAATAAGAATCCAGCTGAATCTTGATTTTTGTCCACTTCACTTTGTAACATTTGAATAGTCACCTCATCTGGCACCAAATCCCCTTTATCCATGAAGGTTTTGGCGAGTTTCCCTAATTCCGTTTCGTTTTTGATATTGAAGCGAAAAATGTCACCTGTTGACAAATGCGTCAAATTGTATTTTGCTTTCAAAAATTCGGCTTGGGTTCCTTTCCCTGCTCCAGGTTTCCCAAAAAGAACGATGTTAATCATTACAGTATAGAAGTTTAGATTTTAGATTTTAGAATTTAGATTTTAGAATTTAGAATTTAGACTTTAGACTTTAGACTTTAGACTTTAGTCGTTGGACATTAGTCATTAGATTATTGGGCCAATTGATAGACATCGGGCAAGTTGCGTCCGAGTCCGTCGTAATCCAATCCATAGCCTACAATAAATTTATTTGGAATTCGGATACCTACATAATCAATTTTCACATCGTGTTGGTAGGCTTCAGGTTTGAAAAACAAGGTGGCAATTTTTAGGTGCTTGACCTTTTGTGCTTTCAACAATTGTTTTAATTCCACGATCGTATTTCCTGTATCGATAATATCTTCCACGATCACTACGGTGCGGCCTTCCAAATTTTCGTTGATGCCTATCAAATGTTTGATTTCGTTGGTGGTTTGCGTTCCTTCATAGGAAGCTACTTTGATAAAACTCACCTCACACATCCCGCGGTAGGCTTTCATCAAATCGCCCATCACCATAAAGGATCCATTGAGAACACCAATAAATATGGGGGTTTCATCAAAAAAATCATCAGCCATTTGTTTGGCCATATTTTGTATTGCAAAGTCGATTTCTTCTGAAGAAATAAACGGCTCAAACGTTTTGTCGTGCAAATGAATCATGTGTGTTGTGTTGGAAATAAAGGTGCAAATTTAACAACTAAAACCTATTAAAAATCAAGTCGTTCGGAAAATTTGCAAAATTGATATATTTACAACATGAATTTGGAACATTACACGCAAATTGCAGGAATAAAGGCCTATCGAAAAACGCGGGATTACTATAAAGAAATTGCTTTTCATGATAGTGCATTTCTGGCAAGTTTAATTCAAGTGGGATGCAATCCCAACGACAAAAATCACTACAAAGCGTTGTGGATTTTAGAATTGGTTGCCGAAGAACAAATTGCGTTACTATTTCCCTATTTGGATTCATTTTGCTCCCCTCTTTCCCAATTTACTTTAGATCCTGCGGTGCGCCCTGCGTCCAAAATCTGTTTGTTTTTGGTTTCAAAAAAAGAAGTAATTCTCAGTCCTTTTCAAGAAGAAAAAATCATTGAAGGTTGTTTGGATTTTATCATTCGCGAGGCTAAAGTAGCCACCGTTGCTTATGCTTTACGGGCCTTGTTTCGATTGGGTAAAAAATATCCTTGGGTACATGACGAATTGCGATTGTTACTTTCACGCGAGTTAGAAAACCCGTCACCGGGAATGAAATTTGTAGTAAAAGAGACGTTGATGCATTTGAACAACAAATCGCAATAACTCTTTATAAAGTGATTAACCCGTTCTATTACTACACCCTACTTTTCAAACTTGAAACACCAATTTATGAATGTTAAAAAAAATATATCCGCAGTAAAATTATTACAATTGAGTTATATTCGTTTGACCAACATTTAGTATTCTAGATTTTTTAAAATGCCTTCATTAAACGCAATATCTGGTGAACTTGGACTTGTAAACGCCCGTCATTTACTTCGCCGAACCTCTTTTAAATACACCCCTGAGCAGGTTCGAACACTTTCAAACTTAACCATTACTGAAGCCTTAAATTTAATATTTACCCCACCTCAGTTGGTTGGAACACCTTTTGACCCTTTACCAGAAGGAAATCCTGACGGCTATTGGACAAACTTTGTGGGCAATTCGTCAACAATTCAAAATCAAGAAAGAAAACGAATTATTGTAAGTGGTTGGTGGTGGTATCAAACCCAAATCGATTTTTCAATTGGGCATAAATTAACGCACTTTTTATCTACCCGATTTACGGTTTCTAAAAAGGATATTAATGCCTCAGATTTTTATGATTATTTACGCTTATTGCATCACTATGCGTTAGGGAATTATAAGGAGCTCTCTTTAAAAATGACCTATAACAATGCGATGCTTGTCTATTTAAATAACAATCTAAATAGCAGCAGTGCTCCAAACGAAAATTATGCCCGTGAATTTCTTGAACTTTTCACTATTGGTAAAGGGCCACAATTGGCTGCTGGTAATTACACCAATTATACTGAACATGATATAGTACAAGCAGCACGGGTTTTAACGGGTATAAAAAACGACGTCACTCGATCGACATTAGACCCACAAACCGGTATACCCTGTGGTATCTTTGAACCCTCATTGCATGACAGTGGTTCAAAAACTTTTAGTGAAGCCTTTGACACGAATCAAATATCGGGAAGTTCATCCGCCTCGGAACAACTCAATGAATTGGCTTCCTTTGTCACTATGGTTTTCAATAAAACGGAAACTGCCAAACACATCTGCAGAAAAATATATCATTATTTTGTCAGCAATGCGATAAGTCCAATTATTGAAGCTTCAATTATTCAACCTCTTGCCTTAATTTTACAGAACAACAACTATGAACTAGAGCCTGTTTTACGTTCATTATTTGCTTCTGAACATTTTTTTGATACTGATAATACAAATCAACTTGAAGCTATTATTGGGGGCACAATCAAATCTCCCTTACAGTTATTTGCTGAAATAAACAGTGCATTGGAACTACCCTATCCCAATTGTATAGTGCAACCCTTAAATTATTACACCCAATTTTGGATACCCTTTTCACATAATACATTTTTTGCAAAAAGTGATATGCTACTATTTGAACCACCAAATGTGGCTGGGCATCCCGCCTACTATCAAGCACCTGACTTTGATAAAACATGGATTTCTTCGTCTACATTGCACATTCGTTTTACAATTATAGAATCCTTGTTGAACGGCGAAAATTTATACAATTCTAATACCCCAATATATCCGCAACCCGACTTAGCATTGCTTTTTAGTTCGTCAACTATTTGCTCAAATCCTGAAGATCCTTTTGTGTTAACTAGAGAATTGTGCGAACATTTTTTTGGACAAATTGCACCACAAGAGCGGTATGATTATTTTATGAATACTTTTTTATTGGAAGGACAACCTCCTATCGATTGGACATCTGTTTGGTCTTTTTATATCCAAGCCAATTTTACCACTGTTGTTAATTTACGATTAAAAAAATTAATCGTTGCTATACTAAAAGCCCCTGAAGCACAACTATTTTAAAAATATGAATAGACGAAATTTTCTAAAATTAAGCTCTACCATAGGGGTAGCCTCATTAATTCCTACAGAAGTTCATGCGCTGTATCAAAAGTTTGGGACTATTTGTCCAAACCTCAATGGAAGAAAGTTGATTTTAATTCAATTAGCAGGCGGCAATGATGGTTTAAATACCCTGATTCCCATCTATCAATACGACACGTATGCATCATTACGTCCCACTTTACGTATTCAAGAATCAGGAAATTATTCATATATTACATTAGACTCCACTTTATCCAATGAGAAACAAGTAGGACTACATCCGCGACTTAGTGCGTTTAAAAATCTATACGAACAAGGATTAATGCAGATTATCCAGGGTGTAGGTTACCCCAACTTTAATAAATCACATTTCAAATCAACCGACTTATGGCTTACAGGTGGAGATGGTACTAATGAAAACTTTTTACTGGAAACGGGTTGGATGGGTCGTTTTGCTGACAACTATTTTGAAAATTACAAATCTCAAAATTATCCCGTTGCATTACAACTAGGAAGTAGTAGCGATAGTTTGATTTTCCATAATGAAGAGAAAACGAATATTGGGACAAGTATTGGATTAAAAGATGAATCCAATTATTATTCTGTAATTAAAGGGGTTTCTGGTATACCTCCCAATCCAATTCCCTCAAGCGAATATGGTGACAAATTAAGCTATATCCTTCAAGTTGACGAAGCTACCAATCGCTATAAAAGTCAAATTGAGCAAGCTTTTGCTGCTGGTTCAAATTCAATAGCCTATCCAGACACTGACCTTGCCAACCAATTGAAAACTGCAGCTAAGTTAATTAGTGGCAATTTGAACACCTCTCTCTACTTAGTGAAATTATCAGGTTTTGACACCCATGTTGGGCAGGCTGAACCCAATGCATCCCACACTGGATACCATGCTTATTTACTTGCAACACTTTCACAGGCTGTAGAAGCTTTTATTTTAGATCTAAAAAACCAAAATCTTCTAAATGATACTCTTGCAGTGACTTTTTCTGAATTTGGAAGAAAAGCCAAAGAAAATGCAGATTATGGTACAGACCATGGAGAAGTCGCTCCTATTTTCCTATTCGGAAATACTTTGAACCCGGGAATTAAAGGCACAAACATTAATTTATCGGAAGCTGTTGAAGAAAACAACTATCAAATTAACACGATTCAGTATGACTATCGCAGCGTATTTACAACCTTACTCCAGGATTGGATGGGCGCAACTGATACTATGCTCAATCGAACATTTTATGATTACCACCAGCAAAAGGACTTTTTAGATCAAAAAATAGATCTTATTCATCCGAATCATAAAGTATTACCTGAATGTTATAAATCTACTAGTGGAACCAATGATCTAGAATGGAAGTTATATCCCAATCCATTTCACTCAACGTTGACTATATTCAGTAATTCGGAAATTTCAAAAATTTACATTTATAGTATTGACGGAAAAGTAGTTTATTTCAATGAACTAAATTCTAAAAATTATTCTTTTGATTTAGGTCATTTATCAAATGGGAGCTATATTTTTGTATCAGAATTCAAAAATGGAGTAACTAAATCCAAAAAAATTCTGAAACAATAACAACACAACCCATGAATTATTTTTCTTCTGATTTCCGATTAGGAATTTTAGGTGGTGGTCAATTGGGCAAAATGCTCCTAAATGACACCCGTAAATTTGACATTCAAACCTTTGTTTTAGACCCGAGTGCCGAAGCGCCATCTCGTTTTGGATGTACCGCTTTTTACCAAGGCAGTTTGTTGGATTATGACATAGTGTACAAATTTGGTAAATTGGTGAATGTGTTGACTATCGAAATTGAGAATGTCAATTTGGAAGCGTTAGAACAACTGGAATCCGAAGGACTTCCCGTTTATCCTTCACCTAAAACCTTACGTTTGATTCAAAACAAAGGAAAACAGAAAGATTTTTATGTCCAACATGGGATTCCGACTTCGGCTCATCAACGCTTTGTCGGAATGGACGCTGTACACCAAGCACTTGCCGACGATTCGTTAAATTTTCCTTTTGTGTGGAAAGCGGCTACTGGCGGCTATGACGGCAACGGCGTGAAAGTGTGTCGCTCCACTATGGATTTGCAAAACCTTCCCGATGTGGAATGTGTGGCTGAAGCGATGGTGGATTTTAAAAATGAATTGGCTGTTATTGTGGCCCGTTCGGTATCGGGAGAAATTCGCACCTATCCTGTGGTGGAAATGGAATTTCATCCGGAAGCCAACCAAGTGGAATATGTGATTTGTCCGGCGCGTATCGATGCCGCTGTAGCACAAAAAGCACAAGAAGTCGCCTTGAAAGTTTCTGAAGCGTTTGACCATGTAGGATTGCTTGCAGTGGAAATGTTTCAAACCCAAGACGACCAGATTTTGGTCAACGAAGTCGCACCTCGCCCACATAATTCAGGACACTACAGCATTGAAGCGAGTTACACTTCCCAATTTGAAAACCATTTGCGTGCGATTTTGAATTTACCTTTGGGAAATACCGAGAGTAAAGTCGCAGGCATCATGGTGAATTTAGTCGGCGCAGAAGGCCATTCGGGTCAGGTCGTCTATGAAAACATCGAAAAAATCATGGCGATTGATGGAGTAACTCCGCATATTTATGGCAAACGCGAAACCCGTCCGTTCCGAAAAATGGGCCATGTGACCATTGTCAATGCGAATATGGCAGAGGCCCGTCGGGTGGCTGAAGAAGTGAAGAATAGTATACGGGTTATCAGTGAGCAGTGAGCAGTGATCAGTATTCAGTATTCAGTATTCAGTAATCAGTGGGACTTTCAAATAACCTGACAACAAATCCATATCTTTTTCGTTTAAAATCCATGAAGAAAATTATTTGCCTATTCACTTTTCTGGTCATTGAAATCATTTTTGCTCAAGAAAAAACCTTTATTCCTGAGGGACAAATTGCGTTGGATCGAACTACGTATTTTGAATTTGTTCAAAAAAAAAGACCCAAAACCCAACTCTTTTTACCTGATGGCAAAGAATTGCCGTTGAAAAAATTGGATTCCCTGAATAAAACGATTCACGACCAACCGTTTACCACTCTTTTTTATGCCGATACTATTCAAAACAAAGCCTCTTTAGTGCTGAAATATCTTTCAAAAGAAGACGTAAAATTGCGCAATGAGGAATTTCGGAAACAGCAAAAAGACTTTGAAAAAAACCGTAGAAAGTTAATTGGCTCGACCCTTACCGAATTATCCCTAACCGATATGGAAGGGAAAACGTACACGTTGGAAGACTTAAAAGGGAAAGCCATTTTCCTTAATTTTTGGTTTACCCAATGTAAACCCTGCATTGAAGAAATGCCCGATTTGAACAAACTGAAAGAAAAATACAACGATCAAAATGTTGTTTTCTTTGCGGTAACCTATAATGAAAAGAAATTAATCGTTGATTTTTTGAAACGAACGGATTTGGAATTAACGATTATTCCGAATGACCGCAAAACCATTGATCAATTTCACGTCTCTTTTTACCCCACCAATATTTTAATTGACCCGAATGGGAAAGTTCTTTACATCAACGAACTCCTAGGTGGCAACGGTTTGAAGGAAATCAAGAAGTTGTTGAATAAAATGTTTCCGGAATAGACCCACCTTGACTTCAGTGTTTGGCTAATAAATTGTACCTTCGTATTCGATCATTTAAAATGTAAAATTTACAATTTATAACAACATGAAAGTAGCCATCGTCATGGGAAGTAAAAGCGACTTGCCCGTCATGCAAGAAGCCATTGATATACTACAATCTTTCGGGATTTCGACTGAAGTTGATATTGTTTCGGCACATCGCACACCTGAAAAATTAGTGGATTTTAGTACGAACGCCCACCTCCGCGGCATTAATGTCATCATAGCAGGTGCCGGTGGCGCTGCCCATTTACCCGGAATGGTAGCGTCTATGAGTCCGCTACCTGTAATTGGCGTTCCCGTTAAATCGAGTAATTCCATTGATGGATGGGATTCGGTACTTTCCATCTTACAAATGCCGGGTGGTGTTCCTGTTGCAACGGTTGCTTTAAATGGCGCTAAAAACGCCGGAATTTTGGCCGCACAAATCTTAGGCAGTCAACATCCGGAAATCCTTCAGAAAATTGTCGATTACAAAAACGAATTGAAGGACGTGGTTTTGAAAGCCGCTGAGACACTAAAAGGGTAAAGAATCTCATTTCTTTTAAAATTTCATAAAAATCATAACGTTATTGCTCCGTTACTGAATTCAGTTCGGACGCCTTTATTTTTAGTAAAAAATGTTTACAGAAAAATTCAACACTCCCTATACCGCAGCTCCTTTTCGTCAAATACAACTCGACGATTATGTACCTGCTTTTGACCAAACGATTGCCCAAGCCCGCGCTGAAGTGGATGCCATTATCACTAATCCCGAAGCACCAACTTTTGAAAACACCATCGAAGCTTTGGAGTATTCGGGACAAGCTTTGGATCGTCTATCGTCGATTTTCTTTAATTTGAATTCGGCCGAGACCAATGACACCATGCAACAGATTGCACAGGAAGTCTCCCCAAAATTGACGGCCTTTGGCAATGACATTTCTTTAAATGAAACCTTATTTCAACGGGTAAAAACAGTCTATGAACAACGTGAGACTTTATCCCTTTCACCAGAACAATTGATGTTGTTGGAAAAGAAATACAAAGGATTCAGTCGGAACGGTGCTTTGTTAAGTGAAGAGAAAAAGAACCGCTTACGCGAAATCGACACGGATTTGGCCAAACTCAAATTAACTTTTGGTGAAAATGTTTTGGCCGAAACAAACAGTTATTTCAAGCATATTACCAATGCTGAAGATTTGGCAGGTTTACCCGAAGGTGCCCAAGAAGCGGCGGCGGCTTTAGCACAATCCAAAGGACTCGAAGGTTGGGTATTTACTTTGGACTTCCCGAGTTATATGCCGTTGATTACTTATGCCGACAACCGTGAATTGCGTAAAGAGTTGGCCATTGCCTTTGGAAAAAAAGCCTTTCAAGACAATGCCCATAACAATACCGAAATTTTGAAAAAAATTGTGGCATTGCGTCATGAACGCGCCCAACTATTGGGTTACGATTCCCATGCACATTTTGTTTTGGAAGAGCGTATGGCACAACATCCCGAAACAGTAAAAACGTTTTTGAATGATTTATTAGCCAAAGCTAAACCAGCTGCCCAACGTGAATTTGTGCAGTTATCGGCTTTCGCCAAAGAAAAAGACGGATTGGACCATTTGGAAAAATGGGATGGCGCCTATTATTCAGAAAAATTAAAACAAGAATTGTTTGATTTGGACGACGAACTCTTAAAACCGTACTTCCAATTGGAGAAGGTTTTGCAAGGTGCTTTTACGGTAGCGGAGAAGTTGTTCGGACTTACTTTTCATGAAATCGATACGATTGACAAATACCATCCTGATGTGCAAACCTATGAAGTACGTGGAGAGGCCAATGAATTTGTGGCATTATTTTATGCCGATTTCTTTCCACGTGCAGGCAAACGTCCCGGTGCATGGATGACCTCGTTCAAACCACAATACATTCAAAACGGAGTGAATGATCGACCGCATGTATCGATTGTGTGCAATTTTACTCCACCAACAGCTTCTAAACCGTCGTTGTTGACGTTTAACGAAGTGACCACGTTATTCCATGAATTTGGACATGCGCTTCATGGCATGTTGGCAAATACCACTTACCCGAGTTTATCGGGCACTTCTGTGTATTGGGATTTTGTCGAATTAC